>DAOUAB010000050.1:0-3509 GCA_034434015.1 Anaerolineales bacterium
CGTGCGCCCATTCGAAATTATCCATGAACGACCAGACGAAGTAGCCGCGCAGCCGGACGCCGGCCTGGAGGGCGCGATGGGCGGCCGCGAAGTGGTCGCGCAGATAGCGGATGCGCCGGGCGTCGGCGATACGGCCCTGTGCGTCCGGCCCATCCCCGTAGCTCACACCGTTTTCGGTGATATACAGCCTGGCCGGCTGATAATCGAAATGCAGGCGGACGAGCAGCTGGTAGAGCCCGTCCGGGTAGACCTCCCAACCCATGTCGGTCCATTCCGCGCGGGGCGCCGGGAATTCCACCTGGGGGGCGTTGTCGGCGGCCTGCTCGTCGCGCGCCAGATACCGGCTGTAGTAGTTCACGCCCAGGAAGTCGGTCTGCGTGGCGATGACGTTCAGGTCGCCGGCCTGCACCAGCGCCCCGTCCCAGTAGCCGGCGGCTGAATACTCGGCGGCCATGTCGGCCGGGTAGCCGCGGCCGTAGAGCGGGTCCAGGAACCAGCGGTTGAAGTAGCCGTCGAAGCGCCGGCCGGCGTGGTAATCGGCGGCGCTGGGCGAGGCGACCGTGACCGGCGTCAGATTGAGCGTGATGCCGACCTCGGCGCCGGGGCTGTTGCGGCGGATGACAGGCACCGCCCAGCCGTGCGAGAGCAGCAGGTGATGGCTGGCGGCGATGGCGTTCCGCCAGTCGTCCTTGAAGCCGGGCGCATGCTCCCCGATCTGGTAGCCCAAGAACGAGATGCACCACGGCTCGTTGTGCGTGATCCAGTGCTTCACGCGGTCGCCCAGGGCGCGCGTGACCAGGTCGGCGTATTCCACAAAGGCCCCGGCCGTGGCGCGGGCCGGCCAGCCGCCGGCCTCGAAGAGCGCCTGCGGCAGGTCCCAGTGGTTGAGGGTGACCATGGGCGTGATCCCGGCCCCGAGCAACTCGTCCACCAGCCGGCTGTAGAAATCCAGGCCGGCCTCGTTCACGGGGCCGCGGCCGTGGGGCAGCACGCGCGGCCAGGCGATGGAGAAACGGTAGGCGTTGTGGCCAAGGGCCTTCATCAGGGCGACGTCGTCGCGCCAGCGATGGTAATGGTCGCAGGCCACGTCGCCGTGGCTGGCGTCCTCGATTTTGCCGGGCGTGTGCGCAAAGCGGTCCCAGATCGATTCGCCCTTGCCGGCCTCGGTCCAGGCGCCCTCGATCTGGTAAGCGGCGGTAGCGGTCCCCCACAGGAACCCCTCTGGAAAAGCGAGCGGCATTTGATCTCCTTTACCAGCCGATGGAAGCGGCCGTTGCTGAACTGGGGGATTATAACCGCTCACGGTTCGACCGCGCCCCAACGGGCTGCGCTCAGCGTGAATGGCTTGTCACGCTCCGGCAAACCAGGCGGCGACGGCGGCGAAGGCGGCGTTGGCGTACAGCGTCGGCTCGTTGGTGGCCCAGGAGCCCGCGTTGTCGGCGTAGCGTTTGGCGCAGGGCAGACCGGCGTCGCCGAGGGGCTGCAACACCGGGTCGCCGCCGACGTTCATGGCGTTGGCGCCCTCGGTCACCATGCCGGGCAAAGCGCGGCCCAGGGCGGCGCTCGGCCGGTGGTGTGGATGTTGGACCGGGTCGGCGCCCAGGCCGCTCACGTAGCACTTGCCGGGCGGGTTGACGCCGAGCACGTAATCGAGCTGGGCGGCGGCGCCGGCCGTCAGCCGTGGGTCCGGCGCGAACGCGTTCACGAGCAGCAGGTACGTCGCATAGCCGAGGGCCAGGGTGTTGGAGCCCCAATCGTAGCCGAACTCGTCGGCGGCCCCGGTGAGCGCCACGCGATAGCCGGTCCGTTCGATCACGCCCAGGATGACCCCGGCCTGCGCCCTCATGACGTCGCGGATCTCGGCTTGCCGGGCCGGGTCGCCGCCGGCGCTGTCGAGATAGGCCTGCATGGCGAAGACGCGGCCGCCCCACCAGTACAGGCCGTCCACAGGCCGCGCGGCCGGCCGCCGCCAGAGCGCGTCGAAGGCCTGGCGGTAAGCCGGGTCTCCGGTGGCGTGGAGGAGGCTGGCGGCCGCCCACAGGCGATACTCGGACTCGTCGCGCTCGGGCAGGCTGTACGGGCCGCCAGAAATGTCCGGGTTGCGAAACCCGCCGGCGGGGACGCGTTCGGGATGCGCGGCCAGCCAGCGCCAGGCCCGCGCCGCGGCCTCCAGCAGGCTTGCGGCGAAGGCCTCATCCCACGGCCGATAGGCCAGGCTGGCCTCGGCCAGCGCGCCCGCGAACTGGGCCGTCGCCCAGGTGCTGACTGCGTAGACGTAGACGGGCAAAGCGACGGCGTCCGGCCCGACCATGCCCGGGAAGCCCGAACAGGTGGCCTTATGATGGACGGCGCCGTCGGCGCGCTGCATCTTGAGCAGCCAGCGCAGTTCCCAGCGCATTTCATCCAGCAGGTCCGGGACGCCGTTCCCGCTCTCCGGCAGGCTCAGACTGCCGTCGGCGAAGAAGCCGGGGTTGAAACGGTAGGCGTACAACAGCGACATGAGCGTGGTCGCCGCCGGCGGCACGTAGCGGCCATAGTCGCCGGCATCCCACCAGCCGCCGCTCACGTCGCGGGTCTCGCCGGGCGCGCCCCACACGAGGGCGGGCGCGGTGTGATCGGCCCGGTGGCTGAAGCCGGTGAGCGGGTCGGCCTTGTCGGCGCCGGAGCGTTGCAGGTAGAACCAGCGCGCGGCCAGCCGGAGCGCGTCGCGATACACGTCCGGGCCGATGGTGAACGGGTGGGAGAGGCGGTGGCCGGCCTGGACGCGGTAGCGGCCCGGGGTCTGGACTGCGCTGAAGTCGCCGTGCGCCACGGCCTCGCCGCTGTCCGGGTCGAAGCCGCGCCGGACCAGCGGGCCGGTGAAGACCGTGCGCCCGGCCTCGTCCAGCAGCCTGAGGCAGGTCCATTCGGGCGGCGGATCGGCGACCACGGCCAGTTTGGGCTGGCCGGGCCGGTAACCGATCTGGTTGACGCGCGGGCGCCCGTCCGGCGCGGCGGGCTCAGCCGAGGCGGACATGAACGTTGACGCTGGCGCGGCCGGCGGCCGGCGGCGGCACGACGTCGCCGGCGATCGGCTGACCATCCATCATCAGCTGGACGGCGTGGCCGGGGCCGGTGCGCTCGACGCGGATGTGATAGGCCACGCCCCGGAACAGGCGCGTGGCCGTGAAGCCGGGCCAGCCCTTCGGAATGACGGGCCTCACCTGCAGACCGTCGAGGGTGGGCCGCAGGCCCAGGATGTGCTGGGTGATGGCCACGAAGTTCCAGGCGGCGGTGCCGGTGAGCCACGAGTTCTTGGCCTCGCCGTGCGCGGCGGCGTCGCGGCCCGCGATCATCTGGGCGTAGACGTACGGCTCACAGCGGTGCAGGTCGGCCAGCGGTTCGCGGGCCGACGGGTTGATGCGCAGGTAATAGTCGTGGGCGGCGTCGCCGTCCCCGGCGATCGTCTCGGCGATCATGATCCACGGGTTGGTGTGGCAGAAGATGCCGGCGTTCTCCTTGTAACCGGG
>DAOUAB010000051.1:0-16413 GCA_034434015.1 Anaerolineales bacterium
ACCGACCCCGTTGCCCGGTGGTCAAGAAAGGCTGAAATCGCCGTCAGTTTGAGTTGATAAGGTGCGTGACCTCCCTCGGCTTTTCACCGAGGGCAGTGGAGTTAGTCAAAACTCCAATTCAGTAGAGCATGTCTTTCAACCCCCTTGTGCGTCCATAATTAAGTTGCCTTGAAACTTCTCAGCATCCTCGGCTTACCAGCGGCATGAAGATGCTAAAAGGACCGGCAGGCGGCAGCGGCGTGGCTGAGCTGGAAGGCGGCGTCAGGCAGACGACCGGCGTGCCGGAGCGCAGGTACGAGCCGCGCCCCGTGCCCCACAGCACGCGCGCGCCGGCTGTGTCGGGCAGATCGTAAGCAACCACGCCCATGTGCGCCGTGCCGATCACCATCTCCCGATCGGCGTCGCCATCAATGTTGGCCAGCGTCGGCGCAGCCAGCGCCCCGTCCCAGCCGGCGCTGCTGCGCGGCAGGCTCACGGCATGCAGCTGTGCGCCGGTCGAGCTGGCGATGATGAGCTGTCCGGCGGCGTGGCTGCCCTTTTGCGTCCAGGTTGCGAAGATCGCCTCCGCCTGACCGTCGTTGTCCAGGTCGGCCACGGCGGGCGAGGCGTACCAGCCGGTCTGGCACCAGCTGCTGAAGCAGCCGCCGCGCTGCCGCTTGAGGACCGGGGCGGACACGGCGGCCGCTCGCCGGGGTCCGGGGCCTGGGCCAGGGCCGGCGAGCGCCGCCATGATCAGGAACGGGAGCAGGCGAAGCCCGGGGGTCTTTATCCGCGCAGCGCCACGATCAACAGGACCGCGCCGGCCACAGCCAGGACCACCATCAGGCCGATGAGCATGAGCAGCGTGGACGACGCCATCTGGACGGCCTGGGTGGGGCTGGTGGCGCGCAGCACGTCGCCGGTGGTCTCCGGCGGCGTGTCGGCCCGCGTCAACGGCCCGTCCGCCGACGGGGCGACGGGCGGCGCGACGCGTTCCGTATCCTCCGGCCCGGCCTCCAGCCGCATGAACGGCTGCGGGTCCGGCACGGCGTTCAGGGCGCGTTTCATCTCGCCCGTGTCCGGCGGCGCCGCCGGGATCCGCTGGCGCTCGGCCGCGCGGCGCATGGTGGGCAGACCGCACTCCCGGCAGAACTTGTCGGCCGGGTCCAGGCGCTGGCCGCAATTGGCGCAGGCGAGGGGTTTCGTTTCATCCGTCACGGGCTTGCTCCTGATCCGGGAACGATTACGCTGACCGGGCCTGTCCCAAACTCATGGACACGGATGGCGCTGATTTCACGGAGACCTCTCAACAACTCGAGCCAGCCGCGCTCATCCGTGTCCCGGACCCGTCAACGCTTCTCCTGCTTCTTCGCCAGCGCCGCCCGCTGGATGGCGCGCTCGCCATACTTCTCGCGCAGCGCGTCGATGGTGCGCGCCAGCCGCGCCTTGCGCTCCTGGTCGCCCTCGCCGAAGATATCCAGCTGGCGCGCGGCCTCCATCAGCCCGGCGGCGCCCACGCCGACCAGGCGCACCCGGCGGCCCGGCGACCACACCGTCTGAAAGAGCGCCCAGGCGGCGGCGAACAACTCGTCGTCCAGGTCGGTGGGCCGGGCCAGCGTGGTCTGGCGTGTGAGCGTCTCGAACGGCGGCCAGCGCACCTTGATCTTCACCGTGCGCGCCGACAGGCCGTCGCGGCGCAGGTGCGCGCCGACCTCCTCCGCCAGCTCCAGGAACTTGCGCCGCAGGGCCTCGCCGTCGCTCACGTCGCGCGCGAAGGTCGTTTCGCTGGAGATCGACTTGGCCTCGTAGCCGGTCGCCACCGGGCGGTCGTCGAGGCCGCGCGCGTGCCGCGCCAGCGCCGCGCCGTGCGCACCGAAGCGCCGCGCCAGGTCGTCCGCCGGCCAGGCGGCCACGTCGCCGATCGTGCGCAAGCCCAGCTCGGCGAGCCGGGCCCGCGTCTTCGGCCCGGCGCCGAAGAGCAGCGTGAGCGGCAGCGGCGCCAGGAAGGCGGCCTCCTCGCCGGGCGGCACCACCACCAGGCCGTCCGGCTTGCCGACGTTGGTGGCGATCTTGGCGACCAACTTGTTGCCGGCCACGCCCAGCGTGCAGGGCAGACCGGTCTCGTCCTTGATCCGTCGCTTCAGGCGCGCCGCCACCTCCGCGCCCGGCCGCGGGTCGCCGGTGAGGTCCAGAAACGCCTCGTCGATGGAGACCGGCTCGATGACGGGCGTGACGTCGGCCAGGAGCGCCATCACCTTGCGGGAGTAATCGGCATAGACCTTGTGCCGGGCGGGCAGCAGCCGGAGGTGCGGGCACAGGCGCAGCGCCTGGGCCGTAGGCATGGCCGAGTGCACGCCGAACTGGCGCGCCGCGTAAGAGGCCGTGGAGATCACGCCGCGCGCGTCGGCCCGGCCGCCGACCGCGAAGGCGACTCCGGCCAGTCCGGGGTCGAGCACCTCCTCGACCGAGCAGAAGAAGGCGTCCAGGTCCAGGTGCAGGATAGTGCGCGGCACAGGCGTCGGCCCGGCCTGATCGGCGCGGGCCAACCCAGTGATACCGGAGTTTTGGGAAACCCGCAAGCCGGCCGCGCCGCGCCCATATATGTTATCTTATAACCAGGCTTTACCTGTGAGCATGATCGAATGGTGGAGGTCCACATGAGCATGTTGGCCGAACAAAAGTGCACCGCCTGCCGCAAGGACTCGCCCCAGGTGACCGAGGCCGAACTGGCCGAGCTGCGCCCGCAGATCCCCGAATGGACGCTCCTGGAACGGGACGGCATCCGGCGGCTCGAACGCGTCTTCAAGTTTGCCAACTTTGCGGAGGCCCTGGCTTTCACCAACCAGGTGGGGGCCCTGGCCGAGGCGGAGGGCCACCATCCGGCGATCCTGACCGAATGGGGCCGTGTGACGGTCCAATGGTGGACGCACAAAATCCGGGGCCTGCATCGCAACGACCTGATCATGGCCGCCAGGACGGATGCCCTGCTCGGTCCGGCCGGCGGCGAATCCCGGTAAGTGTCCGCGCCTCAGACGCCGGCGGCCACACCTTCCGAAAGAGCGCCAGGCGCAGCTCGCCGCGGCCCCGGGTCAGGTCGGAGCGAGTTATAGGCCTTTATAATCCCCCTCGTGCCCATCACCCGTGTGCTTCGCCTGGACCCGGCCCATCCGGCGGCCGACGCCCTCGCCCTGGCCGCCGCCCGCCTGCGAGCAGGCGGTCTAGTCGCCTTCCCCACGGAGACCGTCTATGGCCTGGGCGCCGACGCCCTGAACGCCGAGGCCGTCGAGCGCATCTTTCGCGCCAAGGGCCGGCCCGCGTCCGATCCGCTCATCGTGCACGTGCCCGGCCTGGCCGCCCTGCCGCGCGTGGCCGCCGCCGCCCCCCCTCTGGCGCGGACGCTGGCCGAGGCCTTCTGGCCCGGCCCGCTCACCCTGGTCCTGCCGCGCGGACCGCAGGTGCCGGATGCGGTCACAGCCGGGGGGCCGACAGTGGCGGTGCGCGCGCCGGCTCACCCCGTCGCCCAGGCGCTGCTGGAGGCGAGCGGCCTCCCCATTGCCGCGCCGAGCGCCAATCGCTTCGCGCGCCCCAGCCCGACAACGGCTCAGCACGTCCTGGATGATCTGGCGGATCGGGTGGACATCGTGCTGGACGGCGGGCCGGTGACCATTGGGCTGGAATCGACCATCCTGGACGTCACCCGGACGCCGCCCGTGATCCTGCGGCCGGGCGGGCTGCCGCTGGAGGCCATCCGGCGATTCGCGCCGGACTGTGTGGTGCAGGCGCGTTTTCTGGAAACCGAATCCGAAACGGCGCCGGCGCCGGGGCAGTTCCTCAAGCATTACGCGCCGCGCGCCGCGCTGCGGATTTTCGACGGGCCGCGCCCGGCCGTCCTGGCCGCGATGCAGGCCGCCGCGCGCGAGCTGGAGTCGCTCGGACAATCGGTGGGGGTGCTCGCCCCGGACGAGGAGGCCGCCGGGTTCGAAGCGCTGGCGGCGGCCGTCGAGCGGCTGGGACCGGCGGCCGAACTGGGGACGGTCGGCCAGCGCCTGTTCGCGGCTCTGCGCGCGCTGGACGCCCGCGGCGTGGACGTGATCCTGGCGCGGCTCCCGGAGCAGGCCGGGCTGGGGCTGGCTATCCGGGACCGGCTCTACCGCGCCGCCGAGGGCCGGGTCACCCTCATCAATCCGTCCTGATATCGCGCGCCCAATCTCGCTCGCGCCGATACCACTCCACCAGGCGGGCCACGCCCTCTTCATAAGTGACGGTCGGCTCCCAGTCCAGCAGGCGGCCGGCGCGGCCGACGTCCGCCCAGGTCGCAGGCACGTCCGCCGGGTGAGCCGGTTGAAAGTCGATCCGGGCCGTCTTGCCGAGCAGGCGCTCCACCAGCCGCAACATGTCGATGAGCCGGGCGGGCCGATCCGAGCCGAGGTTGATGACCTCATATCCCAGCGGGCGCAGGGCCGCCACCGTGCCGCGGGCGATATCGTCCACGTAGGTGAAGTCACGCGACTGCTGACCGTCGCCGTAGATCGTGACCGGCCGCCCCTCATCCACCCACTGGACGAAACGGAACAGGCTCATGTCCGGGCGGCCGGCCGGGCCGTAGACCGTGAAATAGCGCAGCACGGTCACGTCGAGCTGGTGCAGGTGATGATAGGCGTGGCACAGGGCCTCGGCCGCCTTCTTGGAGGCCGCATACGGCGACAGCGGCCGGTCCGTGTCGGCGTCTTCGCGGTAGGGCAGCGGGTTGTGGCTGCCGTACAGGCTGGAGGTGGAGGCCAGGACGAACTTGCGGACGCCGGAGCGGCGGCACAGCTCCAGCAGGTTGAGCGCCCCGGTCGCGTTCGTCTCCAGGTAGACCCACGGGTCCTGCACCGAATAACGCACGCCGGCGCGCGCGGCCAGGTTGAGGACGGCGTCGAACGGGCCGGCGGCCGACCACACCCCCTCCAGCGCCGCCCGGTCGCGGATATCGGCGTGATGAAACCTGAAGCCCGGCTGCGCCTGCAGCCGTTGCAGACGCCAGCGCTTCAGGCGCACATCGTAGGCGTCGTTGAGGTTGTCCAGCCCCACCACCGTGTGGCCATCGGCCAGCAGCAGTTCGGCGACCCGGGCGGCGATGAAGCCGGCGGCGCCGGTGAGCAGGTAGCGACTCATCCCTTTCTCCTTGCCGTGATGCCGCTGAGTATACTTGAGTTCAACCCTACAGCCGTGAGCCGGCCGAACGGATTCCCGGGTGAGCCGCGGTGGGCGGGCCGGAGAGTTGCCCGGCCACGCTATAATCCATCCGTATGACCGAAGCCGCCCCCGGCCGCCTCCTGTTGCTCGCCTCCTCCCGCACGTACCGCAACCGGGCCTTCCTCTCCGCCGCGAAAAAACTCGGGCTGGAGGTGGTGCTGGGCCTGGATGTGCCTCCGCCGCTGCTCAAACCGGCGCCGGGCCGGCTGGCGCTCGATTACCGCGACCTGGGCGCGGCGACGGCGGCCGTCCTCGAGTATGCGCGGGCGCACCCGGTGCGCGCCATCCTGGGCGTGGACGACTCCGGCACGGTGGTGGCCGCGCGCGCCAGCGCCGCGCTGGGCCTGCCCCACAACGCCCCGGAGGCCGCCGAGGCCGCACAGGACAAAGCCCGCATGCGCGCGCGCTTCGCGGCGGCCGGCGTCCCCTCGCCGCGCTTCCAGGCGTTCACGGTCCACGACGACCCCGAAGACATCGCCGAGACCATCGCGGCGAGCGGCATCGGCTTCCCGTGCGTACTCAAACCGACCCGGCTCTCGGCCAGCAAGGGCGTGATGCGGGCCGACAACGCCTTTGAGTTCGTGGAACGCTTCGAGCGGCTGCGCCGGATCCTGTCCCGGACCGGCTGTGACGACCTGGTGGTGGAGGCCTTCATCCCCGGCCGCGAGGCGGCGCTGGAAGGGTTGCTGAGCGACGGCGCGCTGACCGTGCTGGCGCTGTTCGACAAGCCCGACCCGCTCGACGGGCCGTTCTTTGAGGAGACGATCTACGTGACGCCGTCGCGGTTGCCGGCCGGGACCCAGGCGGCCATCGCCGCGGCGACACGCCAGGCCTGCGCGGCGCTGGGCCTGCGCGAGGGGCCGGTGCACGCGGAGCTGCGCGTGAACGAAACCGGGCCGGTCCTGGTGGAGGTCGCCGCCCGCTCCATCGGCGGCCTGTGCTCGCAGGCGCTGCGCTTCACGCACCGGGCCGACGTATCGCTGGAGGAGCTGATCCTGCGCCAGGCGCTGGGGCTGCCGGTGGAGGCCGCCCACCGCGAGAGGCGCGCGGGCGGCGTGATGATGATCCCAACCCCGGGCGCGGGCCTGCTACGCGGCGTCGCCGGCGTGGAGGCGGCGCAGGCCGTGCCGGGCGTCGAGCGGGTGGAGATCACGACCCCGCTGGACTATCCGCTCGTCCCGCTGCCGGAGGGCGACAGCTACCTGGGCTTCATCTTCGCCCGCGCCGAGACGCCGGGCGAGGTGGAGGCCGCCCTGCGCCAGGCCCATGCCTGCCTCAAATTCGAGATCGTCCCGGAAATAAGGCTGGAACCGAAATCCGTGCAATCTGTGGCAAATGCATTTTCAGGAGCGACCAATGGCGAAATTTGAAGTGATCCACCACCAGCTCGAGGGAGGCAACTCGCCCGGCATCGCCCAGAAGCTGCACTACCTGCGTCAGTCCGGCGTGACGCTCAAGCAGGTGAAAATCACGCTCGAGGACGACGAGATCACCACTGAGCAGGGCGCCCTGCACTACATGCACGGCCGCATCGAAGCCCGCGCCAAAGCGCCGTCGGTGGGCGGCCTGCTCAAAAGCCAGCTCACCGGCGAGACTATCATCCGGCCCACCTACAAGGGCCGCGGCGTGGTCTATCTTGAGCCGACCTTCAGCCACATCGTCCTGTACGCGCTGGAGAACGGCGCCATCGTCGTGGACAAGGGCATCTACTACGCCAGTTCGTCCGGGGTCAAGGTCGACATCGAGATCATCAAGTCCATCTCCGGCGCGGTGCTGGGCGGCGAGGGCCTGTTCCAGACCAAACTGACCGGAACCGGCACCGTGGCCCTGGTGAGCCCGGTCCCGGAGAAGGAACTCCACAAAATCACGCTCAACAACGAGAAGCTCTCGGTGGACGGCAGCTTTGCCATCCTGCGCTCCGGCAACCTGAACTTCCGCGTCGAGCGCTCCACCAAGGGCCTGTTTGGCAGCGCCATGTCCGGCGAGGGCCTCCTGCAGACCTTTGAGGGGACCGGGGCCGTCTGGCTGGCGCCATTCAAGTCGGTCTACGACAGCTTGGAGCACGGTTTCGTGCCCACTGTGGCTGCTGGCAAGCACCCCGGGTGAATAGCCGGCTCTATTGAATATTTAAGGCAAAGTTGAGTATAATTTACTTGATTGAGAAAGACGGCACAATCGGGCGCAGCCGAGGCGGCCTGGCATGAGCACCGAAGAGTTGTACTGGGATTCGTCTTACGCCATCGCCCGTCGGTTGAATGCCCTCCACCCCGGCGCCGATCTGGAGAGCGTCACTTTGAACATGCTTTATAATTGGGTGGTCGCCCTGCCAGAGTTCAAAGACGAACCCCAGCTCGTCAACGACGAGTTACTCCAGGCCATCTACCAAGAGTGGTACGAGGAAAGGAACCCTTTATGAGCGCGATCCAGAAGGAACTGGCGCACCCGGATATTCAGGTCCCGGCGGAAGCCCAATCCAACGTGTTCGTCACCACGCTGGACAAGATCTACAACTGGAGCCGCCGCAACTCGCTCTGGCCCATGATGTTCGGCCTGGCCTGCTGCGCCATTGAGATGATCGCCACCGCCGCCTCCCGCTACGACCTGAGCCGCTTCGGCATGGAGGTCATGCGGCCGTCGGCGCGCCAGGCGGACATGCTTATCGTCTCCGGCACCGTCACCAAGAAGATGGTGCCGCAGATCGTGCGGCTGTACAACCAGATGCCGGAGCCCAAGTACGTGATCGCCATGGGCGCGTGCGCCAGCGGCGGCGGCCCGTTCAAAGAAGGCTACAACGTCGTCTCCGGCATCGACAAGTTCATCCCCGTGGACGTGTACATCCCGGGCTGCCCGCCCACCCCGCAGGCGCTGCTCAACGGCCTGATCACGCTCCAGAAGAAGATCGACGGCCAGTCGATCATGAGCGTGCCGTGGTATCCGTTCGGCGGCAACAAGGGCCCGTCCGAGCCGATCCCGGTGCCGATCCTGGGCCCGGACCTGATCGACCCGCGCCACGCGCCGCTGCTGCGTCAGCGCGCCGCCCAGGCCGCCGCGGCCCAGCTGAACGCCGCCCAGGCCGCGCCCGCTGAGCCGACCACCGCGTAAAGGCGGGGTGTGACCCGCCCGATAAGGACTCACCATGACCGTCGCTCCCGCCCCCACCGCCACCGCGATCAAGCTCGATCAAGAATTCCCGGGCGATGTGACGCCCGACGCCCGCAAGGGCTACAGCGGCTACATCGTCAAGCCGGACAGACTGGTTGAGGTCGCCACCGCCCTGCGCGACAGGCACGGTTACGATTATTGCTCGTCGGCCACCGCCGTGGATTACCTCGAGCAGGGCCAGTGCGAGATGGTCTACCATCTCTACAACACCAAGACCGGCGGGCCGGCCGTAGTGCTGAAAGCGCAGACCCCGCGCGAGAACGCCGTCCTGCCATCGCTCACCCCGGTCTGGCCGGGCGCCAACTTCCAGGAGCGCGAGGCCTGGGACCTGTACGGGATCAAGTTCACGGGCCACCCGGACCTCAAGCGCATCCTGATGTGGGAGGGCTTTAACGGCCATCCGATGCGCAAGGATTGGAAAGAAGCCTATTTCGAGAGCGACGGCAAGCCCTTCGACTCGCGCTGGCCGGGCGGCCAGGTGCACCGCGCCGAGGAGACCACCCCCTTCGGGCACAACGTCGTCTACCCGGAGGGTTTCACGCTGGAGGGCTGGCACGAGCAGGCGGACCAGGCCGTGTACGGCAGCCTGCCGACCGGCGGGACGGGCGTCAGCGCCGAGGGCATGCGCACCGACCTGGTGACGGTCAACCTCGGCCCGCAGCACCCGTCCACGCACGGCGTCTTCCGCATCGTGGCCACCCTGGACGGCGAGACCATCGTCAAGCTCGAGCCGGTGATGGGCTATCTGCACCGCAACCACGAGAAAATCGGCGAGCGCAACACCTTCCTGCAGAACATCCCGTTCACCGACCGACTGGACTACATCACCTCGATGTCCAACAACCACGGCTACGTGCTGGCCGTGGAGAAGCTGATGGGCATTAAGCCCCCGGAGCGCGCCGAGTACCTGCGCGTGATGATGGTGGAGCTGACCCGCATCATCAACCACACCTGGGGCATCGGCTTCCTGCTCAACGACCTGGGCGCCTTCTTCACGCCGGCGTTGTACATGATCAAGGAGCGCGAGCTGATCCTGGACATCTTCGAGGCGACGGCCGGCTCGCGCATGATGTGCAACTACATGCGCTTCGGCGGCGTCGCCCGCGACATCACCGACGACGCCTTTGCGGCCGTGAAGGAGATCGTCTACGAACGCCTGCCGCGCGCCCTGGACGAGATCGACGCCTACCTGACCCACAGCGAGATCGTCCGCTCGCGCTCCATCGGCGTGGGCGTGCTCTCGGCCGAGGACGCCATCGCCTACAGCGTGGGCGGCCCGGTGCTGCGCGGCTCCGGCGTGCCCTACGACGTGCGCAAGGCCGAGCCCTACAGCCTCTATGACCGCTTCGATTTCAACGTGGCGGTGCGCTACCACGGCGACATCTACGACCGTTACCTGGTGCGCCTGGACGAGGCGCGCGAGAGCCTGAAGATCCTGCGCCAGGTGATTGAGCAGATGCCGGGCGGCGAGATCCAGGCCGGCAAGCCGCAGTACCAGGCGCGCGTCCCGGCCGGCGAAGCCTATGGCCGCGTGGAAAACCCCAAGGGCGAGCTGGGCTACTACGTGATCTCGAACGGCAAGCCGAACCCGTATCGCTACCACGTGCGCGCCCCCTCTTTCATCAACCTGACGCCTTTCGGCAAGATGTGCGAGGGCCACAAGATCGCCGACGTGGTCGGCATCCTGGGCAGCATCGATATCGTGCTGGGCGAGGTCGACCGGTAACGTGGTCGAGACGACCTGATGGTCGTCTCGACGGAGGACACATCATGTTTGGATCTGGAGTCATTCGCGGCCTGGGCGTCGTCTTCAAACATTTCGTCGACACCTACCTGGACGACCTGCGCTGGTTGGGGCGCCGCTACTACAACCCGGAGGCGCTCAAAGTGCGCCAGGGCCCCAAGGCCCAGGGCGCCTTCACGGTTATGTACCCGGAGGAGAAGCTCACCATCCCGGAGGAGTTCCGCTACCTCCCCTTCCTGGTGTATGAGGAAAAAGGCCAGGAGAAGGAATACCGCTGCACGTCGTGCGGCATCTGCGCCAAGGTCTGCCCGCCGCAGTGCATCTGGATCGAGCGCTCGAACGACCCCAAGACCGGCCGCCCGATCCCCGATCCCAAGAACTTCTACATCGACATCGACATCTGCATGAACTGCGGCCTGTGCGCCGAGTTCTGCCCGTTCGACGCGATCAAAATGGACCACGACTACGAGATCGCGTCCTACGACCGCACGACGGCCCACATCTTCGACAAGGAGAAACTGGGGAAGCCGGTGAGCTACTACGCCAGCATCCGGCCGCGCAATTACGCGCGCGAGGAGAAGGCCCGGGCCGAGGAAGAGGCCAAGAAGGCGGCCAAGGCGGCCGCGAAGCCGGCGCCCGCCGCCAAAGCAGCCCCCGCCGCAGAAAAGTAGGGGCGGACGGCCGTCCCGCCCACATCCGCAGGCGCACCCCCCGTCCGCCCCCCTCTGCGGAGGCGCACGGCGTGCGCCCACATTCGCAGGGGCGGACGGTTGTCCGCCCTGTTGTTTCGAGGCACCGATCTATGTTCGCCCGTCCCCCCCAGCAACAGATCCCCATGCCGGCCAAAGCCGTGGTCGCCATCGCCTCCGGCAAGGGCGGCGTGGGCAAGAGCACCATCGCCGTCAACGTGGCCGTGGCGCTGGCCCAGGCCGGCCACCGGGTCGGCCTGCTGGACGCCGACATCTACGGCCCCAACACGCCCATGATGCTGGGCGCGACCGATTACCAGCCGGCGGCCGTGAACGGCAAGCTCCCGCCGGCGCGCGCGCACGGCATCGAGTTCTTCTCGATGGGCTTCATCGTCAAGCCGGAACAGGCCATCATCTGGCGCGGCCCGATGCTGGATAAGGCCATCCGCCAGTTCCTCACCGATGTGGCCTGGGGCCAGCTGGACTATTTGCTGATCGACATGCCGCCCGGCACCGGCGACGCCCAGCTGACGGTCTCCCAGGCCTTCGCGCTCACCGGCGCCGTCATCGTCACCCTGCCCCAGGCCGTGTCTCAGGCCGACGCCCGGCGCGGACTGGAGGGCTTCCGCCAGATGGAGGTCCCGATCCTGGGCGTGATCGAGAACATGAGCTATCTGCTCCTGCCGGACGGCGGGAAGATGGACGTGTTCGGCCAGGGCGGCGGCCGGACGTTTGCGGAGGCGGCCGGCGCGCCCTTCCTGGGCGAGGTCCCCATGGACCCACAGGTGCGCGTCGGCAGTGACGCCGGCGTGCCCATCGTCGTCAGCCACCCCGAGTCGCCGGTGGCCCGCGCCCTGCGCGAGATCGCCCAGGCCATCGCGGCCCAGGCCGGCGCGGCGGCGGCTCAGAACGTGTTTATCCCCATCACGGAGATTTGATCCGTTGTGATAGGGGCGGGTCGTAGGGGCGGGTCGTAGTAGAGGCGGGTCTGAGACCCGCCCCTACTGAGACCCGCCCCTACTTTTTTGTTTTGTATATTTGTTCCACCAACGCCACCGCCCCCCATAACGGCGACTCCTGGCCCAGCCCGGCCCGCACGATCTCGCGTTCGGTCCGCGCGCGCATTTCGGGCAGGACAAAGGCGGCCGCCGTCGCCCGCAACGCCCGCCAGTACACGCCGCCCGCGCCGGACACCCCGCCGCCGATGACGACGCGCGCCGGGTTCATCAGCGTGATGGCGTAGCCCAAGCCGGTCCCCAGCGCGCGCGCCGCCGCCTCCATCACCTCCACCGCTGACGAATCGCCGGCTTCGGCCGCGGCGTCCACCTCGGCCGCCGTCCAGGTCCGCCCGGACGCGCGCTCATTCATAGCCCGGGCGATGTTCGCGCCGGACCCGATGGCCTCCACGCAGCCGCGCTTGCCGCACACGCACTCCGGCCCGGCCGGATCAATCGCCAGGTGCCCGATCTCGCCAGCCAGGCTGTCCGCGCCCCGGTACACGCGGCCGCCCAGCACCCAGCCGCCGCCGATGCCGGTGCTGACTGTGACGTAGAGCAGACTGTCACAGCCCCGGCCCGCGCCGAAGCGCCATTCGCCGAGCGCAGCGGCGTTGGCGTCGTTGTCCATGACCACTGGCGCGCCGTAGCGCGCGCGCACGATCTCCACCAGCGGCGTGGCCTCCCAGCCCGGGACGTGATGAGAGAGGATCACGCGCCCGGCCTCCCAATCCACCGGGCCGCCAAAGCTCACGCCGACGCCGATCAGGTCGCCGGGGTGCTGCGCCAGGAGCCCATCGGCCAGAGACCACATGATGGCCTGATCCCGCGCGCCATCGCTGCCCGGCGGCGCCGGGGCGCGCGCCTGCGCCAGCCAGCTACGCCCCGATCGAGGCAAACCATCGGCCTCGATCAGGGCCGCGGCATGCTTGGTGCCGCCGAAGTCCAACGCCAGATAGAGTGTTCTCGCCATAGGATTGCGCCCGCCGGGCACCGTTGCTTAGAGCAGTTTCCAACATCGTTGACGGACTCAGGGCGAACGACCTTAAAAGGCGTTCTCGCAGGCGGTTCGCACCCGACCGACGCCCGAATGATACAATTTTCTGCACGCGCCTATGCACCTATGCATCGTCTCGCCCTTCCCGCCGGCTATCTCAGGGGTTGGGCAATACGGCTGGCACGTGACGGCCGGCTTGGCGGAGACCGGCCGCTTCCGGGCTCTCACGGTCCTGGCCGACCACGCGCCCGGGGCCAGCGCCGGCGAGGCCCGCCTGCCCGCGCCGGTCACCGTGCGGCGCGCCTGGCGGCGCGACGATCCTGGCGCCGCCGTCGCCGTCCTGCAGGCGCTCCTGGCTCACCGCCCGGACGCCGTCTGGTTCAACGCCGGGATGACGATGTTCGGCCGCTCGCGCCTGGTCAATTTCCTCGGCCTGCTCACGCCCTGCCTGGCGCGCCGCGCCGGCCTGCCTGTGATGGTCACTCTGCACGAAGTGTTCGAGACGGCGCGGCTCAGGCGCCTCGGCCTGCACAATGGCCCCATCACGCACTGGGGCGCGCACCTCGCCACCCGTCTCCTGCTCGACGCCGACGCCGTCGGCGTCACGCTGCGCCGCTACGCCGCCCTGCTGCGCGAGCGCTACGGCGCCAGCAACATTCATTATCTGCCGCATGGCGCTTTCACCGACGTTGCTCTGCTGCCCCGCCCGGCCGGCGCGCCGCCGCACGACATCCTGTTCTTCACCAGCCACGCGCCGCACCGGGGCCTGTCGGTGCTGGTCGAGGCGTTCGGGGCCGTCCGCGCCCGCTTCCCGGACGCGACCCTGACCATCGCCGGCGGCGACCACCCGCGTTTCCCGGGTTACTCACGGCAGGCGCGCAGGGAGTTCGCCGAACAGCCCGGCCTGCGCTGGCTGGGTCCGCAGACCGAGGCGGGTCTGCGACGCGTCATGGCCCAGGCCAGCCTGGTGGCTGTGCCCTATCTGGCGACCACGGGCGCCTCGTCCGTCCTCAACCGCGCCGCCGCGCTCGGCCGCCCGGTCATCGCCAGCGACCTGCCCGACATCCGCGCCACCGCGCAGGAGGCCGGCCTGGAGGTGGCCTGGACGCCGCCCGGCGACGCCCCCGCCCTGGCGCGCGCCCTGATGGATCTGCTGGGCGACCCGGCCCGCCAGGCGGCCCTGGCCCGGCGCAACGTCGACGCCATGCGGGCCATCCCCCTGGAGCGCACCAGCGCGCGTTACGCCGATCTGATCGAGGCGGTGGCGGCCCGCACCGCGACGGCATGGTCGCCGTCCAATTGAGGCGCTGGCTGGAGCGCGCGGCCTTCGGGCGCTGGCGGCCGGGCCTGGCCCTGATCTTCAACCTGCCGTTCATGCTGGCCGGCGTCCATCGCTCGGCCTTCGATACCTACGTCCACCTCTTCTTCGCCGACCACTACCGGGCGGACTGGTGGAGCCTGTGGGAGCCGCGCTGGTATCTGGGGTTTTCGGTCGCTTCGTATCCGCCGCTTGTCCATCAACTCATCGCCCTGCTGTCCTGGCCGCTCAGCGCCGCCATCGCCGCCTTCGCGCCAGGGCCTGAGCCATATCCCGGCGCGCATCGCCTGCTGGGGCTGGAGGCCGGCTACGTCGCCTTGCTATTGGCCGTCCTGGGCCTCTTCCCCTCCGCCGTACACGCCTTCGCGCGCGTCTTCGTCGGGCCGCGCGCCGCCGGCCTGGCCGCGCTCCTGGCCGTCGGCCTGCCCGCCCTCCATCTGACCGGCTGGGCCTTTGGGCAGTTGCCGACCCTGGCCGCCACCGCCGCCGTGCTCGGGGCGCTGGCTCGCGGCGCATGTTACCTGCGCGAGGGCCGCCCCGTGGCGCTGGCGCAGGCCGGCGCGCTGGCGGCTGTGGCCGGCGCGACGCATCATGCCGTCTTCCTGTTCGTGCCGTTCGGGGCGCTGGCCATCCTCAGCCATGAACTGCGTCGGGTTGGCCGGGCGGGCCGGGCGCGGTTCGCGCTCCGCGCCCTTACCTGGGCCGCGTGGTCGGCCCTGGCCGTCGCCGCCGTGCTGTGGCCGTTCTTAGAATGGAGCCGCGGCCAGAGCCTGCAAGTCCCCATCGATCACCCCAGCCGTTACAATTTCCTGCTCCGGCCGGAGGCGACCCTGCTCTTCTTCTGGCCGGTCCACGGCCCGCTGCTGCTGCTCATCCCGCTCCTGCCGGGCCTGCTGCGCCGGGCCCCACGCCTGTGGCCGCTGGCGCTGGCCTGGGCGGCGCTGTTCGCCCTCAGCCTGGGCGGCACCACGCCGTTGCCGCGCTGGCTGTTCGGGGACGCCTGGGCCTGGCTCACCTACGACCGTTTCGGGTTGTGGGCGACGGCGGCGCTCCTGCCGCCGGCCGGCGCGCTGCTGCTTCTGGCGGGCCGGCGTTCCCAGCGGACCGTGATCGGTTTTGTCGCCGCCGTCGCCATCACGGGCGCCCTGGCCGGGTGGGCGTCGGTCATCGCCCGCGCCCAGCCGCCGCCAGTGGACCTGGCCCCCATCGTGCGCTTCCTCGATGAGCCCGCACAGCGGCCCTATCGTTACCTGACTCTGGGCTTCGGCGACCAGCTCGCCCGGTTGTCTGCGCTGACGGGCAACGGCTCGCCGGATGGCGCGTATCATACCGCGCGCGGCCTGCCCGAACTGCGCGCCAGCGGGCTCGGCGCGCTGGACGGCGCGGTCTGGAACCCGCAGGGCGTTCAGGCGCTGAGGCCGTTCCTGCAGAACCCGGAACGCTACGGGCTGCGCTGGATTTTCTCCAATCACCCGGCTTATCCGCCGGTGCTCCGGGCGGCAGGCTGGCAATTCCGCTTCTTCGTGGGCGACGTGATGGCCTGGGAACGCGCCGACGTTAAGCCGCTCCCGATCACGCCGCCGATCCAGGACCGTTTCGCGGCGGCCTGGTGGGGGACGGCGCCGCTGG
Source organism: Anaerolineales bacterium (assembly GCA_034434015.1). Classification (GTDB taxonomy): domain Bacteria; phylum Chloroflexota; class Anaerolineae; order Anaerolineales; family UBA6663; genus SpSt-583. Next base: position 15,752 of record DAOUAB010000051.1, read on the forward strand.
CCGCGCTGGCGCTGGCGGCAGCGACGATGGCCTGGCCGACGCGCCGCGCCCTGACGCGCGCGCGCATCGCCGCGGCGCTGGCGCGACTGCGGCGCGGATTGTGGCTTGTCACTATTGCCCTGCTCTCGCTCTGGTGGGTCCACGTCTTGCGCGGCGGCGCGGGCGATCTGCCGCAAATCTACTTCGTTTACCAGAGCGTGCTCGTCTACGCCGCCGACCTGGCCGCCGCGCTGACCCTCGGCGTCTGGCTTGGCGAGTGCGGTCTGACACCGAGGCCGATCCGCTCCGGGCCGCGCGCCGTGGCGCTGGCGGGCGCGGGCTGGCTGGCCGCCGTTGCGCTCTCAGCCCTGGCCTCATCGGATCGCGGCCTGACCCTGGCCTTCACACTGCACCTGGTCTTGCTGGCCGGCTGGTACGTGATGCTCGTGGACGATCCGCCCGACGCGAGGACGACCGCCCTGACCTTCGCGGCCGTCGTCGCGGCGCAAAGCCTCGTGGCCGTGGCGCAGGCCGTGACGCAGAGCACGAGTTGGCTGGCCGGCCTGAACCTGCCCTGGCCGGGCGCGCTGACGGCCGAGACGCGCGGCGCCAGCGTGGTCGCCGATGCCGGCGGCGCGCGCTGGCTGCGCGCTTACGGGACCCTGCCGCATCCGAATGTGCTC
>DAOUAB010000052.1:0-19451 GCA_034434015.1 Anaerolineales bacterium
CCCAGGCCGGCCGGCCGGCGGTAGTCCGGCGCCGGCGCGATCCCGAAATCCAGGTGCTCGAAGGCCGTGTCCGGCGCGAAGACCGGGGCCAGCGCGCCGGCCGCCCCGCGCTCGAGCAACTGCGAGGCCAGGCCGGTGAAGTCCGTGGCCTGCGAGCCGAGGTGGCAGCCGCCAGCCTCGACTTCGGCCAGGATCTGTTCAGGCGCCAGGCCGAAGCGGAAGACGACGCGGTCCACGCGCGGCAGGCCCTCGGCGGCGCGGAAGTAGTTGGGGTTGCGGACCAGCGTGAGCGCCTCGCCCTTCCGCCATTCCTGCAGGACGAACGGCCCCCAGCCGAGCGGGCGCTCGTTGGCGTCCACGTTCTGCCGGAGCTCGCTGGGGCTGACGCCCTCAAACAGGTGGCGCGGCAGCGGCGACCAGAAGCGCCGGGCGGCGTCGCGGTCGCGCCAGCCGGGCAGGCCCGTCCAGCGCGCGGTCAGGGTGTCAACGGCTTCATACGCCTGCGTGCGGTCGGTGATGAATTTGCTGGCCGGGGTGTCATAGTAGGCGGCGGCCTCGAACGAGAAGCGCGAGTCGGCGGCCGTCACCTGCTGGTTATCGGACCAGAGCACCCCGGGCCGCAGGCGGAACTCGGCGCTCACCTGGACGACCGGGGCCGGCGCGCTCCCGGTGTAGGTGATGACGCTCCCGTCGGCCTGCGCCAGCCGCACGCCCTCCCCCACCTGCACCACTTGCAGCGTCACGGCGTCCACCACCCGGTCGCCGGGCTCGACCGTGACGGTCGTCAGCGTCAGGCCGCCGTTCTCGACCGTCGGCAGGTCCTCCAGGATCACGGGCCGGAGCTCGTAAGCGACCACGTCAATCGGGCCGTCGTACAGCGCCTCCATGATTCCGGCCCGCGCCGCCACGTCGTCGCCGTACAGGTAGAGCGAGAGCGGCTCATCGGTCTGGCAGACGATCAGCGTCACCGGGGCCGGCGTGGGAGACGGGGTCGGCGTCGCCGGGGCGCGCGTGGCCGGCGGCGGCCGAGTCTCACCCGGCGCCGGCGTGATGGCGGCCGTCTCATCCGGGCCCAGGGTGGGCACGAGCGTGGGGAGCGGGCCGGGGGAGACGCAGGCGGCCAGGAGCAGAAGGCCGATGGCAGCAGGCCGGAGGGCCCGCACGCTGCCTCGCCGGCGCCGGTGAATCGAACGTTGAACTTTCAGCATTGGGTACTACTCCGCAGCCGCGGCAAGTATGCCCAGATTGGCAGAATGCGCAAGACGCGCCTCGAACGGCGATGGGGTGATGAAGGAGGTCAGGCCGGCAGCAGGCGGCGGTCTTCCAGGCGCAGCACGCGGTCGCTGAAGCGACGCGCCAGGCCGGGGTCGGCGGTGGTCCACAACCAGGCCACGCTGTGGGCGCGGCAATGCGCGGCCAGGCGTTCCAGCAGCGCGCGGCCGGCGGCCGGCTCCAGGTAATCGACCACTTCATCGGTCAGGAGTAGGCGCGGCTCCAGGCTGAGGGCGCGGGCCAGGGACGTCATCTGGCGCAGGGCCAGGGACAGCGAGGCGACCGCCTGGCCCAGGAGCGCGCGGTTCAGGTGGAACAACGCCAGGGCGGCCTCGGCGCGCGCCAGGCGCTCGGCCGGCGTCCCGAGGCGGTGGATGTGCAGCGGCTCGAGCAGGGCGTCGGCCACGGTGAAGCGCAGGGGCAGCGAGCGGGCCGGGTCGCCGCCCACATACTGGAACTCGCGCCGCGCCGCCCGTAGCCGGGCTTCGGGCAGCCGCGTCAGTTCCAGCGGGCCGAGGCACACGCGCCCGGACTGCGGCCGGTCGAGCAGGGCCACGGCGCGCAGGAGCGCGGTCCGGACCGGGCCGCGCGGACCGAGCACGGCCACGTGCTCGCCGGGCGCCAGCGTGAAACTGGCCGCTTCAAAGAGATCGGCTGCCCCCGAGGCAGCCGACCCGATTTTGAAACGCAGCGCGTCGACGCGCAGCAGCTCGGCGCTCATCAGCGGACCAGGCTGGTCAGGCTCCCGAAAATGCCGGACGGGCGCATGGCCTGAGCGAAGGCCAGGTCGCGCCAGCCCAGGTCCAGCCCGCGAAACGGCGCCACCGGCGCAGACGACCCCTCATCCAGGCTGTGCAGGAGGACGGCCAGCCATCCGTCCTCCTGGCGGCGCAGCGCGGCGCGCTGCAGCAGACGCCGGCGGACCTCCAGCCGGGGCGCGCAGCGTTCCACCTGGCGGCGCAGCGTGTGGCGCAGAGCGTGATCGAGCAGGTTGAAGTCTCTAGCGTGTGAACTCATAAGCCATCTCGGGCGAGAGCGCGGTCCCCTCCAGTTGCTGCCGGAGGTTCTCCCGGGCATAGTACAGGCGCGATTTCACCGTGCCGACCGGGCATTTCAGGATTTCGGCGATCTCGATCAGGCTGAGATCGTTGAGGTAATGGAGGATGACCACCACGCGCTGGTTGAACGGCAGGCCGTCGATGGCGCGCTGCATTGTGGCCCGGTCGTCGTGCTGCTCGGCCGCCGGCTCCGGATGGTGCCTGGCGGGGCCGATCAGTTTCTCCAGGAACTCGTCCAGCGGGGCGAGCCAGCGCCGGCGCGAGAACCAGGTGTAACTCAAGTTAATGGTCACGCGGTAGAGCCAGGGCGCCAGCGGCAACTCCGGCTTGACGCTGGCCGCGTAGGCGTGCAACCGCAGGAAAACTTCCTGCAAAATATCCTCGGCCACGTCCGGGTCACGCAGGATGGCGAGCGCGGTGCGATAGACCACCAGCCGGTAGCGGTCGTAGAGCTCACCGAGGGCGTCGAGGTCGCCGGCCTGCAATCGCAAGATCAGGGGAGCGTCGCCTTGGATGGGGTTCATGTAGTTGCCATGAGAAGAGGGCTCTACTCCCTAACTACCGGATCGGGACCCTCAAGGTTCAATTTCATTCGAGCTTCGTAACGGCGTAACGGCCAGCCCATTCAATTGGACGGCCTCTATGGCCGTTCGTGGTTCGACCGGCCGCCACGAACGGGAATGCCTGAGCGACTACCGGGGTTCAAAACTGTCCGGCCACACCGCTCGATTTATGTCCATATCATCCCCCCTTTCATTATCAGGCCGGTCGGGTAGAGAGTCAACGACGAGAGCCGGCGGCCAATGTCTCGGCCACCTCGGCCAGCCAGCGCCTGTCCTCGTCCGTCAGCGTCAACTTCAGTAACAGGTCGGGGCGGCGCAGGAACGTCCGGCGCAGGGCCTCCCGCCGGCGCCAGCGCGCCACGCGCTCGTGGTCGCCGCTCAGCAGGGCCTCGGGCACCGTCCAGCCCCGGAACTCCGGCGGGCGCGTGTAGTGCGGGTACTCCAGCAGGCCGGACATGAACGAGTCGTCCTCGGCGCCGGTGGGATCGCCCAGCGCGCCGGGCAGGAGCCGCGTCACGGCATCCACGATCACCAGCGCGCCCAGCTCGCCGCCCGTCAGCACGTAATCGCCGATCGAGATCTCGTCCGTCGCCAGGTGTTCGCGGATACGCTCGTCGAAGCCCTCGTAACGGCCGCAAATCAGGGCGATCTGCTCGCGCCGGGCCAGTTCCCGGGCGACCGCCTGGGTGAAGGGGCGGCCTTGCGGGGTGAGGAGAATAATGGGGACCGCGACGGGAGAGGGGGGACCCGAAGCGGCCGCCTCCCGCCGCTGTGCCCCCATCCCCAAGACCGACTCCACCGCCGCGAAGACCGGCTCCGGCTTCAGGACCATGCCGCCGCCGCCGCCGTACGGCAGGTCGTCGGTGATGTGGTGCTTATCCAGCGTATAGTCGCGGATGTTGTGCACGCCGACGCTCACCAGCCCGGCCGCCTGGGCGCGCTTGAGGATCGACTCCTGCAGGTAGGCGGCGCAGATTTCGGGGAAGAGGGTGAAAATGTCGAAGCGCATAACGCTATTCTATCAAGTTGGAGGCGCCTTCGGATAAGAGTACAATTCTGGCCGATGCGACCCCTGATCCTGGCTTCCGCCTCGCCTCGCCGCCGGCAGCTCCTGGCGCTGGGCGGCTGGGCCTTCGACGTGCGCGCCGTGGACGCCGACGAGACGCCGCTGCCCGGCGAAGCGCCGGAGGCCTTCGTGCGCCGGATGAGCGAGACCAAGGCCCGCCTGGCCGCGCAGACGCTGAACGGCGCGGCGCCCGGCAGTTTGATCCTGGCCAGCGACACGACCGTGGTGCTCGACGGCCAGCTCCTCAACAAGCCGGCCGATGCGCCCGAGGCCGCCGCGATGCTCGCCCGCCTGCGCGGCCGTGACCACATCGTGCTCACCGCGATCACGGTCCTGGACACGGCCGACGGCGCCGCCTACACCGACCTGGCGCGTTCGCGCGTGCCGATGCGCGCTTACAGCGACGCCGAGATCGCGGCCTATGTCGCCACCGGCGACCCGCTGGACAAGGCCGGCGCTTACGCCATCCAGCATCCGGATTTCCAGCCCGTGGACCGCGCCCGGTTCACCGACTGTTTCGCCAATGTCATGGGCCTGCCGCTCTGCCACCTGCTCCGCCGCCTGCGCGCCCTGGCCGTGGACGCCTCCGCCGATCTGCCGGCCGAGTGCCAGCAGTTCATCCCGTATCGGTGCCCGGTGTTTGAGACGATTCTGAATGCGACGGCTTGACCATGCTCAAGGCTCACTTCACACATCCAGGCGGCTGAGTCAATGGCGCCTGGTGCAGTCTGCCCTGGGCCTGCTTCTCGCCGCCTGCGCCTCGCTCCAGCCCGCCGCCACCCTGCCGCCGCCGCCGCCGACCGCGACGCTCGCCACGCCGGACCCGCAGGGGACGGCCGAGGCCTTTCTGGAGGCCTGGGAGCGCGGCGACTACGCCGGCATGTACTCGCTGCTCTCGCCGCTCAGCCGGGATGCCGTCAGCCTGGCCGACTTCCAGGCGCGCTATCAAGAACTGGCCGACGTGGCCGGCCTGACCGGGGTGACGGCGCAGAGCCTGAACGCGCTGAAGAGCGGGAGCCGCGCCATGGTGCTGTTCGAGGTGTCGCTGCGCTCGGCCTTCTTCGGCGATATCACGCGCAAGATCGAGATGCCGCTCGTCTACACCGACGGGCTCTGGACGGTCTCGTGGACCGACGGCCTGATCCTGCCGGAGATGGCCGGCGGCGGCCGGCCGGTGGCGCAGGGTTCCTGGCCGGCTCGCGCCAACATCTACGACCGCAACGGTCTGGGCCTGGCCGTGCAGGGCGAAGCGGTGGCCGTGGGGGTCCAGCCCGGCCTGATCCAGGATGAGGGCGCCGTCCTCAATGCGCTCTCGAACCTGCTCGGACAGCGCCCGGAGGCCATCCGGGCCAGATACGCCGAGGCGCGGCCGGACTGGTATGTGCCCATCGGCGAGGCCGCGACCGCGGATGTCCAGGCCAACCTCAGCACGCTCTCCAGCCTGTCCGGCGTCATCCTGCGCACGTACTCCACGCGCTTCTACCCGCTGGGCGGCGTCGCGCCGCAGGTGATCGGCTATATGCGCGCCATCCCGCCGGAAACCCTGGCGGATTACCAGGCGCGCGGCTATACCGGCGATGAGCGGGTGGGCAGCGCCGGGCTGGAGGCGTGGGGCGAGGCTTACCTGGCCGGCGCGCGCGGCGGCACGCTGAGCGTGATGTTCTCGGATGGCCGCGTGTCGCGGCTCGCCGAGCGTCAGCGCCAGCCCGCCCAGGCCGTCACCGCCACGCTGGACCGGCCGCTGCAACTGGCCGCCCAGCAGGCGCTGCACGGCTTCCGCGGCGCCATCGTCATCCTGGACCCGGCCACCGGCGCGGTGCTGGCCATGGCGTCCAGCCCGTCGTTCGATCCGAACCTGTTCGATCCCACGAACCCCCACAGCGCGCAGCTGGCCGAGGTGCTGGCCGATCCGGCCGACCCGCTCCTCAACCGCGCGACACAGGGCGTCTACCCGCCCGGTTCCATCTTCAAAATCCCGGTGATGGGCGCCGCCCTGCTCTCCGGCCTGTACACGCGCGAGACGGTCCTCAACTGCGGCAACACCTGGGACACTCTGGGCCCGGAGGCCATCAAGTACAACTGGACCTTCGGCACCAACATCCGGCCGCCCGGCCGCATCAACCTGGTCCAGGCCCTGCAGACCTCCTGCAACCCGTACTTCTACACCATCGCCTACGACCTGGACCAGGTCAACCCGGATTTCCTGCCTCAGGTGGCGCGGCAGTTCGGGTTTGGCGCGCCCACCCGGATCGGCCAGGTGGCCGAGGCGGCCGGCCTGATCCCGGACCCGGCCTGGAAGCTGGCGACCTATAACGACGCCTGGCGTCCGGGCGACAGCGTCAACATGGGGATCGGCCAGGGCTATGTGCTGGTCACGCCGTTGCAGGTGGCGCAGATGATGGCGGCGGTGCGCAACGGCGGCGTGCTCTATCGGCCGCAACTGGTGCTCAAGATCGCGCCGCCGGGCGGCGAGCCGACTTATACCCTCAAGCCGGTCGTCAACGGGCGCCTCCCCGTCACCCCGGAGCAACTCCAGGCCATCCGCGACGGGCTGCGCGCCGTCACCAGCGAGGCCGGCGGCACCGCCCGGCACCGTTTCCTCAACCTGGGGGTCGCCGTGGCCGGCAAGACCGGCTCGGCCCAGAACAGCGCCGGGCTGCCGCATTCCTGGTTCGCGGGCTACACCGAGGCGGACCGACCCGATAAACCCGACATCGTCATCGTCGTGCTGATCGAGAACGGCGGCGAAGGCTCAGAGGTGGCCGCGCCGATCTTCCGGAGGCTGGTGGAGTTGTACTTCTTCGGCCGCGCCCAGACCCTGTTGCCCTGGGAGACCGATTTCGGTGTGACCGGGAGCCCGGCGCCGACTCCTGCGGCCACACCGTGACCATCGGAAACGCTTATCGTATCTAGCCGATTCGTCTTCTACCAACCATTTATCAACCTTTGCCAACCTTTGGGCTCCACACACTCTGGCATCATCCTCAAAGCGCAAAGCGGCTTTTTCACCGTCCTAACCGACTCCGGCTTGACGGTGGTCAGCCAATTGCGGGGACGGCTCAAGCAGAAGCGGCAGCAGGCCGATCTGGCCACGATTGGGGACCGCGTCACCCTGACCATCCAACCTGACGGCAAGGGCATGATCGAAGCCGTGGCGCCCCGCCAGCGCGTGCTGGCGCGCCGCGCGCCGACCGGGCACGGGCGCTCCGGCCAGCGTGACGCGGCCCAGGAAAAGGCGCAGGTCATCATCGCGAACCCGGACCAGGCCGTGTTCGTATTCGCCTGCGCCCAGCCGTCGCCGCGCCTGGGCGCGCTGGACCGTTATCTGGTGATGGCCGAGGCCGCCGGGCTGCCGGCCCTGATCTGCGCCAACAAGGCCGACCTGATGGCGCGCGATCAGGCGGACAGGTGGTTCGGCCTGTACCCGCCGCTTGGGTACACGGTGATCTATACGTCGGCGCGCACGGGCCAGGGCCTGGACGAGTTGCGTGAGCGGCTGCGCGGCCGGCTCTCGGTGCTGGCCGGGCCGTCCGGCGTCGGCAAGTCGAGCCTGTTGAACGCGCTCCAGCCCGGCCTGGGTCTGCGCGCCCAGACGGTTTCGCCGACGACGCACAAAGGCCGGCACACTACGGTCTATCCGGAGCTCCTGCCCCTGGACACGGGCGGTTTCGTGGCCGACACGCCCGGGATGCGCGCCCTGGCGCTCTGGGATATCGAGCCGGAGGAGCTGGACGGTTACTTTGTGGAGTTCAAACCGATTGTGGCCGAGTGCGAATTCCGTGACTGCACCCACTTGAGCGAGCCCGGCTGCGCCATTCGCCGGGCGGTGGCGGCCGGGCGGATCAGTCGCTCCCGGTACGACAGTTATTGCCGGATGAGGCGAGGTGAGGTATAACCCGCAGTCCGGCGACTGGGAAAAGGGAAAATAGGGTGCATAAGAAGTGCCAGAAACCTCTAGAAAAGTTGGAAATCGGTAGTATAATGGTCCTATCCTCAATATGATTATGGACAACTTCCGTCCTGAGGGGACGCCGATGTGCACTTCCAGGCTTGTCATCAGGAGCGTTCTGAGCTTGCTCGTCGCGCTCAGCCTCATCGGCGCGCCAACCGCCGCGGCCCAGACCCCGGCCCCAGTCGATTTTGAGTATTATTCCGAAACCGGCCACAACGTCACGGAACCCTTCCTGACGTTCCTCCGCACGACGGGAGGCGTAGCCCGGTATGGCTACCCCATCACCGAAGCTTACCCCGACCCGAAGAGCGGGCTGCTCATCCAGTATTTCCAGCGAGCGCGCCTGGAATGGCATCCCGGCAACCCGGATCCCTACAAGATCCAGCTCGGTCTGCTGGGCGACGACCTCGGCAAACGCGAGCCTCCCATCCTGGTCACCCAGATCCCGCCGGCCTCCGATCCCAGTTGCCACTACTTCGCCGAAACCGGGCACACCGCCTGCCACAAATTCCTGGACTACTGGAAGACGAACGGCGGCCTGGACCAGTTCGGCTTCCCGATCTCCGAACCCAAAATCGAAAACGGCCGCATCGTCCAGTACTTCCAGCGAGCGCGCCTGGAATGGCACCCCGAGAAACCGGAGTCCCTGCGCGTGCAGCCGGCCCTGCTGGGCAGCATTTACTACGAGTTCGCCAAACTCGACCCCGGCCGCCTGCGCCCGGTCGCGCCGATCTCGGGCCGGCCGGTGGTGGTGGGCCTGAACGCGCGCGGCACCGTGGCCAACGGCGTGATCGCCCGCGGCGCGACCCAGACCGCTTACGTCTGGGTCACCGATCAGTTGGGCAATCCGCTGAGCGGCGCCGCCGTCAACCTGATCGTCCATTACCCGTCCGGCAATCAGTCGTTCAGCATGCTGCCGACCAACAGCCAGGGCACCACGTCGGTGACTTTCCCGGCCGGCAAGTTCGCGCCCGGCACTCTGATCTCGATGGAGTTCATGGTCAACTACCTCGGCCTGAGCAAGACCACGCGCAGCAGTTATCTCTTGTGGTTCAATTGACGCCCCCTGCCCGGCAAGGCCCGCCGACCCGCGGGCCTTTTTATTTGGGCAGGCCCCCTCACCCGGCGACCCGTTATAATCACACGCAATGTCCTCCGCCGGAGAGCACGCATGAGCGCACCGCTGACCCTCCTCTTCCTGACCAGCGACGTCAAGGGTTTCCCCGCCATCCGCGAGGCCAAACGCCAGGGCTGCCGCACGCTCCTGGTGGGGCGGCTGAAGGACCAGCACGCCGCCTGGCCGCGCGAGAGCCTGGACGAAACCTTCTTCATGCCCGATTTGAGCGACCGCCGGGCGTTGACCAATGCGGTCAGCTACCTGGCCCGGACGCGCCAGATTGATCACATCTTCCCGCTGGACGATTTCGAGGTGGTGACGGCGGCGGTGCTGCGCGAACACCTGCGCCTGCCCGGCCTGGGCGTCTCGCTGGCCCAGCACTTCCGCGACAAGCTGGCGATGCGCCAGGTGGCTCAGGCCGGCGGCGTCCGCGTGCCGGCGTTCACGCCGGTGTTCAACTATGACCGCCTGCGCGATTACCTGGCCCGCGTCCCCGGCCCCTGGCTGCTCAAGCCGCGCTCCGAGGCCAGCGCCATGGGCATCCGCAAGCTCGAGCGCCCGGACGAGCTGTGGCCCGCCCTCGACCTGCTCGGCGACGAGCAATCCCACTTCGTGCTCGAGCAATACCTGCCCGGCGACGTCTTTCATGTGGACAGCCTGGTGGACGACGGCCGGCCGGTGTTCGCCATCGCCAGCCAGTACGGCCGCCCGCCGCTCGACGTGTACCAGGGCGGCGGCGTGTTCGTCACCCGCACGCTCGACCGCGCCGCGCCGGAGGCCCAGGCCCTGCTGGACATGAACGCGGCCACGCTGCGCGCGCTCGGCCTGCCGCACGGCGCCGCGCACGCCGAGTTCCTGCGCGCCCACGCCGACGGCCAGTTCTACTTCATCGAGTGCGCGGCCCGCGTCGGCGGCGCCAACATCGCCGAAGCGGTGGAGTTCGCCGCCGGCCTCAACCTGTGGGCGGAGTGGGCGCGCCTGGAGATTGCCCATCTGCGCGGCGAGCCCTATCGGCTGCCGGAGACGCGCGCCGGCTACGCGGCCGTGATAAACTGCCTGGCCCAGCAGGAATGGCCGGACCTGTCCGGCTACAACGACCCGGAGGTCGTCTGGAAGCTGGACAAGCCCTACCACGCCGGCCTGATCCTGGCCTCGCCCGACCCGGCCCGCCTCACGGCCCTGGTGGACGACTACGCCCGGCGCTTCAGCCGCGACTTCCTGGCCGTGCTGCCGCCGCTGGCCAAACTCGAGGACTGATCACACCGGTTTATAACGCCTGCGCCCTCCCCCCTGGCGGAAGACTCGGCTAGACTCTGCGCCTATACCGAATTCCGCTTGCGTTGACGTCACCCCGGCGCAAGCCGGGGTCCAGGTCCCGCCCAAATTCGCTGGATTCCGGCCTTCGCCGGAATGACATGCCGTAAACCAAATCGGCAATCACTCCAGAATCGTGGTGACCCAGAAACGCGCCTCCCGCCGAGTGGAGAGGAGATTGTGGCTCACCCGAACCCCGACGATCCCCGCGCCCTGCGCGCCCAACTGGCCGAATGCCGGGCCAAAATCGCCAGCCTGGAGCGCATCAACCAGCAGTTGGTCGAAGCCCAGATGAAAATGGGCTCGCTCAGCTACGAGCGCCTGTCCACCAAGGTCGTGGCCCTGGAGGCGCGCCTGGAGGACAGCCAGGCCAGGCTGGAGCGCACCCAACGCCGCCTGGCCGAGCGCGAGGCGGCGCTGGCGCAGATGGCGGAGAGGCTGGCGCAGGCTCAATCGGCGGACCGGCCCCAGGCCGACGACGCCGAGCGCGACGCGCTCCACGCTCAGCTGGCGGCGGCCGCCGCCCAGGCCCAGGCCCACGAACAGCGCGCCGCCGAACTGACGCGCCGGCTCGACGCCCTCGAGGCGGAGGCGCGCAGCCGGGAGGCCGAACTGTTGGGCCTGCGGCAGACGCTGGCCGACGAGCGGGCCGCCGCCGAACGCCGGGCCGTCGAGCATGAGGCGGCTCTCGCCCAACTGGCCCAACACCTGGCCGAGGCGCGTCAACTGGAAACCGAGCTCACCCACCGCCTGGCCGAACAGGCCCTGGAACTCGAACGGCGCGAGGGCGAGGCCCGGACGCGGCTGGACGCGCTGGGCGCTCAACTGGCCGAGGCCGAGCAGGCCGCCGCCGAACAGGCCCGCGCCCTGGCCGAGGCGCAGGCGCGCGCCGCGCAGCTCCTGGCCGAACGGGAGGCGGCGCGCTCCCAGGTCCAGGCCGCCGAGGCCCGCCAGGCGGAACTGACGGCGGCCCTGGCCCGGCAGCAAGCGGAACTCGAAGACAGCGCCGCCCGGCAGGCCGACGCGGTGCGCGCCGCCGCCGACCATGAGGCCAGCGCCCGGCGACTGATGGAACAGCTGGATCAGGCTCAAAAGGAAATCGCTCAGCTCCGGCGTCAGGCCGCCGAGCAGGCGGACGCCCTGGCGGCCGCCGTCGAAGGCCGCCGTGATGCCGAACAGCAGGCGCACACGCTCCGGGGCGAGGTCGACGCGCTGCGCGAGCGCGCCCGGCAGGCCGAGCGCCTGACCTCGGACCATGACGGCGCCGTCGCCGAGCTGCGTGGCCGCCTGGCCGACGCGCAGGACGAGGCGCGGCAGCAGGCCGCCAGGTGGCAGGCCCAGGTCGCCGACCTCGAGCGCCGCGAAGCGGACCTGGCCCGGCGCCTGGCCGAAGCCGAGGCGGCAGCCCGGCAGCAGGCCGCCCTCGGGCAGCGTGAACGCGAGCAACTGCAGGGCCAGCTCGCGGAGGCTGAGGCGGCCCGGGTCTCACTGGCCGGACGCCTCGAGCAAGCCGAGGCCGAAGGGCAGCGCCAGGCGGCGGTGCTGCAGGCCCGCCTGGACGCCGCGCTGGCTGAACGCGCTGCGGCCGAGGACCGGGCGGCGCAGCAGGCGGCCGCCGTGACGGACCTCGCGCGCCGCCTGGCCGAGGCGGAGGGTCGGGAGACGCAGCATCGCCTGGAAGCGGATGACCTTCACACGCGCCTGGCCCAGGCCGAACATCTGGCCGCGGAACGCGCGCAGGTTCTGACCGGACTGGAGGCCGAGGCCGCCCAGGCGCGCGACCAGGCCCGCGCGCTCGCGACGCAACTGCAGGCCAGCCTGAAGGCGCAGGCCGAACGGGAAGCCGAGGTCGCCCGGCTCTCACAAAAACTGGACGCCGCGTTGGCGGCCAGCGCGGCCCCGCCGGCGCCCTCGCGCGGGCCCCAGAACGGCAAACGTCAGCCCAGGACCACAAAAACCCCGGCCAGGCCGGCCCGCGCCAAGACGCCGCCGGCCAAACCCGCCAAAGCCAGGCGCCGCCGTTGAGCGCCGGCGCAAAAGCGAAGAGGCCCGCCGCGCGGCGGGCCTCTTGTGTATTGAGGGTCAGCTGTGAAAACCGATCCGGCTCACGGGCTGCGGACGATACGGCCGTCCACGACCGGCCCAACCGGCGAGTTCGCCGCCACATAGTCGATGGCGATCTGAAGCAGGTCATCGCCCGGGTTCTGGACGTTCGCGCCCTGGCTGAGCATCGTGTAGCCGTCGCCGCCGCCGAACATGAAGTCATTGGTGACCAGGCGCACGGTGTCGTTCGGGCCGATGGGCGTCAACGCGCCGTTGACGCCGTCCGGCGCCCGCCACATGCCGGTCACCACCGGCGTCGCGCCGTTGCAGGTGTAGGTGACGACCAGGCCTGAGACCTGTGGGAAGCGGCCGGTGGCGATCTGCGGGTTGCAGACCGGCGAGAAGCCGTTCAGGAACGCCGCTTCCAGCTGGGCGCCGGTGTAGGTGGCGATGACCGTCCGATTGCCGAACGGCAACACCGCGAACATCTCGCCCCAGGTGATCTCACAGGCCCCCTCGTTGGCGCCGGGCGGCAGGCAGTTCAGGTCGGCGCGCAAGCCGCCGGAGTTGGTCAGGGCCGCGTCGATGCCGGGGTAGTAGCCGCGCATCGCATCGGCGACCATGTTGCCCATAGCGGACTCGTTCAGGCGCGTCGGGTCACGCTTGATATCGAACTGCTGCGTGCCGATGACCTGGTTGCGCAGCACGGCGGTGTCGGCGTTGGCTTGATCTACGATGGCCTTGACGTCGGCGCGCTGGGCCACGCCCAGGACCGGGGCCAGGCGCGAGGCGCCGCCCGCCCAGAGCACATCGCCGCCCGCCACCACCATCTGGATCACGGAGTAGGAGGCGCCGGCGTTGATGCCTTCGGTCACCAGGATGTCGCCGACCATCAGGTTGGAGATGCGGTGGGTGTGCCCGGCCACGATCACATCCACGGTCGTGTCCTGGATCCCTTCAGCGATGGCGACGATCGGGCCATCCCACGGGACAGCCGGCTGGTTGCCGACGGCGTTCCGGCCGTTGCTGCTGCCCTCATGGATCAGGACCACCTGGATCACCACGCCCTGCGCCCGCAGCCGGGCCGACTCGGCGCGGATGGTATCCACGGCCGGCAGGAACTTCAGGCCGGCGGTCGCGCCCGGTTTCACCAGCTCGGGGGTGCTCTCCAGGCCGATACCGATGACGCCGACGCGCAGGCCGTTCCACTCGAAGACATGGGTGCCCTGAACCCAATCCGGGTTCAGGCCGGTGACCGCATCCACGATATTGGCGCCCAGGAACGGGAAGTTCGCGCGGGCCTGGTGCATGAGCAGGCGGTCCAGGCCGTAGTCGAACTCGTGGTTGCCGTACGAGGTGGCGTCCAGGCCCCAGGCGTTCTCGACATCGATGGTGGGCGTGTCCTGCAGCAGGCCGGAGTTGGCGGGCGTCGCCCCAACGTTGTCGCCGCCCGCGAAGAGCAGCGCGCCGCCGGGGAACTGCGCGGCCTCCTCATCAAAGCGCGTCGCCAGGAAGGCGGCGCCGCCCACCTGGATATTGCGGCCGTCATAGCTGAACGTCGTCGGGTCGAGCTGGCCGTGATAGTCGTTCAGGCCGATGATGGGCAGGAGCTGGAGCTGCTGCCCGCGCAGCAGGTCCAGGCGGACGACGCCCTGGGAATGCTGGGGCAGGGGGACGCCCAGCAGGAACGCCAGGGTCGGCGCCAGGTCGATGGTGCGCAGGCCGGCGTACTCGCCGCGGCGGATAGGCGGCCCGGCGGCGATGAAGGCCGCGCGCATGTTGACGTTGGCGTCCAGGTTTTGCACATCCGGCACGTAACCGTGCTGGCCGAAGAAAGCCGAGAGCGCCACCAGGGTGCCCGGCGTGGCGGCGTCGAACTGATACGGCGGATAGGCAAAGGCCACCACGTCGCCGGTGCGGGTCGGGTGGGCCATGTCGGCCGTGCTGTCCGGCCCGTTGGGGATGTAGCGCGCCTCGGCCTTGGTGTAAACGCGGTCGATGACGGTCCAGCCTTCGGGTTGGCCGTCTTGCGTCCAGTCGTTCGGATCGCTCAGGGCCTGGAAGGCGGCCTTGATCATGGCCACAGTCGCGGCTTCCTCGGCGGCCGGCACCTGCTGAAGGGTGTTGGGCGCGGGCGCCGGGTCGCGGCCGGCCAGGTTGAGGTAGATCTGCACCGTGCCGCCGGCCCAGCAGGCCTTGGCCTTGCCGATGGTCTCGCCGGCGGCCAGACGGCAGTTGGAGGTCTGTGGCCGGGACAGCAGGCCCAAATCCACCAGGACCTTGCTGGCGTCGATGGCCAGGAACTGCGGCGCGAAGCCGTGGTCGGACGAGATGAACGCCGTGGTGGTGCGCGGCATCAGCGAGCGCGCCAGGGCCAGGGTCGCCTCGGCGCCCTGGTACGCGCGCTGGATGAACCCGGTGCGCGCCGCCACACGGCCGTCGGGCGTGCCGTTCACCTGGACGTCGTCGTAGGCCGGGTTGGCCTGGCCGTTGGGCAGAGTCGGCGTGATCAGGCCCAGAAACTGGTGCTGGAACTCGTCGGTGACCGGGTAACCCAGCAACAGCAGGTCCGGGTTGTACTTCTTCAGGATGTAACGGATGAGCGGATAGTGGCCGGTCTCCCAGTACAGGCCCTGCTCGACGTAGGTTTCTTCGCTGACGATGCCGGCTTCCAGGATCGCAAAGTCGCCGGCCGTTGAGGTGGGGAATTTCTGGGCCACGTACTCGGCGAAGTCGCCCGTGAAGCCAGGCTCGCCGGGCCAGGTGGGCCAGGTGGCGTTGGCGCGTGTGACCGAAGTGTGGAACAGGCGCACACGGGACAGGTCGTGGTTCAGTTCTTCGACCTTGAGGAGCATCCCGCCCGTCAGGCCGTTGAGCGCGCCGCCGCTGATGGTGACTTTGACGTCCGCCCATTGGCCGCGCCGCAGCGTGGCGACGGCGTTGCCGCCATCCTTGGTGAAGGAGAACAGGACGCGGGTGTAGTTAACCTTTTTATCGTTAGTCGGGTCGAAGATATAGGCGTTCAGGCCATACTTGTCGGTCCCAAAATCCAGCACGCGCAGGCGCATCTCTTTGGGCGGGCTGTAGGATTGGGGGACGTTGGTCCAGCCAGTGGCATCGGCCGGCGCGGCGCCCGGGAAGGGGGCCTGGCCGGCATAACCGGCCGGGTGGTCAAATTGCAGACCAAACGCGGCGATGAAAGCCGCGCTGTCGCCGGGGTCGATATAGTTGGTGGCCACGCCGCGGCCCGAGAGGAAGCTGCGGTAGTCAATCGTCGGCCCGGCAATCGTGCCGCTGCGGCCGCCGGCCCACTCGATCTGGGCGACCTTCTTGCCGCCGCGCTCGGCGGCCTGGGCCAGGGTCTCGGCCTGGAGCACGCCGGCGTCAAAGGCGGCGGTGCGATTGCCGAAAGCCTGCCCGTTGATGTGAAAGGTGTTGTTGGTGGAGCCGTGCACCGCCGGCCAGGCGCCGGTGGCCAGGCTGTACCAGCCGGCGCCGGTGTTCGGCGGCGCCTCGGTCAACAGGCCGCCGTCGGCGGCCGTGGCGCCGCGCTCCAGCAGTTCTTGCATGCCGGGCAGCAAACCCTGGGACGCATACTGCTCCACCAGGTCCTGCCTCAACCCGTCGGCGGCGAAGAAGATCACTTTGTCGACAAAGGGGCTGTCGGCGGCGGCCGGCGTGGACGCCACGGGCGCCAGGGCCAAGGCCAGGACCATCACCAGGACCGCCGCGCGTCGCAATACATTCACTGTCATCGAAGTCTCCTTGTGAGTGGGGACGTGCTCTGTCTGGCCGACAAACAAAGCTCTCTGACCGAGCGCACCTCCTTTCGCAAGTTGAAGGCCCTGAGGAGCAGGCTTGGGAATGACGATCGTTTCTTGAACAAGGCAGCCCGGACGGCCGCCACGACCCCGAGTCACAGACACACGATTCAACTTGCCGGCGCAACACCGATTCAGAGGGTTGGCCGCCGAAGCGACCATAATGCGTTTGAATTCGCTAACGCTGGACTGCACTCCCATTATTGAGCATTAGCCATGCAAGTCAAGTCAATATTTTTTGAGTTTGGCCGCGTCCATTCTTGAGCTGATGCTGGCCCTCCAACCATAAACACAGCAAGTTAGAGGTCAACCGGCCGACGGGGCGCCTTCGGGCTTTTGGGCTGACCCGTCCGCCTGTCAGACACCCATCACCGACGTCATACCGGCGAAAGCCGGCCTCCAGGAGCAGAAGCTCGCAGAACAGCGGGAGCTTCCGGGCCCCGGCCTTTGCCGGGGCGACGGTGGCAATGGTTACGCCCAGGCGCGGCGGCCTGGAGATTGACCCCCAGCGGCGAAGGCACCCGGCCGGCGTTGCCCGTTGCCGACGCTGCGCCGGGCGACTATAATCACCGCGACGTGGTTTCCACGTTTTCCTATCCTCATTCTCTAGGGCCCCTGTGTGGCTCGAAAGGAATCCCCCATGTCCAAGAAACTGAATGACCCCTTTGGCGCGCGGGCGCGGCTGAGCACAGCCGGGCTGCAAACCGCCGACGGCGAGTACTTCCTGTACCGTCTCGGCCGGCTGGCCGAGACCAGCGTCGCCCCGGACCTGGAGCGCCTGCCCGTCTCCATCCGCATCCTGCTGGAGTCCGTGCTGCGCAACTGCGACGGCTACCTGGTGACGGAAGATGACGTGAAACGTCTGGCCGCCTGGTCCCCCCACCCCGCCTCCGCCGGCGGGGGAGGCGAGGCGGGGGAGATCCCGTTCCTCCCGGCCCGCGTCGTGATGCAGGACTTCACCGGCGTGCCCTGCGTGGTGGACCTGGCCGCGATGCGCGACGCCGTCCAGCGGCTGGGCGGCGATCCGAAGAAGATCAATCCGCTGGTGCCGGTGGACCTGGTGATCGACCACTCGGTGCAGGTGGACTACTTCGGCAGCGAGCTGGCCCTGCTGCGCAACGCCCAGCTCGAGTTCGAGCGCAACCGCGAACGTTACGAGTTCCTGCGCTGGGGCGCGCAGGCGTTTCAGAATCTGCGCGTCGTCCCGCCCGCCACCGGCATCGTCCACCAGGTGAACCTGGAATACCTGGCCCAGGGCGTCCTGAGCCGGCCGGAGGCCGGCGGGCGCGTGCTCTTCCCGGATACCCTGGTCGGCACCGACTCGCACACGACGATGATCAACGGCCTGGGCGTCCTGGGCTGGGGCGTGGGCGGCATCGAGGCCGAGGCCGTGATGCTCGGCCAGCCGCTCTACATGGTCATGCCGCAGGTCATCGGCTTCAAGCTGCGCGGCCAGCTGCGCGACGGCGTCACCGCCACCGACCTGGTGCTGACGGTCACCCAGATGCTGCGCCGGAAGGGCGTGGTCGATAAGTTCGTGGAATTCTACGGCGCCGGCCTGTCGTCCATGAGCCTGCCGGACCGGGCCACCCTCGCCAACATGGCGCCGGAGTACGGCGCCACCTGCGGCTTCTTCCCGGTGGACGACGAGACCCTGCGCTACCTGCGCCGCACCGGCCGCGCGGCTTCGGCCGACTTGCTGGAGCGCTACGCCAAGGAGCAGGGGTTGTTCCGCACCGACCAGACGCCGGACCCGGTCTTCACCGACACGCTCGAGCTGAACCTGGCCGACGTCGAGCCGAGCCTGGCCGGCCCGAAGCGCCCGCAGGACCGCGTGGCCATGAAGGACCTCAAGACCGCGTTCCGCAAGGCGCTGAATGCGCCCGTGAAGGAGCGCGGCTTTGGGCTGCCGGAGAGCGAGCTGCAGAAGACGGTTGCGTTGGGCGACGGGCCGGCCGCCATGGCGCACGGCTCCGTCGTCATCGCCGCCATCACCTCCTGCACCAACACCAGCAACCCGAGCGTGATGCTGGGCGCGGGCCTGGTGGCCAAGAAGGCGGTGGAGAAGGGCCTGACGGTCAAGCCGTACGTCAAGACCAGTCTGGCGCCCGGCTCCAAGGTCGTCACCGAATACCTGAAGAAATCCGGCACCCTGCCCTACCTCGAGCAGCTCGGCTTCCACGTGGCCGCGTACGGCTGCACCACCTGCATCGGCAACAGCGGCCCCCTGCCGGAGGCGGTGGCCAAAGCGGTGGCCGACGGCAACCTGGTGGCCAGCGCCGTGATCTCCGGCAACCGCAACTTCGAGGGCCGCGTCCACCCGCAGGTGAAGGCCAACTTCCTGGCCTCGCCGCCGCTGGTGGTAGCCTACGCCCTGGCCGGCACCGTCGACATCGACCTGGCGACCGAGCCGCTCGGGATCGGCCGGGATGGGGAGCCCGTCTACCTGCGCGACCTGTGGCCGAGCCAGCAGGAGATCCTGGACACGGTCGCGGCGTCCATCGACCCCGCGATGTTCGCGCGCAGCTACGGCAACGTCTTCGACGGCAACCCGGACTGGAACGCCATCCCGGTCAGCGGCGGGGAGTTATACGGCTGGAATGAGGCGTCCACATACATTCAGCGCCCCCCCTTCTTCGAGAACCTGAGGCTGGAGCTTGAGCCGCTGCGCGAGATCCGCGGCGCGCGCGTGCTCGGCCTGTTCGGCGACAGCATCACCACCGACCACATCTCGCCGGCCGGCAACATCGCCAAGGACTCGCCCGCCGGCCGCTACCTGATCGAGCGCGGCGTGCCGCCCAAGGACTTCAACCAGTATGGGACGCGGCGCGGCAACGACCGGATCATGACGCGCGGCACGTTCGCCAACATCCGCCTGAAGAATCTGCTGCTCGGCGGCGAGGAGGGCGGCTACACGCTCTACTTCAGCCAGCCCTACCTGGGCGCCACCGGCCCGCTGGCCCCGGCCGCAGAGAAGATGAGCATCTACGACGCCGCCATGCGGTACCGGGCGGCCGGCGTGCCGCTGATCGTGCTGGCCGGCAAGGAGTACGGCACCGGCTCGTCGCGCGACTGGGCCGCCAAGGGCACGCTGCTGCTGGGCGTGAAGGCCGTCATCGCCGAGAGCTTCGAGCGCATCCATCGCAGCAACCTGGTGGGCATGGGCGTGCTACCGCTGGTCTTCCAGCCCGGCGAAAACGTCGAGAGCCTGGGGCTGACCGGGCGCGAGACGTACGATATCCTCG
>DAOUAB010000053.1:0-49951 GCA_034434015.1 Anaerolineales bacterium
GAACTACAAGTCCTGGCATCAAGTCGTGACCGTCTATTTTCTCACGCCCATTCCGCCGGCAAGCCAGATCCGCTGGATCATCCCGCCGACGGTGCCGTAATGGGTGACAGGGGACGAGTAACGAGCGAAGATGCTGGTCACCCGCCACCTGCCACCCGCCACCCTATATGCGCCCCCTCCATGTTCCGCAACTGTTGCGCCGGTTCGGCCTGCGACCCAAGAAGAGCCTGGGCCAGAACTTCCTGGTGGATGAGGCCGCGCTGGCGAGAGTGGCGGCAGCGGCGGACCTGAGCCCGTCCGACACCGTGCTGGAGATCGGGCCGGGGCTGGGGAGCCTCACGCGCCATCTGGCCGAGGCCGCGCGGCGGGTCGTAGCCGTAGAACTGGACCAGGACCTGCTCCCGGCCCTGCGCTTTGTGGTGGAGCCTTACGCCAACGTCGACATCGTGCAGGGCGATATCCTCGGGCTTGACCCTTCGGCCTTATCCCTTGAGCCGGCTTACAAGGTCGTCGCCAACATCCCGTATTACATCACGTCGGCCGTCATCCGCCGCCTGCTGGAGGCCGCGATTCGCCCGGCCCTGATCGTGCTCACCGTGCAGCGCGAGGTGGCCGAGCGGATGTGCGCGGCGCCCGGCGCCATGAGCCTGCTGGCGGTCAGCGTGCAGTTCTACAGCCGGCCGCGCGTGGTGGCGCGCATCCCGGCCGGCGCCTTCCACCCGCGGCCGGAGGTGGACTCGGCCGTGGTGCGTCTGGAGGTGTTGCCCGAGCCGGCCGCCGCTGTGGAGGATGTGGACGGCTTCTTTCAGGTGGTCAGGGCCGGGTTCAGCCAGAAGCGCAAGCAGTTGCACAACGCCCTGGCGGCCGGGCTGCGCCTGGAGTCGTCTGTGCTGGAACCGGCCCTAGCGCAGGCGGGCGTGGACCCGAAGCGCCGGGCGGAGACGTTGACGCTGGCCGAGTGGGGGGCGGTGGCGCGCGAGCTGGCGCCGGCGCGCTGAGGCGTAATCCCAAACCCGGCCGGCGCGCCCCGCGGCAGGCCGAGCCGTTCACGGCCCGGCTTGGCCGGGATGGTCGAAGGGCCGGGGCGCCGGGAATTGACCACCAACGGCGGAGGCGCACAGGGGCGGGTGGAACGCCGTTGGCGTTTCCGCCCGCTAGCTCTAAAATAGCGCTGGAGCCGGCGACGCGCCGGGCAAGTCGGGTTGTTGGGGCGGTGGCGGAACAGGCAGACGCCGCGGACTTAAAATCCGCTATCCTTCGGGATGTGAGGGTTCGATTCCCTCCCGCCCCACTCCTCAGAAACCATGGCGGAAAGCCGGAGCCGGCTCGGCCGCGGTTGTCTGTGGCTCACGGGGCCGGGTCGACCTCGATGGTGAAGCTGAGCGGGAAGCCGGCCTGGCGGGCGAGGGCGTGCGCGCGGCCGACGCGATGCTTGGCCTCCTCGATCGGCAGCGTCATCACGTAGGCCAGGCCGGTGACGTGCGCGCGCAGGGTCACGCGCTCGGCCTCGCCCGGGGAGAGCCCGAAGACCTGGCGCAGGATGAGGACGACGAAATCATAGGGGGTGACGTCGTCGTTGTGGACGAGGACGCGCCCGTTCTCGCCGCGCTCGCCCACCACCACCCAATCGAGATCGCGCTCGACCTCGATCTCCGGTTCGGCGGGCGTCGGCGTCTTTACGGCCATACAGTCTGCCCCCGGAACGGCGGCCTGTTAAAACAGCACCGACGCCAACTCGTTGCGGTACTCGCGGGTGAGGGGGTCGTCGTCGCCGAGCAGCTCGAAGATGGCCAGCATCACCTGGCGCGGCGCGCCGCGCCGGTGCTTTTTGTCCTGGCGCAGCACGTCGAGCAGCCCATCCATGGCGGCGGCCCAGCGGCCGTGCGCCGCCAGGCGGGCCGCCTGGTGATAGAGCGCGTCCAGCTCCGTCTCATCCAGCGGCAGGTCGGCGCCCTCGACCTCACAGAGGAATTCGGCCAGCGGGCGCAGCGTCTCGGCGGCCACGCTCTCGTCGCTGCGCGGGAAATCCTCCAGCAGGGCCACCGCCTCGCAGCCCCGCCCCTGGGCCAGCGTCGCCTTGAGCCGCCCGAGCGCCGCCGCGCCCTGGTCCGGCTGCAGATCCAGCGCGCGGCGGAAGGCCGCCTCGGCCTCCCTCCAGTGGTGTGTGGCCAGCAGGCTCAGGCCTTCGTTCAGCGCCTGCTCAGCTGGCGAGGGGGCCAGCTTGCGGATAAACTCGCGGACCTTCGGCTCGGGGAGCGCGCCGGTGAATTCGGCCACCACCCGGCCGTCGGCAAAGGCCTTGACGGTTGGGAGACCGTGCACATCGTACCTGGCGGCCAGGCGCGGGTTGTCGTCGGCATTGACCCTGGCCAGCACAAAAGCGCCGGCGCCCTGCCGCGCCAGTTTCTCCAGGAGCGGCCCCAGCGTCCGGCACGGCGCGCACCACGGCGCCCAGAAATCCACGATCACCGGCACGGATTGTGAGCGCGCCAGCACGGCGCTCTCAAAAGTGGCTTCAGTGACATCCAGAATCGATCCGCGGTCAGACATGGCGCTCTCCCTGTTCTGCCTGCGATTGTAGCGCATCTCGACTTGGGCGCACAACACCTGATTGACAAAATGGTCCGATCGCTTACACTGGCGGGGCCAGCCCCCGACCCCATAGAGAGCCCATGCTCAAAAAGACGCGCGGCGAACTTGAAGCTGAATTCACCAGAGCGATCATCCGCTTTGAGAAAGACCACCTCGGCCGCGGCCCGCTGGAGGCGCGGACCTTTCTCCTGGGCGACCTGCTCGTCGTCCGGCTGCGCGGCGTGCTGACCCCGGCCGAGCTCAAGCTGGCCGAGACGCGCGAGGGCCGGGTGTTGGTGAAGGAGACGCGGCGCCAGTTGTTCGAGACCTCGCGCCCATTATTGGAGGGCATGGTGCGCGAGATTCTGGAGTGCAACCTGGTCAGCCTGCACACCGACATGAGCACGCGCACCGGCGAACGTCTCGTCGTGCTGACGGTGGACGAAAACCTGGACGAGCGTTGGCGCTGACCCGGCGCGGCGGAGCAAACCGGCGGACCAAAGACCTACGGCCGCGCGCTTGACTCAGCCCGCGGCCGTGTGTTAACCTGTGGCTGTTTCGGCGGACTAAGTGAAGAGTCGCTTCCGGCGCCGCCGGCGCCCCCGGCGACTGGTCATGCAGTAGGCCGGTTTTCATCGCCAGGCGAGGCCGTCTCCCTGGCGGTTGAAGGCTGGCCTTTTGTTGTGTGAGCGAGGCGTATGGTTGAACTCATGGAACTTGTGCGGACCGGGATCGAGACCATCATCCTGGCCCTGGGCTACCCCGGCATCGTGCTCGTCATGTTTGCCGAGAATCTGTTCCCGCCCATCCCGTCCGAACTGGTGATGCCGTTTGCGGGCTTCCTGGCCGCGCGGGGCGAATTGAGTTTTGGCGGGGTGCTGGCGGCCGGAACGACCGGCGCCGTGCTGGGCGCGCTGGCGCTGTATGGCTTCGGCCTGTGGGCCGGCGAGGGGATGCTGCGGGCCCTGGTGCAGCGCTGGGGGCGCGGGTGGTTCATGTCGGTGGATGATCTGGACCGCGCGCTGCAGATCTTTGAGCGCTATGGTTATCCGGCCGTGCTCGTCGGCCGCGTGATGCCCATCCTGCGCAGCCTGATCTCGATCCCGGCCGGTATGCGGCGCATGAATCTGCGCTGGTTCCTGCTCCTGACGTGCGCCGGGACCGGCGCCTGGAATGCCCTGATGGGCGGCGCCGGCCTGTTCCTCGGGGCGCGCTGGGACGAGATTCTGATCTTCACCAAGCAGTATGAAATCGGTGTGCTGATCGTGCTGGGAGGGTTGGTGGCCGCCGGCCTGACGATCCGGTTGAGCCGGGAATGGCGCGGCCGGCGCCGGCTGGGGGATATGGCCGACGAGGCGTAGCGCGCCGGCCGTCAACTCAGCGGCGCGCTGGACGCGGCCGGTTGGGCGTCGAAACCGGCTTCATCGGCGCTGGAGGCCAGCCGCAGGGTGAGGGTGACGGTGCAGCCGCGGCCTTCGCCTTCGCTGTGCAGCGTCACCGTGCCGCCCATCAGTTCGGCCAGCCGGCGCGAGATCGCCAGGCCGAGGCCGCTGCCGCCGTACCGGCGTTTCTCGCTTCCGTCCACCTGGGTGAAAGGCTGGAACAGGGCGCTCTGCTTCTCCGGCGGCACCCCGATGCCGTTGTCTTCCACGGACACGCGCACCACGCCGGCGGCCAGGTCCGGTCTGGCCGTTATCCGCACGCGGCCCTCGGCCGTGAACTTGAGGGCGTTGTCCACCAGGTTGCGCAAGATCTGGCGCGCGCGGTCGGGGTCGGCCCAGGCCAGCAGCCCGGACCCGCCGTCGTCCAGTTCGAGGCGCAGACCCTTGAGCCGGGCCTGCGCCTCGAACTCGGCGTACACCTCCAGCAGCAACAGACGCAGGTCCATGGCCCACAGGTGGGTGGTCAGCCGGCCGGCCTCGATCTGGGCCATATCGAGCAGGTCGTTCACCAGGCGCATCAACGTCGAGGCCGATCGGTGCGCGGTCTCGATGAATTTGCGCCGTTCCTCCGGGGTCGTGTGGGAGTCGTCCAGCACCAGACCCAGCGAGCCGAGGATGCCGGTGAGCGGCGTGCGCAGTTCGTGGGAGGTGCGCGCGAGGAACTCGCTCTTCAGCCGGCTGACCTCTTTCTCGGCCTCGTACAGCTGCGCCATCTCGGCGGCCTGCTGCTGCACCGTCTTGTACAGGCGGGAATTCTCCAGGGCGACGGCCACCTGGTTCGCCAGCAGGCGCAGCAGCGTGATGTCCTGCGCGGAGTAAAAATCGTCCGGGTCGCGGCGCCCGAACAGCCATAGCCCCAGGCGGCGCTGCTGCACCTCCAGCGGCACCACCAGCCGCACCCAGTTGCCGGCCGGGTCCGGCGGCAGGTACACCCACGGGCGGTTGGCCAGGCTCTGCAGCTGCTCGAGCGTGAAAGCGGCGTCGACGTGGCGCTGGTAGACCAGGTCGGCCGCCTCGGGCCTCAGCCGGTAGAGCGCCGACTGGCGCACCAGCAGGCTCGGCAGGAGTTCGTCAGCCAGCAGGCGGATGAGCTCCGGCTCGTCGGAGACCACCGGCAACTGGCGGGCCATCACCTTGAGGATGTCTTCCGGCGTGTGGACCATGCCGTAGGCTTGCCGGTTCATCCAGCGCTGAAACGGCCCGTACAGGCCCACCAGCGCCATGACGGCCACCGTCACCAGGACGACGGTTGTGAACACTTCCGGAGCGCGCAGGGTGCGCTCGGCGCTCAGCAGGGTGGCGATGGCCACCAGGGTGCTGACGATGATGGCGAAACTGTATTGCGTGATCAGGCGGTTGGCCCGGAATTCCAGCGCGCCCAGGAAGTTGCGGAAGGCGGCATAGACATAGCCGATCGGCCAGATGGCCAACGCCACCAGCGAGACGGCGGTGACCAGATTGGAGGACGCCGGCGAGTCGGTGACGGCGGTCACGGCCAGCACCAGCAGCCCCGGCCCGAAGGCCAGCGACACGGAGAACAGCATCAGCCGGGCGGTCTGGCGCGTCTGGGGGCGGCCGGAGCGCCACCGTATCCCCAGCATTACCAGGCTGACGAGGACGGCCGTCCCGACCACAAAGGAGCACCAGCGGGCGGAGATGAGGTGGTTCAGGGTCAGGGCGCCGAACAGGCCGCCCGCCAGGTAGAGGCCGGCCACCAGCGCGCGGCGGCGGGCCCAGGCGTAGTTCAGGGCCTCCAGGTGCAGGTGCAGGTAAGTGGGCACCAGCATCCATGAGACGGCAATGTACAGGTGGGTCATCCCCAGGAGCTGGTAACCGGCGTTCGTCCCGGTTAACGCCCACAGCCCGAACAGATAGTTGCTGGCGATCAGGGTTGCCCACAACCGGCCGCGCGGGCGGAGGAAGAGGAGCACGAACGTGCCGGCCAGCCAGAAGGGCAGGAACACTACCAGCGGCGTGGCCGACAGCCAGTAATCCGTGGCGGAAAACACCGGCATGCGCCAGGGGATTTCCAGCTCCCGGTCGCCGCGGAGCACCTCCAGCATGACGACGTCATTCGCCGCGAAGCCGGCAAACGGCGACGCGCTGTAGTCGGAACGATAGCGGTCGTAGGTCAGCGCGCCGATGCGGACGATCTGATCGCCCGGCTGAAGGACCCGGCTGAGTGCGCAGCGCGGGTCGGAGGGGGGGCAGGTGTCGACTGTCGAGACCACCCAGTTCGAGGTCAGCGTGAAACCGGGCCGAGGGACGATCAGGACATTGACGAACGTGTAGAAAGCCCCCGTCGCCAACACGGCGAACGAGAACGCCAGCGAGAAGGCCTCAATGAACCAACGGCGGCTCGGCCATGTCATACCTCATGATTGTACCAGCGGCAGGTCCACCTCGATACCGTGGGATTGGAGCAGGCTGGTTAGCGCCGGCGCGACCGGGACCACGCCGCCGGCCAGGACGGCGCGGTCCGCCAGCGGCAGGTCGCGGATGAGCGCCTGCGCCTGCTGGGCGCGCTGCACGATCTGGAAGATGGCATAGCTCACCGCCCCGGACGCAATCAGCAATTGCTGGGCCGCCGCCAGCGCCCCCGGCGCCTCGATCCGGCCGAGCAATTCCAGGAAGCGTTCGCGGTGCGGATGCGGCGCCGTGCGCGCGTACAGGATCAGCAGGTTGTTGCGCCCCTGCAGCCAGTCCGGGTTGGCCGGCGTCTGGAAGGCGTCCAGGATGTCGTCGTTGAGCTGGATGATCTCGCCGATCAGTTTCCCCAGCCGGTACAGGCCGGCGCAGACCTCCGGCGCCGCGCCGCCCAGGATGGCGCCCAGTTCAAGCGCCGCCCCGTAGAACGGCGTGCTCTTGTGCTCGACGACGCGCCAGTAGGCGGCCTCGCCCTCCAGGTTGGAGACGTCCAGGTCCTGGCCCAGCGCGGTCTTCAGGGCGGCCTCGGCCAGGCAACGCTGGGCGGCGGCCTGCTCGGCGCTGTTCGCGCCGGAGCGCGCGATGAGCAGGCCGGCCGTCGCCTGCAGGGCCAGGCCGATGTTGGCGGCCCGGCCGGCGCCGATCTTCAGGTGCTCGCCGCGCGGGTCGTCGTCCAGGATGTCGTCCACCAGGATGATGCTGATCTGCAGGCAGGCGATGGCGGCCGCGCCGTGCAGGGCCCGGTCCACATCGCCGCCGACGGCGCGGCAGGCCAGGCCGGGCAGCTCCCAGTCCAGGCGCGGCTGTGTGCCCGCGCGCTCGAAGGCGGCCGTCAACTGCGGCCAGGCGCGGAACTCGGGTAAGCTGAGGATCAGGTTGCGAAGTCGTTCGATCATGGTAGTGGCCGTTAAAAAACTTCGCTACGCGCCTGAGGGAGCGCGTAGCGAGGCGGGGGCTTCAGGAGCCGGGACTAATAATACCACCCGGTCCAGCCAGAAATCTGCGTCTCGAACAGAGACACAATCTCGGTCTGCTCCGCCGACATCAGGCTGCGCAGGGCCTCCAGCAGAGGGGTGCTGTCGGCTGACGTCAGCTGTGCGTGGAACGTCTCAATCGTCGCCTTCTCCATGATGTCACCTCCTTTCGTCGCCGGTTTGAGGGGCTGGCGTTCCGCTGCGCCAGGTACTCCGTTGGTACTGGAGTACTGGGGGCTACATTACCCTAGAGTTGGGAATTGTTGAAGCGTCAATTGTCACAACTTGAGGCCTAAATCCGTTCGAGTTTGGTTATAGGAATCGTGAAAAAACGGTAAGTTATTGGAGGAGCGTTTAAACAGCGACCTGCCGCGCCATGTGCGGTGGACGGGATAGGCCGGGCGTGGGACGCAAACGGGGCCCGGGGCGCCGTCTGGCGCGCCCCAAGCCCCGTCAGGCTTGACATGGCGAAGCCCGGACTCAGAAGTCTTCAGCCTGAAACCGCCAGAGCGCCACGCCCGTGAACAACACGATCCAGAGCGTGGTGGCGATGAGCGGCAGCCAGTTGGAGACGGGCTGGCCCTGCGCCAGCAGGATCGCCATCGCGGGCTGTGTCTGTCCGATGGAGATTGTCAGGCCCCAGGGCATGACGTCCCTCAGCCAGGGCGCCAGCCCGAGGAAGAGTTGGTAGCCGAAGATCAACAGCATCGGCAGGCCGATGACGGCCCCGCGCGAGTTGAACAGCGCGCCGAGCATGACCGTCAGCGTCAGGTAGAACAACAGCGTCAGATAGACCAGCGCCATCCCGGCCAGGAAGCCGCCGATCGGATAGGCCGTGCCGGTGGCGCTGTAGATGATGACGTAGGCCACCGCGCCCTGCGCCAGCACCATCGTCACCAGGATGCCCAGCGCGTCCGCGACCAGCCTGGAGAGAATGAAGGCGCTGCGTGAGACCGGTTTGGACAGCACCCAGGCCGCCGTGCCGGTCTGCCGCTCCAGGATGACGGCCTCCTGCCCCAGGATCGCCACGCCGACCGCGATGGCCAGGCCGGAGAAGATGAAGAAGATCGTCAGGCCCGTCTCGTCCAGCGGCGGCTGGGCCGGCAGGCCCTCGGCCTCCCGGATCGCGTCCGTCTGCTGCCGCGCCTGGGGTGACTCGGCGCGCGGGGCGACGACCAGCACCAGGGTCAGCATGCCGTTGACGATCGCCATCCAGATCAGCGTCTGCCAGAACCAGCGCCAGGTCCGCCACCAGCGACGGTTCTCTTTGCGGGTCAGGTTGCTGAAGCCTTGCAGCCAGCCCTGGTTTGGCGCGGCGCGCAGGGCGCTATTGCTGGCCATGGTCGCCTCCCTCCACAATCTTTAAGAAGACTTCTTCCAGGTCGAACTTCTGGCGCTGAAACTCGGCCACCGACACGGCCGGGTCGGAGAGGACCAGCCGCAGCAGGTCATGCTCGGCGGCGGCCTCATCCGTCACGCCGATGCGCCAGGCCGTGGCGCCGTTGACGCGCTCAACCTTGACGCTGGACACCCACGGCTGGGCGGCCACCAGGCCGCACACCGGTTCGGCGTCGCCTTTGAGCTTGAGTTCGTAGACGACGCCGCCGGAGCCGGCCAGCAGCTGTTCGATGGGAGCCTGCGCCACCAGCTCGCCGCGGTTCAGGATCGCCACCATGTCGCTGACGCGCTGCACGTCGTCCAGGATGTGGGTGGAGTAAAAGATCGTGGTGTGCTTGCGCAGGCGTTCCATCACTTCCAGGACGTCGCGGCGGCCCTGCGGGTCCAGGCTGGCGGCCGGCTCGTCCAGGATGAGCAGGTCCGGGTAGTTGATCTGCGCCTGGGCGATGCCCAGCCGCTGACGCTCGCCGCCCGAGAAGCCTTTGATCGGGCGGTCGGCCTTGTCGTCCAGCCCCACCAGCTCCAGCGTCTCCGCAATGCGCGCCTCGATCCGGTCCGGCGGGCCGCTGAAGAAAAAGCCGGCCGTGAAACGCAGGGTCTCGCGGGCCGTCATGTATTCGTAGTAGCGCGGGTCCTGCGCCAGGTAGCCGACGCGCTGGCGGATCGCCACGCTCTCACGGACGATGTCGCGCCCGAAGATGCGGCCCCCGCCGCCGCTGGGGCGGGCCAGCCCGAGGAGCAACTTGATGGTGGTGGTCTTGCCGGCGCCGTTCGGGCCGAGAAACCCGAAGATGGAGTTCTTCGGGACTTTGAGGTTGAGGGCTTTCAGCGCCTGGACCCCCTTGTAGGTTTTGGTCAGGCCGTGGGTTTCGATGACGGGCGGGGACGTGGAATCCATCGCATGCCTTCCTGGCGCGCCGGTGGGGGCCGGCGCGCCGCCAACGGTAGCCCGGGGCCGCAACGGGCCCCATTGCCGGTACGTTAGCACTTTCGACCGCGCGCGGCGTCGGCCAAAAGAGGGATTGCGACTGGCCGGTCGGCCAGGCCGGTGCGCGCTTATCGTCTCACCAGCGGGAGCCGGACCCGGTAGAGCGTTGGGGCCACGGTGACCGTCGCCGCCGACAGGCTGGAGCCGGTGACGGTGACGACGGCCTGGCCGGCCGCGCCGATCTGGCCTGCGGCGACCGTGGCGCGCAGGGTGGCGCTGTTCACGAAGGTGGTCGCCAGCGTCTGGCCGCGCCATACGATCTGGCTGGCGCCGGTGAAGTCCGCGCCGGTCACCGTGAGCGTGAACGCGCCTTCGTCTA
Source organism: Anaerolineales bacterium (assembly GCA_034434015.1). GTDB lineage: Bacteria > Chloroflexota > Anaerolineae > Anaerolineales > UBA6663 > SpSt-583. The sequence goes on from DAOUAB010000053.1 coordinate 10,120, forward strand.
TCGCCACCAGGCCCGGGCTGGCGCCAAGTTGCAATACGACCTCGGCCGCGCCGATATCGCAGGCGGCCCCCTGCGGGCGCAGCACGCCGCGCTGATCGAGGCCCGGACAGGCGGCGGCCCCGCCGGCGTTGATGGCCGGGCTGCCGGCGGCGGGGAGCAGCGTCCGGGTCGGGCCGCCGTTGTCCGCCAGCGGGCCGAGCAGCGGATCGAGGAACAGGATCGCGGAAGCAGGCCCGGTAATCAGGTTGTTGACCTCGTTGTTGAAGTCCGGCGTCTTTGCGCGCGGGTATTGCAGGTTGCCGCCGCCGTTGTTCAGCGGCCGGTTGGTGTGGTAGCCCTGCCACTCCGTCGTCACCGGGTTGGTGTGCGTCGGGTCGAGCCGGTTCTGGTAGAAGAGCGAGTTGTACAGCGTGACCGCCGTCTCCGGGCCGCTGCCGGCGAACAGGGCGCCCCCCTGGAACGTGGCAAAGTTTTGGGCGAAGGTGGCGTTGACGATATCAATGGCGCCCAGGCTGATCACCAGCCCGCCGCCCTGGCCGATGACGTTGGTGCCGGCCGTGGCGGCCCGGTTGTCGTAGAACGTGGCGTTGACGATCCGGCCGCGGCCCTTGACCGACAGCCAGACGCCGCCGCCCTGCCGCTGGGCGTAGTTGCCCGCGAAGGTCGAATCGCTGATCTCGAGGTTGTCCTCGGCGCCGCCGCCGGCGTGGTCGTCCTCGATGTGATAGAGGGCGCCGCCGTGGCCCTCGGCCGGCGGGACGCCGACCAGCCGGTTGTCGGTGAACGCCGAGCGCGCGTAGACGGCCCTGGTGTTCGCGCCGTCGGAGAGGGTGATCTTGAGCGCGCCGCCGCCGCGCACGGCGGTGTTGGCCTCGAAGACGCAGCCGCAGACCTGCACTGTGTTGCTGGTGACCGGGTTGAAGCTGTTGAAAGTTCCATCCAGGTGGATGGCGCCGCCGTGCCCGCGCACAATGCCGCCCGCGCTGGCGTCCGAGGCGCGGTTGCTCGCGAACCGGCTGTTGTAGACCTGCAGGCCGCTGGCGATGGCCCCGAATGCGCCGCCGTTGCCGGCCTCGTTGTTGATGAACTCGGAGCCGACGATGACGGTCTCGTAGATGTTGGCGGCGAAGATCGCCCCGCCCTGGTTGTCCTCGTCCGTCAGGCTGGTGGTGCGGTTGTTCTCAAACGTGGAATTGAAGATATGCAGGCGGGTGCCCGGGCTGGTGACCCACACGGCCCCGCCGCGCGCGTTGGCGTCCCCGGTCGTCTGCGCCGCCGGCGCGCGGCCGTTGACCAGGCGGATGTTTTGCAGGGTCAGGTCGTTGCCCAGGGTCTTGTCGATATGGGAGTTCGGTGTGAAGGGCTTCTCGATGATCCGGGTCAGGTTCTGGCCGTCGAGCGTGACCATGTTCTGCCCGTCGAGCACGATATCGTTCACGGCGCTGGTGACGAGCGGCGCGGTCAGCGGGATGGTGACCGGGTCCGGCCCGCAGTCGAACGTGATATGTCCGCCCGCGCTCAACGCCGCCTGCAGGCCGGCCTGGGTGCAGTTCGTCACCACGACCGGGCTGACCAGCGCCACCGGCTGGAGGGGCGGGGCGCAGACCTGGCCCGGCGCGGCGGCCTGGACGCGCCTCTCCTCCAATTGGGCCGCCGCCAGCAGTCCGGCGGCCAGCAGCGCCATCTTGAACCAGAGCGGGGTCCGGGCCAGGCGAGCGGTGATGGCGGGCATCGGTCGTCTCCCTTCCCGGCGAGCCGGACCCTGTGCCGGGACCGGCCCGCCGTCAGTGCAACGCCCGCCATCATAACTCAGACGGTTTATTTCAATGCGATGGCGCCTGGTCTCCCGTCGGGTGATCCTGATACAGGATGATCTCCAGGCCGCCCGAGTCTGCCCGTTCCACAATGAAGAAACCCCAGCCGCCCGGTCCCGGTCTGTTCCCGGCCGCCCGCACCCGGACCTGCACCGCGCCGGCCCGTCCCTGGACCGCCTGGGCCACGGCGACCTGAAGCCGGGCCAGGCAGGCGGCGGTCAGCGGGAAACCGGCCAGCCGGTCCGCCAACCGCCGCGCCGCCTGGGCGCCGCCGTGCGCCTGATAGCGGGCCACGAGCCGCGCCCGGTCCCGGGCCATCACGCCTCGCGTAGAAACTGGCGGATGACGGCCACGTACTCGTCCAGCCTGGCGATCGAGGCGACATGGCCGGCGCCGTGGAAAGTGTGCACGCGGGCCTGCGGGTGCAGGGCCTTGAGCGCCGCGCGCGCCGGGGCCTCGGCCACCGGGTCGTCGTCGCCTTCCAGGATCAGGATGCGGCCGGGCCAATCCTTCAGATCGTCCGGCGTGAAGGCCGAGGTCGCGTCGAAATCCACCGCCAGCCGGTAGCGCGCGATCAGGTCGGCCTTGGTCAGATGCTGGATCATCTCCTCCGAGTACGCCACCCAGAAAGCGCGGTGCTCCGGCGCGGCCTGCAGTGACTTGCGCGTGGCCGCGCGCAACAGGGCGCGCAGCAGGCCCATCGGCAACAGCCCGAACAGGGCCACCACCCGCCGGCTCTGCGCCGCGCGCTCCGGCTTCGGGCCGCCGGTGTGCGAGAGCACCAGCCGCGCGACGCGCTCCGGGTAGCGGCGCGCGAAGCGCTGGGCCACCATGCCGCCGTACGAGCCGCCCAGCACGTGCGCCCGGCGCACGCCCTCGGCGTCCAGGATGGCCGCGATCCCGGTCTCCATCTCGCCCAGGTCCTTCAACCCGAAAGGGTAACTGGGGACGAGGATGCGGTACTCGCCTTCCAGCGCCAGGATATGCTGGAAGGACATCTCGGCCAGCCCGATCAGGCCGGGCAGGATCAGCAGCGTCTCAACGCCGCGTCCGCAGGCCAGGTATTCCCAGGTCGTCCCGGCGACGTCGATCTGCCGGAGGGGGTGCGTCTGCCGGAAGCGCAGCAGCTCGGCGCGGGCTTCAGCCGGGACGTCGCGGTAGAGTCGATCAAGGGCGTGTGCGGTCCACATGGAAGGCCTCCTCCAGCAGGCTCACGCCTGCGGCTTGACGTTCGCTTTGGCCGGCGCGCGGCGGCCCCAGCGCCGGTGCGTGAACAGGACTACGGCCGAGCAGACGAGGATGCCGAACAGCGCGAAGGGCGCCACCGACCAGCCGGACGCGCCGCCCTCGTACACGCTCCAGGCCGACTTGGCCAGGCCGATGGCGACGAAGAGCGCGACGCCCCAGGCGATGGACCGGAACCAGAACGCCGCGATGAGCGCCCCCAGGCTGAGCGGCACCAGGGCCGTGAGCATCAGTTTGCCGGGCGTCCAGGGCGAGAGCAGGAAGGCCTGCTCGCGCGCCAGGAAGTCCGTCACCCAGGCCGGCGGCTCGGCCGGCGCCGGGAACCAGAACATGCTGGTGGCGAGCGCGACCAGGGTCAGCCCGATCCCGGGCCAGCTGCGCCGGTAAGCGAAGTAGCACAGCGGGATCAGGAACAGCGGGCGGATGAGCCAGCTGAGCGGGTTGTGGTGGCGCTCCCAGGCCCAGTTCAGGAAGACATTCAGCAGCTCTTGCAGTTCCATGAGGTTATCTCCTTCGTCAATCCGATGCTGTCATTGAACCGCCAAAGCGCCCGGCGCGGGTATCAGAAAGTGATCCGGTTAGTTGTACAATCCCCGGCGGGATAAGGCATGAACGAACACGCTTCTTTTGGTGAGTGGGTGCGGCGACGGCGCAAGGCCCTGGATCTCACTCAGCAGGCGCTGGCCGGGCGCGTGAACTGCTCCAAGGTGACCATCGTCAAAATCGAGAGCGACCAGCGCCGGCCGTCGCGCCAGATGGCCGAGCTGCTGGCTGACGCGCTCCAGGTGGCGGCCGGGGAGCGCGTGGCGTTCATCGACGCGGCGCGGGGCGCGCGCCCGGTGGCGCGGCTGTCGCCGCCGGCGTCTGCGCCCGCCGGCCGACCGGGCGCCGCGCTGCCGGAGCCGCCCACGCCGCTGGTCGGCCGCGAGCACGAACTGGATGAGATCGAGCGCCTGTTGCGCGACCCCGCCTGCCGGCTGCTGACGCTGACCGGGCCGGGCGGGGTCGGCAAGACGCGCCTGGCGCTGGAGGCCGCCCGGCGTCTGCGGGCCAGCGCCGGCTTTGTGCCGCTGGCGCCGGTCCAGGCGGCCGCCTCCGTCGCGCCCGCCATCGCCGCCGCCCTGGCGTTCGCGTTAGACGGCCGTCACCCGGCCGAGCGCCAGTTGCTGGACTATCTGCGGGACAAGCCGTTGCTGCTGGTGCTGGACAACTTCGAACACCTCATGGAGGCCGCCGGCTTCCTGGCCGAGGTCGTGGCCTGGGCGCCGGGCGTGAAGCTGCTGGTGACCTCGCGCGAGAGGCTGCGGCTGCGCGGCGAGTGGCTGCTGGAGGTGCAGGGGCTGCCGGTGGCGGCGGAGAGCGCGGCCGTGACGCTGTTCGTGCAGGCGGCCCGGCGCGCGCGCCCGGACTTCGAGTTGACGGCGGCCGAGCGCCCGGCGGTGGCGCGCATCTGCCACTTGGTGGACGGCCTGCCGCTGGCGATTGAGCTGGCGGCGGCCTGGGCGGGCGCGCTGTCGTGCGCCGAGATCGCGGACGAGATTGCGCGCAACCTGGATTTTCTCGGCGCGGCGCTGCGCGACCTGCCGGAACGGCAGCGCAGCCTGCGGGCCGTGTTCGACCATTCCTGGAGGCTGCTCGCCGCCGACGAGCAGGGCGTCCTGCGCCGGCTGTCGGCGCTGGGCGGCGCGTTCCGGCGCGCCACGGCGGAACAGGCGGCCGACGCCACGCTGGCCACGCTGTCCGCTCTGGTCGATAAATCGCTGCTGCGCCGCGCGCCCGGGGATCGCTACGACCTGCACGAGCTGGTGCGGCAGTTTGCCGTTGAGCGCCTCGACGCCGCGCCGGCCGAGCGCACGGCGACGCTGGCGAGGCTGGCCGGTCACTATGCCGGGCAGGCGGCGGCCTGGGAGCGGCGGCTGAAGAGCGCAGAGCAGCTGGCCGCGCTGGCCGAGATCGAAGCGGATTTCGACATCGTGCGCGGCGTGTGGGGCTGGCTGATTGACCAGGGCGCCGTCGAGGCTCTGGCGCGCTGCTTCTACAGCGTCTGGTTCTTCTGCGAAGTGCGCGGCCGCTCGGCCGAGGGCGAGGCGCTTTTCGGCGCGGCGGCCGGCGCGCTGCGCGCCCTGCCGGCCGGGGCGGCGCGGGATGTCGCTCTGGGCCGGGCGCTCGTCTATCAGGCCTGGTTCGGGCTGTATCGCGGCCAGACTGAAGCGGCGCAGGCGCTGCTGGAGGAAAGCCTGGAGCTGCTGCGCGCCGGCGCGGATCACGGCGCGCTGGCCGACGCGCTCTTCACGCAAGGCTCCGGACACATGCTCGGCGGCCGTTACGAGGCGGCGGCCCGGAGCCTGGAAGAGGCGCTGGCCCTGGCGCAGAAGTTGGGCGACCAGGGCCGCCTCGCGCTGGCCGGGATGGCGTTGGGGACACTGCGCCTGGTCCAGTCGCAGGCGCCGGAGGCCTACGCGGCGCTGTCCGAGGCGCTCACCCATGCCCGCGCCGCCGGCGACCCGTATCACCTGGCGGCATGCCTGGGGGCGTTGGGGGCGGCGGCGGGCTACACCGGTCGGAGGGAGGAAGCGCAGCGCCTGCTCGAGGAGAGCCTGGCGCTGTACCGGCCGTATCGCAACCGACTGCGCGTGGCAAAGAGTTACAGCCAGCTCGGCATGCTGGCGCTGGCCCAGGGGGACCTGGCGCGGGCCGAGGCGCTGTTGCGGGAGAGCGAGGCCGCGCACCGCGACGTGGGCGAACGCTCGGGCCTGGCGGTCGCGCTCAATCAACTTGGCCGGGTCCTGGCCGTGCAGGATCGGCGATCCGAGGCCTGGCGCGCCTATGCGGAAGCCGCCCGCTGCGCGGCCGAATTGCAGGTGCCTTATCCGTGGCTGGACGCGTTGTTGGGGCTGGCCGAGATCGCCGCGGCGGCCGGCGTTGCCGGGGAGCGCCTGGGCGCGCCGCTGGCGGCGCTGCGCGCTCATCCGGCCTGCCAGGGCGAGCTCAAGACGCGGGCGGAGACGCTCATCGCGCGCCTGGGGAGCGAGGCGCCCGCGGACGTCTCGGCCACGCTCAACGACCTCACCCAGGCCCTGCTGGAGCTGCCGACGCCGGGCCAGGCGTGGGGTGCCTTCGGGCTTTTGAGCTGACCCGTCCGCCTGGCAGACACCCAGCACCCACGTCATGCCGGCGAAAGCCGGCATCCACCAGAAGAAGACGCGCGTAGAAGAGCGGGCGCTTCTGGGCCCCGGCCTGCGCCGGGGCGACGGTGGAAACGGCTGAGCCCAGGTGCGGCGGCCTGGAGATTGACCACCAGCGGCGAAGGCACCCCAGGCGTGAGTCCCTTTGACGGAACCCCACCCACATGGTACAAGTCTCCCAAGGCTGGCCGGCGCGCCGGGAACGGAACAGGCAGGCGGAACGTCAAGTTGAGCAGTTGATCATGTTGTTGGCGAATGGAGCGCGAGGGTAACCTGTTGAGATATACAGCCCGGCTCGTCCTGACGGTCTGCGCCGCCGCGCTCATCGGCCTGGCGCCGCTCGGCGCCGGCCGCGCCGCCCCGCCGGCTCAAAACCCTGCCGTCCTCATGCAGGCCCGCGCCGGCCTGGACGGTTATTACCGCGACGGCCAGTGGCTGCCGGTCCGCGTCACGCTGGAGAACGACGGCCCGGACGTGCGCGGCCGGCTCGAGATCGTCACACCGCGCGGCTTCGGCGGCTCGGAGGTCGTCGTCACCCGCGAGGTGGAGCTGCCGAGCCAGTCGCGCCGCGAGCTCTTCCTCTACGTCGCTCCCGAAGGATACGTCTCCAACCTGGAAGTCCGCCTGCGGGACGGCGACACCAACCTGGCGCTCCCCGTCTCGGAACGCCTCACCCAGGCCGCGCCCAGCGACCTGGTCTACGGCGTGCTGGCCGGCGCGCCGGGCGCCTTCAACCTGCTGGCCGATATTGACCCGGTCAGCGGGCAGGCGGTGGTGGCGCAGTTGGACCTGGCCGATCTGCCGCCGCTGGCCCAGGCCTGGCAGACCCTGGATGTGTTGGTGGTCTCGGACACCGACACCGGCGCGCTCTCGCTCGAGCAGCGCGCGGCGTTGCGCCAGTGGGTGAGCGGCGGCGGCCGGCTGTTGGCGCTGGGCGGTCCCGGCTGGCAGAAAACCGCGGCCGGGCTGACGGACCTTTTGCCGCTCATCCCGGACGGCGCGCAAGCGGTGGCCCGGCTGGGGCCGCTGGCCGATTTTGCGCTGACGCCGGTCGCGCCCTCCGGTGAAGCCGTTGTTGCCACCGGCGTGCTCGCGCCGGAGAGCGTGGTGCTGGCGGAGACGGAGGGCTTGCCGCTGATCGTTTCGCGCCGCCTGGGCCTGGGTGAGGTCGTCTTCCTGGCCGTGGACGTAGCGTTTGCGCCCCTGCGCGCCTGGGACGGCGCCGCCGGCCTGTTCCGCAAAGTGCTGGCCGCTTCCAGCGACCGGCCGAGCTGGGCCCCGGGCATCACCAACTGGTCGTCGGCGCAGAGCGCGGTGGACGCGCTCCCGGACCTGCAGCTCCCCAACCCGTTCCTGATCTGCGGCTTCCTGGGGCTGTACCTGGCGCTGGTCGGCCCCGCCAACTACTTCGTGCTGCGTCTGATCAAGCGCCGCGAACTGGCCTGGGTCACCATCCCGGTCATCGTCGCCGTGTTCAGCCTGGTCGCTTATCTGGCCGGCTACGGCCTGGCCGGCAACCAGCCGACGCTGCACCGCCTCGCCATCGTGCAGGCCTGGCCCGGCGCCGAGCAGGCGCGGGTGGATCAGGTCGTCGGCCTGTTCTCGCCGCGGCGGACCTCGTATGATTTGCAATTCGCGCCCGGCCTGCTGGTGCGGCCGTTGCCCGGCTACAGTCAGCCGGGCGCGGCGTCGCTGCGCGTCGAGCAGGGCGAGGCGTTGCGCCTGTATGGCGTGCGCACCGAGATCGCGGCGGTGCAGACCTTCCTGGCGCAGGGCGCTGCGCCGGCGCCGCGCATCGACTCCGAGCTGCGCCTGGAGCTGTACGGCAGCGCCGGGCGACTGCTGGGCTCGGTGACCAACCAGAGCGACCTGGTCCTGGAAGACGCGGTGTTGCTGGCGCCCGGCAGTTCCCTGGCGCTGGGCGACTTTCAGCCCGGCGAGACCCGCTCCGTCTCACTCATCCTCAGCGGCGGGCGCGCCGCCCCGCTGAGCCCTAACGGCATCCTGCCCGTGCCGCCCGCCGGTCTCCCCGCCCAGTATCCGGTCGCGCCCTACTATGGCGGCAATTACGACGCGACGATCGACGAGATCCTGGGCTCCGGCAACTATTACGGCGACCGCCAGCAGTATCGGCGCTACTCGCTGTTGAGCGCCGCGATCAACACCTATGCGGGCGGGGCCGCGCCGGGGCGCGGCAGCGGCGTCTACCTGGTGGGCTGGACGTCGGCCATGCCGGTTGAGGCCGCGGTCCTGAACACGGCCTACAAGACCGACGATCAAACCGTTTATCTGATCGGCCTGCGTTCGGTGCTGGACACCTCCGGCGCGGTGGTGGTGGTGCCGGGCCTGATGGCCTGGGCGCCGCTCCAGGCGGCGTCGTCCGGGGCGACGGCGCCGTACGACGCCACCCTGTACACCGGCGATCAGCTGGCGGTCTCCTTCGCGCCGGTCCGGGCGCTGACCTTCGGGCGCGTGCGCGATCTCCAGCTTCACCTGTACGGCAACAGCTACGGCCCGAATTCCTCCGGCTCCACCGCGCCGGAGGTGGACCTGTGGGATTTCGTGCGCGGGGCGTGGGAACGGCTGCCGGCGACCGGTTACGGCGACCGGACCGTGCCCGAGCCGGGCCGGTTTGTGGGCGCGGGCGGCGAGGTCCGGCTGCGGTTGTCGAATAGCAGTCTCGACACCCTCAATGTGAGCGTGGCCGATTTCACGCTCACCGTGGAGCCGTGAGATGGCCGTCATCCTGGAAACCCAGGGCCTGACCAAGCGCTACGGCAAGTTCACGGCCGTCAACGACCTGTCGCTGCAAGTGGAACAGGGCGCCATCTACGGCTTCGTCGGCCCGAACGGCGCCGGCAAGACCACCACGATGCGCATGCTCACCACGTTGCTCGAGCCGACCGCCGGCGAGGCCCGCGTGGCCGGCCATTCGATCCGCCGCAACCCCACCGCGGTCCGGCGCGTCATCGGCTACATGCCGGACTTCTTCGGCGTGTACGACGACATGACGGTCTGGGAATACCTGGACTTCTTCGCCGCCTGCTACCACATCCCGGAGGCCCAGCGCCGCGGCCTGATCGGGGACCTGCTGGAGCTGGTGGACCTGGCCCACCGCCGCGACGACCAGGTGGACACGCTTTCGCGCGGCATGAAGCAGCGCCTGTGCCTGGCGCGCACGCTGGCCCACGACCCGCAGGTCCTGATCCTGGATGAGCCGGCCTCCGGCCTGGACCCGCGCGCGCGCATCGAGATCCGCGAGCTGCTGATCGAGCTCAGCCGGCTGGGCAAGACGATCTTCTTCTCCACGCACATCCTGGCCGACGTGGCCGAGATTTGCACCCAGGTGGGCATCCTGGAGGCCGGGCGCCTGGTGGCGCAGGGCAGCCTGGCCGAGATGCAGCGTCGGCTGCGGCCGCACCGCACGCTGTCGATCACGCTGCTCGACCCGGGCACGGAAGCGGCCCAATCGGCGCTCTTCGGCCGCGAAGCGGTCCTGGGCGTGCGCGTGGCGGACCAGGCGCCGCAGGGGGTGGGCGAGCACGCCACGCTGGAGGTGGACTTCGCCGGCGACGACGCCGCCGTCAGCGCCCTGCTGCGCGATCTGGTGAGCGCCGGCCTGCCCGTGCTGCGCTTCTCCGAGACCGTCCATGATGTCGAGGATGTGTTCATGCAGGTGACGAAAGGGATTGTCTCGTGACCGACACCGCCGCCGTCCCGTCCGCGACCTCGCCCAAGAAACCGCGCCGCACGCTGCGCGAGTGGCTGACGCGCAACCCGGTGACGCTGAAAGAGCTGCGCGGCCGGATGCGCGGGGCGCGCGCCTTCGTGGTGCTCACCGTGTACCTGCTGCTGATGATCGCCTTCATCACGCTGCTGTACGGCCTGTTCCTGACTTCCAGTTCCGGCCTCTACAGCCGGCCGGACCGGCAGCTGCTCGGCAAGTTCGTCTTCGCGGCCGTGGTCGGCATCGAGACGCTGCTGGTCTGCTTCATCACGCCGGCCTTCACCGTAGGCGCCATCAGCGGCGAGCGCGAGCGCCAGACCTATGACCTGCTTAAAACGACGCTGCTCTCGGCGCGCGCCCTGGTGCTGGGCAAGCTGGCCTCGGCCCTGGCGTACGCGCTGCTCCTGCTGCTGGCGGCGCTCCCGCTGCAGAGCCTGGCGTTTCTGCTGGGCGGCGTCGCGCCCGAAGAAGTGCTCATCGCCACGTTGCTGCTGATGGCGACGGCTTTCATGTTCAGCGCGGCCGGCCTCTTCTTTTCATCCGTCATGCGCCGCACGCTCGGTGCCACGATCCTGACCTACGCCTTCGTGCTGCTGAACACGCTCGGCCTGCCGGTCCTGATGTTCCCGGTGGCTATCCTCGGCCCGGTGTTCAGCCTGGGTTCGGCGCCGCCGCTGATCCTGCAGATCGGCCTGCTCTACCTCTTCAGCCTGCTCGTCGTCACCAACCCGGTGGCCACGCTGATCGCCACCGAGGTCATCCTGGTCAGCAACCAGAGCCTGTTCTACTTCACCACCTCGGTCTACGATCCGGCCACCGGCTTATCGGTCACCCTGCCTCTCATCTCGCCCTGGCTGCCGTTCACATTGTTCGCCCTGGCGGTCGGCGCGCTCTTCGTCCTGTTCAGCATCGTCAACACCCGCCGCACGGACCGCTGAGAGAAGCGGGCCCTTTAAGCGCAACCTCCCGCCGGGGGACGGGCGGGAGGCTGCGTTGCGAGGTGGGGGGGAAAGACCGGGCCGCCCGGGCGGGAGGGCCGATCTAACCAGCTGGGTTGGGGCTGTGCCTCCGCCGCCGGCGCGGGTCCACGGTAAGGGCGCGGACCCGCGCCGGCTTTGCGCCGGCGTCGCCTAACGCCGGATCGCCGGCAGGAACACCGTGAAGGATTCTTGCGGCGGCAGGACGGCCTGCGCCTCGCCGAGCGGGTCGAGGCCGGCCTGGACCAGCACCGGCTCGGACTGGAGCGTGTCCACCTTTTGGACGGCCTGCGTCTCGAACTGGGCCGCCAGGGCGCCGGTCACCGTGACGGCCAGATCATAGTTGGCGGCGCTGTAGCCGTGGACCAGGATCAGGTACGCGCCGGCGCGCGGCGTGGTGAACGTGACGGCGTCCACGCCCGTGTCGTTCGTGCTCTTCTTGTCCGGCTGGCCCAGGCCGCCCGGATACCAGACGTACAGGTCCGGGTCGCCGGAGTTGGGCGTCAGGGTGACGTTCACGGTCACGCCGGCCTCGAAGTGCGCCAGGTAGGGCACCAGGCCGCCGGCAGGCACGTCGGCGCCCGGCCGGATCAGGCTGGCGTAATCCAGGCTGCGGCGGTCCAGCCGCGACTTGTTCCCGGCGGCGTCCTTCACCCAGACCGCCACGATGTGCGTGCCGTCGGCGTCGCCGAGCCGCCAGGCGTAGTCTTTCTGGAAGTCGATCCAGGGCGTCTCGCGCACCAGCTCCCAGCGCGGGTAGGGCCGCGTGGCGAGCTGCCACTCGCGGATCGCCATCTTGGTCACGCCGACGTTGTCCTCGGCCGTGATGTGCAGCACGACGTCGCGGCTGGTGAGCAGGTCGCTCTCGCCGATAGCCACGTCCAGGACGTGCGGCGGCCGGACGTCGCCGGCCGGCGGGGCCGGCAGCAGCCCGACGGCGGCGCTGCGCGTGAAGGTCGCGCCGCCGGAGCTGATGGCGACCGTGTTCTCGACCGAGATCGGCCGGTCCACGGTCACAGCCGGCTCGGCCTGGAAGGTCAGGCGGACCTGGCTGCCGGCCGGCACGGCGATGTCGTTCCAGGTCAGCTTGTTCTGCGCGGCGTTGTACGTGGCCGCCGGATCGGCCGAGCCGGGGACGTAGTCCAGCTCAGCCGGCAGCACGTCGACCACGTCCGCCGTCGCGTCCTCGGCGGCGCTGTTGATCAGGTGGATGGTGAAGGTCACCTGGTCGTCCGGGCCGATCAGGCGCGGCTCGGCGGACTTGAAGGAGCCGGTCAGGCCGGGACGCCCGGTCGGCGTGGGCGGCGGCGTCTGGGTGGGCGGGGGGGGCGTCACGCTGGGCGCGGGCGTGCCGGCCCCGGCGTCGCTGAGCTTCACCAGGAAGCCTTCCAGCATGCCCCGGCTGACGGCCTGGAAGGCGTCCTTCACCGGGAAATCGCCGGACGAGGTGTAGCCGCCGACATAGACGGCGTCCGGGCCATGCACGGCGACGCTGCTGGCGGCGTCCGAATAGCCGCCCCCCAGGAAGGTGCTGTAATCCAGGGCGCTGCCGTCCGCGCTCAGTTTGGCCACGAACGCGTCGCCGTTGCCGCCGTAGGCCTGCAGGTAGTTGTCGATGGGGAAGTTGTTCGAGTCGGTCGAGCCGACGACGTAGGCCTGGCCGCCGGCCACGGCGATGCCGTAGCCGTAGTCGTTGCCGTACCCGCCCAGCAACGTGCTGAAGACCAGGCCGTTGCCCGCGGCGTTGAGCCGGGCCACGAACACGTCGTTGCAGACGTTGGGCGTCAGCGCCACGCCTGGGCAGAGGCTGTTTCCGAAGGTCCGCTGGAAGGCGCCGGCCGTGGTCGGGAAGTTCGTCGAGGTGGTGTTGCCCACCAGGAAGGCGCCGCCGGCGCCGTCAACGGCGATGCCGTTGCCGTAGTCGTTGGCGCTGCCGCCCAGGCGCGCGCCGTAAGCCAGCGCGCCGGCCGGGGTCAGCTTGGCGGCGAAGGCGTCCACGGTGCCGCCGGCCGCCTGAAGGCTCGTGAAGAGGCTGGAGGCGGTGGCCCCGACGAGATAGACGTTGCCGCTGCCGTCCACGGCGGCCCCGTCGGCTTCATCGCCCCGGCTGCCGCCCAGATAGGTGCCGAACAGCAGCGAGGCCGCGCCGGATTTCGTGGTGTCCAGCTTGACGACGAAGGCGTCCTGGTCGCCGGCCAGGTCGGCCTGGTGCGCGTTCTTGACCGGGAAGTCCGCCGCGAAGGTGCCGCCGACCACATAGGCCAGGCCGGCGCCGGTGACGGCCACATCGGCGGCCTCGGAGACGTCCTCGCTGCCGGCGCTGCCCAGGTAAGTGCTGTAGGCCAGGGCGCTGCCGGCGGCATTGAGCTTCGTCAGGAAGCCGTGCCACAGGAAGCCGGACTGCGAGGACAGCCCGTCCTGCAGGGCGCTGGCCGTGGTGGGATAGTCCTCTGAGCTGGTCTCGCCGGCCACATACACGTTGCCCTGGGCGTCCACGGCGAGGCCGTTGGCGCCGTCGTCGTCGTCGCCGCCCAGGAACGTGCCATAGACCAGGGCCGTGCCGGCGGCGTTAAGCTTGAGGATGAAGGCGTCTTCATCGCCGCCTGGCCGCACGCCGTACAGGGCGTTCTTCTTGGGGAAGTCGCTCGAGCCGGTGGAGCCGGTGAGGTACACGTTCCCGTCGGCGTCCACGGCGATGTCGGCGACGGCGTCCCAGCTGGCGCCGCCCAGGAACGTGCTGTAGACGATGGTCGGGTCGATGATCAACTCACGCGTCGTATCGTAACCCTGGGGCAGCTCGAAGCCCACACCGCCATCCGCGGCCAGCGCGAAGCGGATCGGCACCGGCCTCTGCCGGCCGCCGATGAGCTGCCACGCGATGGGGGCCGCCTCGATCAAGGTCCGGCCTGACCGGGACAACGTGAGCTGCAGGTCGCCGGTCGCCTCATCCAGGTGTGCGGAGGCCGCGCCGGTGTGACGCCAGCGGATCAGGCCCGGGTCGGCGCCCGGCGCCACGGTGTACGTGGCCTTGAGCCGGCCGCTGGCGCCGTCGTACCGCAGGTCGATCCCGGGGTAGAGGGCCTCGTAGATGAGGCCGTTGTAGGTCGGCACGCCCGTCTGCCAGGCGGCCGGGTCGTCGCCGCGCAGATAATTCACCACGCCCGGCGCGCGCTCGGCGGCCCGCAGCGTAGCCGACGCGCCCTCGAACTGCACGTCGAGCGTGTCTTCGGCCAGCGCCAGCACGATGCGGTCCTCGGTGAAGAAGAGGGTGCTGGCCATGTCGTGGACCTGGTACTTCACCTCCGGGTCGCTCTGGCCGACGTTGGGCACGAAGGCGAGGGGGAGGCCATCGGCCGCCGGCTGGCTCCGGGCGATGGCCGCCGGCCCGGGAGCCGGCGTCACAGCCAGGGCCAGAAGACTGATGACGAGCAGGGACCCGAGGGCGACGAGCGCCAACCCGCCGCCCAGGACGGGAAGAAACAGAGACTGGCGCCATATCCCGGTCTTCATAGTTCATCCTCCTCTTTGGCGCGGCGCAACCCGCGAAAGCGCGCCCGGTATACAACCGGCGTGCAGAGCAGTTTAGAACGGTTTCCTCTTGGATTTACGCCGAGCACCCCGACCCTGCTCGGCCTGCCTCGGGGCGCGGGCCGCAGTCGAGGGGGCAGCGTAAATGAAAACGGAATCCGTTATAGGTTGACAAAATTGAAGAACGGACTGATCCCCACCCATTTAAACGAGGCACCAACAGGAGTGTTACAGCTATCCCCAGCGCCACTCCTGCACACGGGCCGCCTGATCGCGAACCGCCAAAGCGGCGACATAACCTGCGGCCGGCGACAACGCCTGGATGCGCCAGCGGGACGCGGCCTCCGGGTCGCCGTCGGCGCGCAGGAGGGCGGCCGGTTCGCCCGGCCGCAGTGACACGTCGAAGGCTTTGAGCGGGAAGGACAGGCCCTCGCCCAGCGCCTTCACAAACGCCTCTTTGCGCGTCCAGCAGTTGAAGAAGGCCTCCACCCGCTCGTCGTCCGGCAGGGGGCGCAGGGCGGCCACCTCGGCCGGGGAGAAGAACTGCTCGGCGATTGACAGCGTGGCGAAGTCCGCGCGCACCTGTTCCACATCCACCCCCAACGGCCCGGCCCGGGCCAGCGCCACCAGCGCCAGCGCCTGCGAGTGGGAGAGGTTGAAACTGAGCGCCCCGTCGCTCAGAGCGGGCTTGCCGTAGGGGCTGTACGAGAAGTGGAACGTCTCCGGCGGCGACTTCAGGTAGTGACTCAGCAGGGCGCGCAGCGTCCCGCGCGCGGCGATGAAGCGGCGCCGGTCGCGCTCGAACCGGAAGCGCTCCGCCCGTTCCCGTTCGTCTGCGCTGAGGGTCTCCCACAGCGCGCCCAGCTCGGCGTCGGGCCGGTCCAGCCCGGCGGCCCAGACGTGGACCTCGGCCGGGCCCAGGCGGGGCGGCTCAGGCGGCGGGTCCCAGCGGAGCGTCAGGGTCATGGGCGTGCCCGGTGCGCAGCCATTGGTCCAGCTCGCGCGCCACCATACGCAGGAGCAATGGCCGCGCCGAATGGATGTAGAAGTGGTCGCCCGGGAACATGCGCGCCGCGAACGTGGAGCGGGTGTGGACGCGCCAGGCCTCCAGTTCATCGCGGCGCGCGTGCGGGTCCTGCAGGCCGCCGAAGGCCGAGAGCGAGCAGGCCAGCGGCTCGCCGGGGGTGAAGGTGTACGTATCGCACACGGCGAAGTCGGCGCGCAGGATCGGCACGATCAGGTCGCGCAGCTCCGGGTGGTCCAGCACTTCGGGCGGCGTTCCGTTGAGCTGGCGCAGCCGGGCCAGGAACTCCGGCTCGGGCAGCGTGTGGGTGGGCGGCTCGCGGTCCGGCAGGTGCGGGGCCGGGTGCCCGGAGACGAACAGGTGCACCGGGCCCTGGCCGCGCGCTTGCAGCCGCCGGGCCAGTTCGAAGCTCACCAGCGCGCCCATGCTGTGACCGAAGAAGGCAAATGGCCGGCCGGCCAGGCGCGGGCCAAGCCCGGCTTCGACCGCCTCCAGCAACGGCCCCATGCGCGTGAACGGCGGCTCGCCCAGGCGCGCCTCGCGGCCCGGCAGTTGCACCGCGCAGACCTCGAACACCGGCGGCAGGTCGCCGGCCCAGGCCGCGAACGTGGAGGCGCCGGCCCCGGAGTGCGGGAAGCAGACCAGGCGCAGGCGGGCGGTCGGGCTGGGGCGCGGGACGACCAGCCAGGGGCCGGCGGCGCTCATGTGGGCTCCCCCGTCGGCCCGGGCTCAAACGCCAGGAAGGCCCGGATGGGGGCGTTCAGGCTGATGAACGCCCCCAGCAGCAATTGGGCCGAGCCGCACACCAGGTAGATCAGCGGGATGTTCTGGCCGGTCCAGTCGGCGATGAAGCCGGCCAGCCCCATCGAGAGCGGCGCGATGGCGCCCGACAGCGTCGTCAACAGGCCGAAGACGCGGCCGCGGATCTCAGACGGCGTGGTCATCTGCATCAGGGCCGTGATGTTCAGCGCGAAGAAGCTGCCGGTCCCGCCGGCCAGGAACCACAGCCCGAGCGCTGCAACGGGCGACGACGTGAACACCAGTCCGCTGTAGGCCAGCGCATCAACGAAGATGGCGGCCAGCATCGCCGCCGCCCGTCGCCGGCCCGAGAAGCGCGTGACGCCGACCAGCACATAGCCCAGGATCGAGCCGACGCTGGCCGCCGCGAGCAGGTAGCCGTACCAGTCCTCAGCCGCCCGCAAAGTGTTCTTGACGTAGAAGGGCAGCAGCAACAGGAACGGCACGGAGAAGAAACTGCTGACCGCGGACACGAGCACCAGGCCCTTCAGGCCCGTCGTCCCCCAGACATAGCGCAGGCCGTCGGCCAGGTCGCGCCGAAACTCGGCCAGGCGCGCCTGCCAGCGGCCGGCCTGCGGGTTCAGGCGCTGCGGGATGCGGATGAGCGCGGTGGCGCCGCCGGCGATCAGAAAGGACAGGCCGTCGAACAGGAGCATGACCGGCGCGCCGAGCAGGCGGTAAAGCGTGCCGCCCAGCGCCTGGCCGACGATGAGCGAGAACTCGGTGGAGAGCTGGCCGAGCGCGTTGGCGTTGGGCAGCCGGTCGCGCGGCACCAGGTCCGGCAGGGAGGCCATAATCGCCGGCCCGAAAAAGGGGGCGATGATCGCCAGCGCTAAAGCGACCCCGATCAGCCAGGCCAGGTGCAGGCCGGTCTGGCCGGGGGCCAGGAAGAAGACCAGGCCGAGCGACAGCACGGCCAGGCCGCGCGCCGCGTCGCACAGGATGATGATGGTGCGCCGCGGGTAGCGGTCGGCGATGGCGCCGCCGAGCGGGGCCAGCAGCAGCGCCGGCAGGCTGGCCAGGGACAGGATCAGGCCCATCAACGTGGCTGAGCCGATGGTCTGCGTGATCCACAGCACGATGGCGATGTTGAACGCCTGGTCGCCGAGCTTGCTGGCGAACTGGCCGGCCCAGAGCAGCAGGTAGTGGCGGTTCCAGAGCGTGGCCGGCGGCGCCAGATCGGCGGGGGCGGCCAGCGGGCGGGTGTTTTCAGCCATGCACGCTCCTGGTCAGACCGGGTAACCCCAGGCGGCGAAATACCGGCCCCAGGCCTGGGCCACGCGCTCGCGCAGCGCCGGGTCCAGCGGCGGGTGGGCGTTCTTCTGATAGTTAGCCCTGGCGGCCACGTACGCTTCCAGCCTGGGGCGCAGCGCCGCGAAGCCGGGCAGACCTAACTGCTCGTAGATCAGGCCGACCTGACCGACCACGTCACGCTCCAGGTCCTCGAAGCGGACCTCGCACAGCCGGCCGGGCGGGATGCGCGCGCGCTCTTCCAGGTAGACATCGTAAATGTCTGCGTACCGGCGCAGGATGCCGGCGTCCACCTGCGCCGGGTCGGGCCGTTGCAGGTGCGAGAACGGCACGGCTTTGGCGTACAGGTTCTGGGTGGAACGGAAGACGGTATACGGGTCGCGCGTGATGTGGATGAAACGCGCCTCCGGGAAGAGCTCCAGGAGCAGGCGCACGCGGCCGGTGTGCGGCGGCGACTTGAGCACGAGCGGCCGGCCGTATTTGTAGCTCAGCTTGCGCATGAACCAGGCGAAGGCGCATTTCCACTCGTTGATCTCGGCCGCGGGGACGTCGCGAAAGGTGTAATAGCGGTCATAATATGCTTCGCGCCGCGGGAACGTCCAGCCGAGGACCGGCGAGCGCAGGCTCGTCACGGCGATGGCGAACTCGTCCTCGCCCGGGCTGTCGAAGCGGACCTGCATGTTGTCCTTCGGCCGCTTCTGGGCCGGCTCGTCTTTGAGGGCCCGGGCCACGCGGTCGCCGAGCGTCAGGAAGACGTGCGGGTTGGCAACCTCGAAAACATTCGGGTAGGCGAACTGCGGGTCCATGATCAACAGTTCGTGCAACAGAGTGGTGCCGTTGCGCCAGTGGCCGAGGATGAAGAGCGGCGGCTGGAGGCGGGCCTGTTCGACGGCGGCGCCGAAGCGGCGCACCTCGACGCGGCGCCAGTAGCTGTTGCGCAGGCTGAGCAGGGTCGCCGCCGCCGCCCGGTCGAGGTAGGGCCCATCGACGGCGTAACCGTTCTGGCTCAGGAGCTTGAGCCACTTGCCAAACGTGATGCCGCGCAGGTTATCCAAAGACGACTCCTCTGAAGCAGTTCCTGATAGTCTTCATAACCGGGCCCCCGCGCGCTTGCGTTCAGGGGGGCGCGCCGGCCGGCCGTTCATCGTCGCTTCAAGCTGGCTGGCGGGCCGCCGCGGCGATGGCGCGCAGCCGCGTCAGGCAGGCCTCGGCCAGGCGTTCGATCGTCGCGCGGCGGTGCAGGCCGGGGCTGTAGCTCCACAGCAGGTCCAGGCTTTCGCCGGCCACGGTCCCGACGATGTAGAGCTTGGCGCTGCGCGGGCTGGCGGGCGGCTGTTCCGGGCCGGGCGACTCGGGCGCAATGCTGAAGGGCAGGGCCGTCACCGGCATGGCGTCGAACTGGCCGAGATAGTTGACGTTGATCTCCGGCGCCGGCGCCGTGGCCAGAGCCGCCCGGATGGATTCGTCCTCGCTCAGATAGCGCAGGAGCCCGTAGCCCAGGCCGCGCTGCGGCGCCGCCTCCCACTGCGCCTGCACCGCGCGGACGGCGTCCAGCGGCTCGGCCTCCGGCGGCAGCTCCAGGCGCAGCGGGAATAGGCTGGTGAACCAGCCCACGGTGCGCGAGACATCCACCTCCGGGAAGATGGCCTCGCGCCCGTGGCCCTCCAGTTCCACGGGCCAGGCGCGGCCGCCGGCCCAGGCCTGCACCGCCTGGAGCACGGCCGTCAGCAAGGCGGCCTGCATCCCGGCGCCGGCCGCCGCCGGCAGGCCGCGCAACAGGGCCTGCGTCTCGGCCTGCTCGAGCGAGACGATCACGCGCTCGGCGCCGCCGTACGTGTTGGCGCCGCCGGGGAAATCCACCGGCAGCGCCGGCGGCTCGGCCGGGGCCTGCCGGCGCCAGAAATCCAGCTCGGCGCGGACGGCGGCGGACTGCGCGTGTTCAGCCAGGCGCTGCGCCCAGGCCTGGTAGGAGGTCGTCTTGGGCGGCAGCGCCGGCGGCTGTCCCTGGCTGAGCTGCTGATAGACGCGCTGCAGGTCCTCCACCAGCACGCGCAGCGAGACGCCGTCGAAGGCCAGGTGGTGGACGATGAGCAGCAGCCGGCCGGATTGGCCTTCGCCGCGATCGAAATAGGCCAGGCGCACCAGCGGCCCGTGTTCGAGGTCCAGGCTGGTCTGCAAGCGCGCCGCCTCGGCCTCGATGCGGGCGGCGTGCTCGCCAGGGGGCGCGCCGGCCAGGTCGATCAGCGTGAACGGCGCCGGCCCGCCGGGCGCCGCGATCTGCGCCTGCCAGCCGCCGGGTCCGCGCGTGAAGCGCGAGCGGAGCGCGTCGTGGTGCGCCAGCAGATGGCGCAGGCTCGCCGCGAGCAGCGCCGGGTCGAGCGGCTGCCAGACCTCCATCAGCAGGGAGGTGTTGAAGTGGTGCGGGGCCTGAGCATGATGCTCGAAGAACCAGCGCTGGATCGGCGTGAGCGCGACCGGGCCGGTGACCGGGCCCTGCTCGGCGGAGGCGGGTCCCCCGACGCCGGCCGCCGCGGCCAGGCCGGCGATGGTGGGCGTCTGGAAGAACTGGCGCGGCGTCAGGCGCAGGCCGGCCTGCGCGGCCAGGGCGATGACCTGGATGCTCAGGATCGAGTCGCCGCCCAGCTCGAAAAAGCTGTCGTGCACGCCGACGCGCTCCACGCGCAGGAGCTGCGACCAGATGCGGGCCAGCGCCGCCTCCGCCTCGGTGCGCGGCGGCACGTACTCGCCGCCCACGTCGCGGCGGAGCGTGGCGGGCGCCGGGAGCGCCTTGCGGTCGACTTTGCCGTTGGGCGTGAGCGGCAGCGCGTCCAGCAGGACGAAGGCGGCCGGCACCATGTACTCGGGCAGGCGCTCGCGCAGGGCCTCGCGCAGCCCGGCGACGCTGAAGGACTCGCGGTGCTCCTGCGCCGGGACGACGTAGGCCACCAGGCGTTTGTCGCCGCCGCCCTCGTCGCGGGCGACCACCAGCGCCTCGCGCACGCCGGGGTAGCGGCCGAGGGCGGCCTCGATCTCGCCCAGCTCGATGCGGAAACCGCGGATCTTCACCTGCAGGTCTATGCGGCCGAGGTACTCCAGATCGCCATTGGCGAGGCGGCGGGCGAGGTCGCCGGTGCGGTACAGACGGCCCTCCCCCCTGGCGCCTTTCCCGAAGGGGGAGGGGAGAAAACGCTCGGCGGTGAGTTCCGGCCGGTTGAGGTAGCCGCGCGCCACGCCGGCCCCGCCGACGTACATCTCGCCCGGCACGCCGAGCGGCGCCGGCTCGCCGTGCCGGTCCAGCACATACACCTGCAGGTCCGGGATGGGCGCGCCGATCAGGCTGCCGGGCGCGCTGTCCAGGTCTTTGAGCGAGACCGGGCGATAGGTGACGTGCACCGTGGTCTCGGTGATGCCGTACATGTTGACGAGCTGCGGGCGCCGGTCGCCGTGACGCTCGAACCAGGGCCGCAGGCTCTGGAACTCCAGCGCCTCGCCGCCGAAGATCACATAGCGCAGGGCGAAACGCTCCGGCGGGACCGCCGAGGCCGAGTCCACCCGCACCAGCTGGCGGAAGGCGGACGGCGTCTGGTTGAGCACCGTCACCTGCTCGTCCACCAGCAACTGATGGAAGGCCTCCGGCGAGCGGCTCACCCAGTGCGGGACCACCACCAGCCGGCCGCCATAGAGCAGGGCGCCCCACAGCTCCCAGACCGAGAAGTCGAAAGCGTAGGAGTGGAAGAGCGTCCACACGTCCCGCGCGTTGAAGCCGTACCAGTCGTCGGTGGCCGTGAACAGGCGCACGACGTTGGCGTGCGTTACCTGGACGCCCTTGGGCTTGCCCGTCGAGCCGCTGGTGTAGATGACGTAGGCCAGGGAGTCGGGCGTCGCTTGAGACGGGTGAGGGGTAATGGGTAGTGAGGCGATGTGCGGCCAATCCGCGTCGAGGCGCACGATGCGCGCGCCGTGCTGGGGCAGGCGGTCGGCCAGAGTTTGCTGGGTGAGCACCACCGGCGCCTGCGCGTCCGCGAGCATGAACGCCAGCCGGTCGGGCGGGTAGGCCAGGTCCAGCGGCAGGTAGGCGCCGCCCGCCTTGAGCACCCCCAGGATCGCGACTACCAGGTCCAGCGAGCGTTCCAGGCAGAGGGCCACCAGCGTCTCCGGCCCGACCCCGAGCGCGCCGAGATAGTGGGCAAGCTGGTTGGCGCGCTCGTCGAGCTGGCGATAGGTCAGCGCGGCGCCCTCGCACGTCACCGCGACGGCGTCCGGCGTGCGGGCGGCCTGGGCTTCGAAGCGCGTGTGCAGGCACGGATGATCCGGGAAGACGCGGTCCGTCCGGTTCCAGCGGTGCAAGACCAGCTCGCGTTCCGCCGCCGAGAGCAGCGTCAGGCGCGAGACCGGCTGGTCGGGGCTGGCCAGGGCGGCGGCCAGCAGGTTCTGGAAGTGCCCGATCAGGCGCTCGATCGTGTCGGCGTCGAACAGGTCGGTGTTGTACTCGACGGCGCCGCCCAGGCCGTCCGGGCCCTCCATCATCTCCAGGGTCAGGTCGAATTTGGCCGTGCCGCTGTGCGCGTCGAGGGAGGTGACCCGTAGCCGGGGCGACTCGCGGGGCGCCCCGACGGCCCCGGCCGGGCCGGCGGGCATGTTCTGCAACGCGAACATCACCTGAAAGAGCGGCGTATAGCTGAGATTGCGCTCGGGGTGCAGGGCGTCCACCACCATCTCGAAGGGCACGTCCTGGTGGGCGTAAGCGCCCAGCGCGGTCTCGCGCACGCGCCGGACCAGGTCGCGGAAGCTTGGGTCGCCGGAGAGGTCGGTGCGCAGGACCAGCGTGTTGGCGAAGAAACCGATCAGGCCTTCGACCTCGGGCCGGGTGCGGTTGGCGATGGGCGTGCCGACGGAGATGTCGTCCTGGCGGCTGTAACGAGCCAGCAGCACGTCGAAGGCGGCCAGCAGGGTCATGAAGAGAGTGACGCCGGCCTTCTGGCTGAAGGCGCGCAAGCGGGCGGCGAGGTCGCTGGACAGGCTGAAGGCGCGGGACGCGCCGCGGAAGCTCTGCACGGCCGGTCGCGGCCGGTCGGTCGGCAGCTCGATCAGGGCCGGCGCGCCGGCGAGCTGCTTTCGCCAGTAGTCCAGTTGCGCCTGCAGCGCCTCGCCCTGCAGCCAGCGGCGCTGCCAGACGGCGAAGTCCGGGTACTGGATGGGCAGGTCCGGCAAAGCGGCCGGCTGGCCCGCGGCGAAGCCGGCGTACAGGGCGAGCAGTTCGCGCACGAGGACGCCCATCGACCAGCCATCGGAGATGATGTGGTGCAGGGTGATGAACAGCGCGTGGTCGTCGGCGCCGAGCCGGATCAGGGAGGCGCGCACGAGCGGGCCGGCAGCCAGATTGAAGGGGCGTTGAGCCTCCTCGGCCGCCAGGCGCCGGACCTCGGCCTCGCGCGCGTCGGGGGCGAGGGGGGTGAGGTCGGTGATGGGGAGAGAGGCCGCGGGCGGCGCCTCGACAGCCGGCGCAACGATCTGGCGCGCGTGGCCGTCGTTCGTCAGGACGAAGGTCGTGCGTAAACTGGCGTGCCGGCGGATGACCTCGGCCAGGGCGCGCGACAGCGCGCCGACGTCCAGCGGGCCGGCCAGGCGCACGGCGGTGGGGATGTTGTAAAGCGGGCTGCCCGGCTCGAGCTGGTCCAGGTACCACAGGCGCTGCTGGGCGAAGGAGAGCGGGAATTCGGCCGGCTGGCCGTCCGGGCCGAGCCGCGGCCCCGGGGCGAGCGGCGGCAGCGCGTCCGGCCCGCCGCGCCGGGCGGCCTCGGCCCGCGCGGCGAAATCGGAGAGGACCGGGGCCTCGAACAGCAGGCGCAGGGGCAGATCCACGCCGAGCGCTTCGCGCAGCCGCGCGATGACCTGGGTCGCCAGGAGTGAGTGGCCGCCCAATTCAAAGAAGTGATCATGCGCGCCGACGCGTGGCCGGCCGAGCACCGCCGCCCAGACGGCGGCGATCAGATCTTCGATCGGCGTCCGCGGGGCGATCCAGTGTTCAGGCGCGGCGCCGACGGCCTGATCCGGCGCGGGCAGGCGTTTACGATCCACCTTGCCGTTGGGCAGGAGGGGGAACGCGTCCAGAATGACGAAGGCCGAAGGCAGCATGTAGTCCGGCAGGCGCTGCTGGAGAAAGTCGCGCAACTCGCTCAGGACGGAGGACGAGGGGCGGACGGCGGTGTCCGTCGGCTCGCTGTCGTCTACCAGGACCACATAGGCCGCCAGGCGTTGATCGCGGACGAGGATGGCTGCGTCCGCGACGGCCGGATGCTGGCGCAACACGCTCTCGATCTCGCCCAGCTCGATGCGGAAGCCGCGCACCTTCACCTGGTCGTCCAGGCGTCCCAGGAACTCCAGGTTGCCGTCGGGCAGCCAGCGGACGAGGTCGCCGGTTTTGTAGAGGGTGGTCAGGGTGGAGGGATCGGTGAGCAGTGGGGCAGGCCGACTGGTCACTGACCACTGACCACTGTCCACTCGGATGAAGCGTTCCGCCGTCAGGTCCGGCCGATTGAGATAGCCGCGCGCCACCTGGACGCCGCCGATGTACAGCTCGCCGGGGACGCCGACCGGGACGGGCTGAAGGTTCCGGTCCAGGACGTAGACCCGGACATTGGCGATGGGCCGGCCGATGGGGACGGTGGCGGTGTGCGGGACGCGCTCGCCGACCAGGTAATACGACGCCGCGACCGTGGTCTCGGTGGGGCCGTAGCCGTTGAGGAAGCGCCGGCCGGGCGCCCATTTCGCGATGATCTCCCAGGCGCAGGCCTCGCCGGCCGAGGCGACGGTGCGCAGGGCGGGCAGGTCCTCGGGCTCCAGGACGGCCAGGAGCGCCGGGGGCAGCGTCAGGGTGGTGATGGCCTCGTCGCGCAGAAGCTGGAGCAGATCGGGCGGCGACATCCGCGTCTCGCGCGGGGCCAGGACCAGGGTCGCGCCGGCGACCAGGGCCATGACGATCTCGGAGACGGCGGCGTCGAACGAGAAGGCCGCGAACTGCAGGACGCGGCTCTGGGGCGTGACGGCGAACTTGTCCACCAGGACGGCGGCCAGGTTCGATAGGCCGCGATGTTCGAGCAACACGCCCTTGGGCCGGCCGGTGGAGCCGCTGGTGTAGATGACGTAGGCCAGCGAGTCGGGTGTGACTTGGGATGGGGGACTGGTACTGGGGAAGTGCGCGACTTCAGGCCAATCCGTATCCAGGCAGATGGTTTGGGCCGGGGCGCCGGGGAGCCGGGGGACGAGGTGGGCTTGAGTCAGGAGCACCTGCGCGCCGGAGTCCTGGAGCATAAAGGCCAGGCGCTCGGCGGGATAGTGCGGGTCGAGCGGCAGGAAAGCGCCGCCGGCCTTGAGCACGCCAAGCACGCCGACGACCATTTCCAGCGACGGCTCGGCGCACACCGCCACGATGACATCCGGCCCGACGCCGAGCGCCTGGAGATGCCGGGCAAGCTGGCTGGCGCGGTCGTCGAGCGCGGCATAGCTCAGCGCCTGGCCGTTAAAGCGCACGGCCACGGCGTCCGGGGCGCGGGCGGCCTGGGCCGCGATCATCGCGTGGACGGGTTGGTCGGGGATCGGGGCCGCCGTGGCGTTCCAGCGGTCCAGCAGCGTAGCGCGCTCCTCATCGGTCAGCAGCGGCAGGTCGCGCAGGGGGCGCTGGAGATCGTGCGCCAGGCCGGTGAGCAGGGTGCTCAGGTGGCCGAGCATGCGGTCGATGACGGCGTCGTCGAAGCGGGCCGTATCGTAAGCCAGGCGCAGGGCGAGCTCATCCCCCGGATAGGCGACCAGGGTGAGCGGGAAGTTGGTGCGCTGGGCGTCTTCGACCTCGTCCAGTTCCAGCGTGGGACCGACGCCGGGGGGCGGGGCCGCCGCCGCGCGGATGGCCGCCGCCACCGGGAAGTTCTCGAAGACCAGCAGGCTCTCGAAGAGCGGCGCGCCGCGCGGGACCTCGCTCGCGGCCTGGACCTGGACGAGCGGACTGTGCTCGTACTGGCGCGCCTCGAGCTGGCTGGCCTGCAGGGCGGTCAGCCAGGCCAGCGCCGCCTGGTCGGGGGGGAGCTGGACCCGGACGGGCAGGGTGTTGATGAACAGGCCGACCATGTGCTCGGCGCCGGGCAGGTCGGCGGGGCGGCCGGAGACGGTGGCGCCGAAGACCACGTCGCTTTCGCCCGAGTAGCGGCTGAGCAGCAGCGCCCAGGCGCCCTGGACAAAGGTGTTGAGGGTGAGGCCGTGCTGGCGGGACAGCGCCTTGAGCGCGTCGGTGGCGGCGCGCGGCAGGAGCGTCATGCGCTCGACGACCGTCCCCGGCGCCTCGGCCGGGTGGTCAACGGTGAGGGGCGTGGGGGCCGTAAAGCCCTGCAGCGTCTTTCGCCAGAAGGCGAGGGCCTCGTCCGGATTCTGCTTGCGCAGCCAGGCGATGTAGTTGCGGAAGGGAGGGACGGGGGGCAGCGCCAGATCGCGGCCCAGCGCGAACGCCGGATAGAGCGCGAAGACCTCGCGCAGCAGCAGCGGCAGCGACCAGCCGTCGAACAGGAGATGATGATAAGTCCAGATAAAGCGGTAACGGTCGTCGGCCAGGCGGATCAGGGCCAGGCGCAGGAGAGGCGGCTGGTGCAACGCGAAGCCGCGGCGCTGGTCGTCGCGCAGGAAAACGGCCAGACGCCCGGCCTGCTCGACGGCCGGCAAGGCGCGCCAGTCGAGTTCGGTGAAGGGGAGGGCGACCTGCCGGTGGACCATCTGCACCGGCTCCTTCAGTTCGCCGATGACGAAGCCGGTGCGCAAGACGGCGTGGCGCTCGATCAGGCGGGCCCAGGCGCGCCGGAAGGCGGCGGTGTCCAGGGCGCCGCGCAGGGTGGCGCTCATCTGTCCCACGTACACGCCGCTGTCGGGCGCGTACAGGCTGTGGAACAGCATGCCCTGCTGCATGGGCGAAAGCGGGTAGAAGTCCTCGACGTTCTTGTGAGTCATATCTGGGCGGAGGCGGTCGCCATCCCCCGGCCCTCCTCCCCGTCGGGGGGAGGAGGGCGTAGCCGGACGAGAAGCGCGCGTTTGAATCCCGTCCGGCCGGGGGTTTGAGCGTTAGCGATAGGTCACGCGCACGGCGATCCAGTCGAGCGAGAAGTCGCGGGCCGTGTTGCTGGAGACCATGATGATACGGACCCGGAAGCTGGCGTTCGAGAGCTCGCCCGTGGCCCACGTCCGGCCCCAGGTGTCGGCGGCGCCGCCCAGCAAGTAGGTGGCCTCGCTGGTCGTGAGCGTGCCGGTCTGCTTGGCCGCCGTCCAGCTCGCGCCGCCGTCCCAGGACAACTGGACGCAGAAGCGCGGCGAGCCGTTCGTCCGGTCGGCGCGGCCGTCCAGCCGGACCTCGAGGCCGTCAATGATGGTGGCGCCGGGCAGGTTGATGTTGTAGTTGTAGTAGAGGTGTTTATCCTTGCCCGCATCGGTGCAGGAAGTGCTGGAAGTCGTGCCGCTGTTGGTGTCCGTCGCCACCCCGCCGCCGTCCGCGTGGGCGTTGGCCGGGCTGGACTGGAAGCCGTTGTTGTCGCCCGCGCCGCTGGTCACGGCGGCGTTGGCGCTCGGGCTGAAGTAAGCAGACGTGATCGGCCCGGCGCCGGTCGGCGTGGCCGTCGGCGTGTTGGTCGGCGGCAGGGCCGTCGCGGTCGCCGTGGCCGTGGCGGTCGGGGTCGGGGTCGGGCCGATGGCCGTGGCGGTGGCCGTGGCGGTCGCTGTGGCGGTGGCGGTCGCCGTCGGCGTGTTGGTCGGCGGGACAGCGCCGAAGTTGCCGTCGACGACCAGCGCGAACGGCTGCGGGCCGTTGGGCACGTTGAAGCCGCGGACCTGGATGGACCAGACGCCGGCCGCCGCGTTCGGGATGTAGACGTTCTCGACGTTGTTGCGCCGGTCGGCGCTGCCGCCGGCGGCGCTCCAGCCGCCGCTGAACACGTTGCCCAGGTACTGGGTCCCGCCCGGGGACGTCACGACGACGTCCAGGTCGTTGACCAGCGTCACGCTGGCGTTGGCCGTCGCGGCGTAGTCGCTCCAGACGACCGTGAAGCGCAGCGGCGCGCCGGCCGTGCCGATGTTGTACTGGTAAGTGGCCGTGCCGTTGGTGGCCAGGCCGGCCGTGTTGTCCACGAACTGGGCGGTGCCGTCGGTGGCGTTGTTCAGGTCCACGCGGCCCCAGCCTTCATGGTTGTTGGGGATGGGGAAGTCGTTGTCGTTGACGCCGTCGTTGTTCTCGTCCAGCATGTCGACGGCCGAGTTGATGAGCGCGGCCTTCACCAGGGCGGCGCTGGCGGTGAGGCCGTAGGCCTTCTGGTAGAAGTCCTTCAAGACCGCCGCACCGCCGGCGACCAGCGGGTTGGACATCGACGTGCCGCCCATGTACTTGTACTGGGCGT
This sequence comes from Anaerolineales bacterium, assembly GCA_034434015.1. Lineage (GTDB taxonomy): Bacteria > Chloroflexota > Anaerolineae > Anaerolineales > UBA6663 > SpSt-583. The sequence goes on from DAOUAB010000053.1 coordinate 38,090, forward strand.
TGACCGGGAAGCCCCAGCCGTCGTACTGCCAGGCGTTGTTGCGCGGGTTGGGGGAGGCGTCATAGCCCTGCTGGTACAGGTCGGAGTAGCCGGAGAGCACGAAGGTGCCCGGGGCGACCACGTCCGGCTTGATGCGGCCGTCGTCCGTCGGGCCGCGGCTGGAGAAGGCCGCCATCTGCCCGGCGTTGCCGGCCATCGGGTCGTCGCGGAGCGGGTTGGCCGGGAAGTCGTCGGGCCAGGCCGTGCCGTACGTGCCGAGGTTGTTCATGCCGCCCTGGCTGGCGCAGCTGCTGGTGCCGCCGGCGGGGATGTAGGTGAGGCTGGCGTCGCACTGCCAGTTGCCGTTCCGGTCGTTCTCGCTGGCCCCCACCGTGATGACGTTCTTGGCCGTGGCCGGGGCGCCGAGGGAGTCGTTGTCCACCAGGCCGTCGCTGTTGGCGTCAATGCCGCTGTTGCCGGCCGAGAACGTGACGACCATCGTCCGGTTGTTCCAGACGAAATCGTCGGTCTCCTGGCTGTTGTCCGTGTACTGGCCGGCGACGGCCGAGCCCCAGGAGTTGGAGTGGATGCGGGCGCCGGCGTTGAAGGCCTGCTGGTAGAGCTGGCGCAGGTCGCTGGGCAGGCCGGTGAGGTAGTAGCCGTCGGGGTAGAGCAGGCCGCAGATGCCGGTGTAGTCGACGTAGTTCTCCGTGGCCTGGAAGACCAGCCGCGCGGCGGGCGCGGCGCCGGTCCCCCGGCCGCTGGCGTCGCCGTCGCTCAGCACCGAGCCGGCGGTGTGCGTGCCGTGGCCGCTGTCCACGTCCACGGCGCCGTCGTTGATGACGGTCTGGCAACCGCTGGTGGCGCCGGGCCAGTTGTAGATGTTGACGATGCGGCCGGCCGGGATATCGGGGTGCGCGCCGGCCGCCGTGCCGTCGCCCAGGCCGGTGTCGGCGACGGCCACGATCTGGGTCGAGCCGTCGTAGCCGCGGGTGTTGGCGGCCGCCGCGCCGATGATCTGGCCGCCGCCGTATTCGTTGTGCTTCTCGGGCAGGAGGAAATCGTCCACCCAGGCCACGTCCAGCACCTGGGCGATCAGGTCCACCTGGGCCCCGGTGGCGGCGACGAGCAGCTCGCGCCCGTCGGCGGCCAGCACGTCCAGGCCGAGCGTCTGCAGGGCCGCCGCCACGGTCTGGGCGCTGGCGCCCTGCTCGACGATGACCCGGTACGGCCGCGGGTCGGCGGAGCGGGTCAGCGCGGGATTGAGCTTGAAGGCCGGGTGGAAGACCGTCACCGACGCGACGGTGTTCAGGCGCCGCACCTGGAAGGCTTCGGCCGGCGTCATGCGGGCCTTGAAGGCGAAGTCCGGGATGTAATCCAGGAGCTCGGCGCCCAGGGCCGTCACCTGGTCCTTCCAGGCCTGCTCCACCGGCCCGTGGAACTGGACGATGAAATAGCCGCGCTGGCCGGCGGCGTAGCCGGCCAGGGTCAGGGCGGCCGGGATATTGGGCGTCTCGCCCAGGGCGGGCGTGAACGTGGCGGCGCGCAGGCGGATCGGCGCCGGCGCGGGCTGGGCGACCGTGGCCGCCGGCGCAGCGCCGACGTTGAGCAGGGAGGCCATCAGCGTGAGCGTCAGCAGAAAACGAGACAAGGTCTTGCGCATGGAAGTCTCCTCAATCAGGACGAGAACAAAGTCACAGGCCGGCCTGCTCCCCGGCACGCCGGCCCATCCGGGGCCGCGCGGCCTGGAGGTCAGGACACAACGGGTCTCATCGGGCCGGCTCGGGCGCGCGGCGGCCGTTGCCGGAGGCGGCCGGGCTGGCGGCTCGGGCGCGCACGAAGCCTTGTTGGATCAAGTGATCGAGGATGAGGCGGGCGTTTTCCTCGGGCGTGCGCCGGACAGTGTCTAAGGTGATCTCCGGGTGCTCCGGCGGCTCGTAGGGGTCATCGATGCCGGTGAACCCCTTGAGCTCGCCCCGGCGCGCTTTGGCGTACATGCCCTTGACGTCCCGCTGTTCGCACACCTCCAGTGGCGTGTCCACGAACACTTCCACGAAGTGTTCGGACCCGACCATATTCCGGACATCCTGGCGCGTCGACCGGTACGGGCTGACGGCCGCGCAGATCACCAGGCCGCCGTGCCGGACGATTTCGGCGGCCACGAAGCCGATGCGGCGGATGTTGATGTCGCGGTCCTCCTTGCTGAACCCCAGCCCTTTGGACAGGTGGGTGCGGACGACGTCGCCGTCCAGCACGGTCACCTGGCGGCCGTGCTCGAGCAGCAGGACGGTGAGGACCTCGGCCGTGGTGGACTTGCCCGCGCCGCTCAGGCCCGTGAACCAGATGCAGGCGCCCTGACGGTAACGCGGCGGATAGGTCTCCTGCAGGATCTCCGCCACTTCCGACCGGGTGAACCACTCCGGCAGCTTCTTGCCGTTGTTGAGAAACTCTTCGCGGACCTGGGTGCCGGACAGGCTGGCGATGCGCGCGTCGGCGGGCACCTTGTGGACCTCTTCGTAGCGCGCCTCGTCGGGAAGATACACGAGTTCCTGGAATCGCACCATGCCGACGCCGAGCTCGGCGCTGTGCTGCGCCACCAGCGCCTGCGCGTCGTAAGGGCCGTAGAAAGGCTTGCCGTTGGAGTCGTGGCCCGGCCCGGCATGGTCGCGCCCGACGATGAAGTAATTGGCGCCGTAATTGCGCCGGATGAGGGCGTGCCACAGCGCCTCGCGCGGTCCGCCCATGCGCATGGCCAGCGGGAGGAGCGCGAGCAGAACCCGGTTCGGATCATAGTGGCTTTCCGCCAGAGCGCGATAGGTGCGCACGCGCGTGAAGTGGTCCACGTCGCCGGGTTTGGTCAGGCCGACCGACGGATGCAAGAGCAAGACGCCGTCCACGTCCTGCGCCGCGCGCTTGGTCAGTTCCTCGTGGACGCGGTGCAGGGGGTTGCGCGTCTGGAAGGCGACGACATTGGAGCGGCCGAAGGCCGCCAGGCGCGCGCGCGTCTCGGCCGGCGTGAGGCGCAGGTCCTGGAAGTCGTAGCGCGCCGGGAGCTGCAGGACGCGCAGACGCCCGGAGAGGTTCAACGGCCCCCAGCGCTCCATCTCGGCCACAAGCGGGTGGCGCAGGTCAAGCGTGCCGAAGACCTGGCGCGCCATCTCGCGCCGGTCCCACGCATAGATTTCCTCAATCGTCATCACGGCCAGCAGTTCGTTCTTGGCGTTGCGCAGGGCCACCTCCTGGTCCAGATGGATCGCCTCGCCCGGCTCAACGGGCAGGGTCACCGGGATGGGGAACAGGCGGCCGTCCGCCAGGCGCATGTCGCCGAGCACGCGCTGAAAATCGGCCTGGCCCATAAACCGGTCCAGGGGTGAGAACCCGCCGACGGCGAGCAGCTCCAGGTCGCACACGACGCGCTCGGAGACCTGGAGCGACGGCAGGCGGTTGGCGTAATCCTTGAGGCCGGCCAGCTCGTCCGCCGGCACTCTCAGGTCCACCAGCTTGCCGCCGTACGGCGGGATCAGGTGCGCGATCTTTTCTTCCATGCTTTCTCCTTTGTTTTGTTTGTCGAGCGGCGAGCGCACGGCCCGCCTCACCATTTGTCGATCTCGCCGAGGATGTCCTTGAGGTCCTCCTCCGTCCAGCCGAAGTCTTCCGCGCCCGGCTGGACCTCGGCGCCGCCGGCCAGCGCCAGCGCCGGCCCGGTCGCGGCGCCGGCTTCGGCGGCTAGCGGCTGCGCTACGGAGGCCAGGCCGGCCACCGTGGGAAACTCGAAGACCTGGCGCGGCGTCAAGGCCAGCCCGGCCTGGCGCGCCCGGGCGATGATCTGCAGGCTCATAATCGAGTCGCCGCCCAGGTCGAAGAAGTTATCGTGGACGCCGACGCGTTCCAGGCCCAGGACGTCGGCCCAGACGCGGGCCAGGGCGGTTTCGGCCTCGGTGCGCGGCGCGACGTACTCGGCCGCCGCCGCCTGTCGGGCGGCCTGGTCGGGCGCGGGCAGGGCCCTGCGCTCCACCTTGCCGTTGGCGTTGAGCGGCAGTGCCTCCAGGAACACAAAGGCCGAGGGGACCATGTACTCCGGCAGACGCTCGCGCAGGAATTCGCGCAGTTCGTTCAAGAGGGCGGGCGGCGGCTGGATGACGCCGCCGGTCGCCTCGCTGTCGTCTGCCGCCGGCCGTCTGTCGTCTGCCAGGATGACGTAGGCGGCCAGCCGCTTATGCCCGGCCTCGGTCCAGGTCCAGACGACGTTTTGCTTCACCGCCGGATGCTGGCCGAGGACGGCCTCGATCTCGCCCAGCTCGACGCGGAAGCCGCGGATCTTCACCTGGAAATCCAGGCGGCCCAGGCATTCCAGGTTGCCGTCCGGGCGGTAGCGGGCGAGGTCGCCGGTTTTGTAGAGAGTGGTCAGTGGATCGGGCCCACTGTTCACTGCCCACTGTCTACTGTCCACTCGAATGAAGCGCTCCGCCGTCAGGTCCGGCCGGTTGAGGTAACCGCGCCCCACCTGCACGCCGCCGATGTAGAGCTCGCCGGGGACGCCGATAGGGACGGGCTGGAGGTGCCGGTCCAGCACGTAGAGCCGGGTGTTGATGATCGGGCGCCCGATGGGCACCACGCCGACGCTCGGCCGGGCCGGGGTCTCGGTGTACACGCAGCAGCCGACGACGGTCTCGGTCGGGCCGTACTCGTTGACCAGCGCCGTCTCCGGCGCGTTCCGGAGCCAGAAGGCGACGTGCTCCGGCAGCAGGTTCTCGCCGCCGATGATAAAGGCGCGCGTCCGGCCGGCCGCCTCCGCCGGGGCGAGCTGGTCGCCCAGCAGTTTGAGGTGGGCGGGCGTGATCTTGATCAGGCTGAAGTCGCCGACGCGGCGCACGTAGTCGGTGAGGGCCTCCACGCCCAGGTCGTCCGGCAGCAGGTGCACGGTGCGGCCCGTGGTCAGCGGCGCGATCAGGCTGGTGACCGTCAGGTCGAACGAGATGGAGGAGTGGACGGGCGAGCCGACGCCGCCGTCCAGGGGATAGGCCTGCCGGCACCAGGTGAGGTAGTTGACCACGCCGCGGTGCTCGAGCATGGCGCCCTTGGGCTGGCCGGTGGAGCCGCTGGTGTAGATGACGTAGGCGAGGGAGTCGGGCGTCGCCTGAGACGGGGGAGGGGCGCTCGGATGTTGGGCGATGCGGGGCCAATCCGTGTCCAGACAGAGGACCTGGGCCGAGGCGCGGGGGAGCCGAGGCGCCAGGGAGGCCTCGGTCAGCAGCACCGGCGCACGGGTATCGGCGAGCATGAACGCGATGCGCTCGGCCGGGTAGCCGGGGTCGATGGGGACGTAGGCGGCGCCGGACTTGAGCACGCCCAGGAGGGCGACGACCACCTCGGGCGAGCGCGTCAGGCAGAGCGCCACCAGCGTCTCCGGCTGCGCGCCCAGGCCCTGGAGATGATGGGCGAGCTGGTTGGCGCGGGCGTCCAGTTCGCGGTAGGTGAGCGCGCGGTCGCCGCACACCACGGCCACGGCGTCCGGCGTCTGCGCGGCCTGCTGTTCGAAGAGGTGGTGGGCGCACAGGTGGGCCGGGAAGGGCGCCTCGGTGCGGTTCCACTCGACCAGGAGCTGATACCGCTCGGCCTCGGAGAGCAGCGGCAGGCGGCTGACACTCTGCTCCGGGTCGGCGACGAGGCCGGCCAGCAGGTTCTGGAAGTGGCCGGCCAGGCGCTCGATGGTGGCGGCGTCGAACAGGTCGGTGTTGAACTCGAGCGCGCCGCTGAGCGCCTCGCCGTCCTCCACCATGAACAGGGTCAGGTCGAACTTGGCCGTGCCGCTGTGGGCCTCGACCGGGGACAGGGTGAGCGGCGCGGTTTTAGCGGAGAGGGTCAGGGCGCCCTGCGGCGTGTTCTGCAGGGCGAACATCACCTGGAACAGCGGCGAGTGGCTGAGATCGCGCTGGGGCTGAAGGGCGTCCACCACCATCTCGAAGGGCACGTCCTGGTGGGCGTAAGCGCCGAGCGCGGTCTCGCGCACGCGGCGCAGCAGCTCGCGGAACGAGGGCGCGGCCTCCGTGGGGCTGCTGAGGTCGGCCCGCAGCACGAGCGTGTTGACAAAGAAGCCGATCAGGCCCTCGATGTCGGCGCGGTTGCGGTTGGCGATAGGCGTGCCGACATTGAAGTCCGTCTGGCCGGTGTAGCGATACAGCAGGACTTCAAAAGCGGCCAGGAGCGTCATGAACAGCGTGGCGCCCTCGCGCTGGGCCAGCGCCTTGAGCCGGCGGGTGAGGTCGGGCGTGAGCGTGAACGAGCGGTAATCGCCGGCGAAGGTCTGCACGGCCGGACGCGGCCGGTCGGTGGGCAGTTCCAGCAGGGGCGGACTGCCGGCCAGTTGCCGGCGCCAGTAGCCGAGCTGGTTCTCGAGCACCTCCCCCTGCAGCCAGCCGCGTTGCCAGGCCGCAAAATCGGCGTACTGGATGCGCAGAGCGGGCAGCGGCGACGGGCGGCCTTGGCTGAAGGCGTCGTACAGGGCGGCCAGCTCCTGGGTGAGCACACTACTGGACCAGTCGTCGCCGATGATGTGGTGCAGGGTGAGGAGCAGGATGTGCTCGTCGGCGGCCAGGCGCAGCAGGCCGGCGCGGATGAGCGGGCCGCGCGCCAGGTCGAACGGGCGCTGGGCCTCGACGGTCGCCAGACGGCGGGCCTCGGCTTCACGCGCCTCGGCCGGCAGGCCGGCCAGGTCGGTCACCGGGATGGGGACGACGTCCCTCGGCGGCGGGGCGATGACCTGCCACGGGCGGCCATCCGGCGTCATGATGAACGTGGTGCGCAGGGATTCGTGGCGGCGGACCACCTCATGCAAGGCGCGTTCCAGCGCGCCGACATCCAGCGCCCCGGTCAGGCGCACGGCCTCGGGCAGGTTGTAGGAGGCCTGGCCGGGCTCGAGCTGATCCAGGAACCACAGACGTTGCTGGGCGAATGACAGAGTCGCCAGGACTGCGTCCTGGCTTAGGGTCAGGACTGCGTCCTGGCCGAGGGCCGGGCCGGCGGTCCCGCCGCTCATCGAGAGATCGGAGACGCGCTGGCGGGGGACCGGCACGATGGGCGGGACGTAGACGCCGGCCTGCTTCTGGCGCTCCGCCTCGACGCACTCGGCCAGCGTCGCCACCGTGGGCGCCTCGAAGACCCGGCGCAAGGGCACGTCCACCTGGAGGGCGTCACGGATGCGGGAGACAACCTGGGTGGCGAGCAGCGAGTGGCCGCCTAACTCAAAGAAGTCGTCATGGATGCCGACGCGCGGCCGCTTGAGGATCTGCGCCCACAGCGCGGCCAGCGTCTCCTCGGTCGGCGTGCGCGGCGCGACATAGGCGGTTGCGGCGGCGAGATCGCTGAGGTCCGGCGCGGGCAGGGCGAGCCGGTCGATCTTGCCGGCGGCGTTGAGCGGCATGGCGTCCAGCATCACGAACGCCGACGGCGCCATGTACTCCGGCAGTCTGGTCTTGAGGAATTCGCGCAGGTCGGCCAGCGAGAAGCGCCGCGCCTGGCGGAAAGCGTCCACACGCTGCTGAAGCCGGGCGCGCTCCTCCGGCCCGGTATTGAACTTGACGCCGGCCCGATCGCCGCGGCGCCACCAGACGACGCCGTTGATCCACAGGCCCTGCTCGTCGTACGGCGTCCCGTCGGGCGCGGGCAGGCGCAGGCGCAGGGCCTGGCCGCTGCGCCACAGGCCGGCCTCGGCCAGCAGGCGCGCGCCGCCCGCCGACAGGTTCTCGACGATCAACTCATGGACCTCGCCGTGGTCGAACTCGGCCCGGCAGGTGACGCGCAGCGGGACGCGCGCCTCCGCGCCGCGCAGGTCGGCCACGCGCAGGCCCTCGGCCTCGGCCAGACGTTTGACGCTCTGGCGCAGGAATAGCTGCTGCGCGGGCGTCGGCGCCAGCGTCACCCCCGCCAGCGCGCCGCGCCGCCAGGCGACCGCCCCGGCCATCTCGGGCGCGTCCGGCGCGCCGGGCAGCTGCGGGCGCACGTGCAGCGCCTGCCCGACCGTCCAGGCCGAGGGCACATCGGCCAGCGACAGGCCGCCGAAGGAGAGGTCCAGCATCGGCAGGTCGTAGGCGTGCGGGCCGTCCACGTGGCCGTTTCCGGGGATGACGGCGGCCGCCAGGCAGCGGCTCTCGATCGGCACGCGGTCCACGGCCAGGTCGGCCTCCAGATACGCCACCAGCCGCTCGTCGCGGGCCAGCACCACCGTCTGGCGCACGGCCGGATGCTGGCGGATAACGGCCTCCACCTCGCCCGGCTCGATGCGGTAGCCGCGGATCTTCACCTGGTGGTCGGCGCGGCCCAGGAACTCGACCTCCCCGTTCGGCAGGTAGCGGGCGCGGTCGCCGGTGCGGTACAAACGCCCCCTCTCCCCGGCCCTTTCGCCTTCCAGGGGGAAGGGGGACGGGATGAATTTCTCGGCGGTCAGTTCCGGCCGGTTGAGGTAGCCGCGCGCCACGCCCAGGCCGCCCACGAACAGCTCGCCGGGCACGCCCACCGGCACGGGCTGAAAATTCTTGTCCAGGATGTAAAGCCGGGTGTTGGCGAACGGCCGGCCGATGGGCACGAGGCGGTCGGCGTGCAGGTCCAGCGCGCGGCTTTCGAAAAACGTGCTGTCGATGGTCGCCTCGGTCAGGCCGAAGGAATTGATGAAGCGCGTGTCCGGCCCGCAATAGCGCCGGAACTCCTGGTACTCACGCACATACCACGAGTCCGAGCCGCAGATCAGCAGGCGCATGAAGTCCAGCGACTGATGGGTCTCCGCCAGATATTCGATCAGCGGGCGCAGGACGGCGGGCACGAACTCGGCGCACTCCACGCCCTCGCGGCGCATCAGGGCGTAGAGCGCCCCGGGCTGGAGCAGGAGCTCGCGCGGACAGAGCACGAGCGCGCCGCCCGAGCACAGCGCGCGGACGAAGTCGCCGGAGAAGACGTCGAAGGCGAAGCTTGCCATCTGCAGGTGGGCGCGCACCGAGCGCAAGGCGTACGCCTCTTCCCAGGCCAGATACTGGTTGACCAGGCTGCGCTGTTCCACCATGACGCCCTTGGGCTGGCCGGTGGAGCCGCTGGTGTAGATGACGTAGGCCAGAGAGTCGGGCGTCGCTTGAGACGGGCACGGGGTGATCGGGTGTTGGGCGATTGCGGGCCAGTCCGTGTCCAGGCAGATGGTCTGAGCCGCGGAGCGCGGGAGCCGGGGAGCCAGCGCCGACGTGGTGAGCACGAGGCGCGCGCCGCAATCTTCGAGCATAAAGCGCAGGCGGTCGGCGGGATGGTGGGGGTCAAGCGGGACGTAGGCGGCGCCGGCCTTGAGCACGCCGAGCACGGCCACGATCATCTCGGCCGATTTCTCCAGGCACAGCGCCACGCGCGCCTCCGGTCCGGCGCCCAGCGCCGCCAGGTGATGGGCGAGCTGGTTGGCGCGGTCGTTCAGTTCGCCATAGGTCAGCCGGACCTCGTCCGGCCGCGCCTCGGTCCCGGGCCAGATCACGGCGGGGGCGTCGGGGGCGCGCGCGGCCTCGGCCTCGAACAACTGCGCCACGGTCCAGCCGGCGCGGTCGTAGGCGCGGTCGGTGTCGTTCCAGTCCACCAGCAGTTGCCGGCGCTCGGCGTCGGTCAGCATGGGCAGGGTCGCCGCCGGCTGGTCCGGTTCGGCCGGCGCGGCGCGCAGGAGCGTCTCATAATGGCCGAGCAGGCGCGCGATGGTCGCGTGGTCGAACAGGTCGGTGTTGAACTCGGCCGACACTTCCAGCCCGGCCGCGGTCTCGGAGAGCGAGAAGGTCAGGTCGAAGGTGGACGTGCCGGTGCCGATCTCGATCTGCTCCATCTCGAGGGCGGGGCCGGCGGCGGCGCGGCGCGTCACGCCGGTGGGCGCGTTCTGCAGGATGAACATCACCTGGAAGAGCGGGCTGCGGCTCAGGTCCCGCTCCACCTGCAGCGCCTCGACCAGCATCTCGAACGGCAGGTCCTGGTGGGCGTAGGCGCCGAGCGTGGTCTCGCGCACGCGGCGCAGCAGCTCGCGGAAGGTCGGGCGGCCGCTCAGGTCGGCGCGCAGGACAAGCGTGTTGATGAAGACGCCGATGAGGGGCTCGATCTCGGCGCGGTTGCGGTTGGCGATGGGCGAGCCGACGGTGAAGTCCTCCTGGCCAGTGTAGCGGTGCAGGAGGAGGTCGAAGACGGCCAGCAGGCCCATGAAGAGCGAAGCGCCCTCCTGGCGGCAGACGGCGCGCAAAGACTCGACCACGGCGGCCGGGATCTCGCGCGTGAGCGAGTCGCCGACGCTGGTCTGCACGGCCGGGCGCGGCCGGTCGGTGGGCAGGTCCAGCGCCGGGATTTCGCCGCCGAGTTGCCGCTTCCAGTAGGCCAGTTGCTGCTCCAGCACCGCGCCGGACAGATATTCGCGCTGCCACTCGGCGAAGTCGGCGTACTGGATGGGCAGCTCGGGCAGGGGCGAGGGCCGGCCGTGCGAGAAGGCGTCGTACAGGAGCGTGAGCTCGCGCACCAGCACGCCGATGGACCAGCCGTCCGAGATGATGTGGTGCATGGTGAGGAGCAGGATGTGCTCGCGTTCGTCCAGGCGCAGCAGGCGGGCGCGCAGCAGCGGGCCGCGCGTCAGGTCGAAGCCGGTGCGGGCCTCCTCGGCGGCCAGGCGCCGGGCCTCGGGCTCGCGCGCGGGGCCGGGCCGATCCGTCAAATCAACCACGGGCATGGTCACCCGCCCGACGGGCGCGATCACCTGCACGGGCTGGCCGTCGCGCACGGCGAAGGTGGTGCGCAGGGACTCGTGGCGGCGGACGATCTCGCCCAGGGCGCGCGCCAGCGCGTCGGCGTCCAGGGCGCCTTTCAGGCGCACGGCGGCCGGGATGTTGTAGAACGGGCTGCCCGGCTCGAACTGGTCGAAGAACCACAGGCGCTGCTGGGCGAACGAGACCGGGAAAACGAAGACCTCGTCGTCCTGCAGTTCGGGCGCCTGGGTGGTGTCGGGTACGGTCATGCCAGACTCATCCTCAAGATTATGGTTCGGGCGCAGGGCCCCCTGCGCCCCTCCAGGTCGGGCGCCTCACCCTAGGCCCCTACGGCGACGTGTTCCGGCCGTCGAGGTCCGCGCGCCGGACGCGGCGGCCCTCGCGCGGGCGGGCGGTGATGGCCGGCGGCTGCCGGTCCGGGTCGGTCCGCGGCGATTGGTCGATCACCTCGGCCAGGCCGGCGACCGTGGGATGTTCGAACAGGCTGCGCAGCGGCAGTTCCACCTGGAATTGGGCGCGCACGCGCGAGACGAGCTGCGTGGCCAGCAGCGAGTGGCCGCCCAACTCGAAGAAACTATCGTCCACGCCGACGCGCTCCAGGCCCAGCAGGTCCGCGCAGATCGCGGCCAGGCGGCGCTCGGTCTCCGTGCGCGGCGCCACGTACGCGGCCCGGACGCTGTCGGCCAGGTCGGGCGCGGGCAGGGCCCGGCGGTCCACCTTGCCGCTGGGCGAGAGCGGGAACGCCTCCAGCCTCACGAACGCCGATGGCACCATGTAGTCGGGCAGGCGGGCGCGGAGGCGATCGCGCAGTTCGTCCAGGACGGCGGACGGCAGACGGGCGGCGCTGGCCGGCTCGCTGTCGTCGGTCGTCCGGCGGCTGTCCTCTGCCAGGATCAGGTAGGCCACCAGACGTTTGTCCCCCGGCCGGTCGTCGCGGGCCAGGGCGACGGCGTCCTGCACGCCGGGCAGCGCGCGCAGGGCGGCTTCGATCTCGCCCAGTTCGATGCGGAAGCCGCGCACCTTCACCTGCTGGTCGAGGCGGCCCAGGAATTCGACCTCGCCGTCCGGCCGGAAGCGGCACAGGTCGCCGGTGCGGTAGAGGCGCCCCGGATCCCCGGCGCTTCCC
>DAOUAB010000054.1:0-7618 GCA_034434015.1 Anaerolineales bacterium
ACCGCCGGCCGGCCGGCCTGGGCGTCTTTGCGGACGCGCGCGTGCGCCAGGGCCTGGCCTACTGCGTCGACCGGCAGGCCCTGATCGACGAGCTGCAGGCCGGGGTGGGCGCGGTCCCCGACGCCTATGTGCCGCCCGGGCATCCCTTGTTCGCGGCGGATCAGGTGACGCGCTACCCGTTCGACCAGGCGCGGGGCCGGCAGCTGCTGGCCGAGGCCGGCTGGAACGACGCCGACGGCGACGGGGTGCGCGAGAAGGACGGCGACCGGCTGGTGCTGGATTACGTCTCCGGGCCGGAGGACAGCGCTTACCGTCAGCGCCTGGCCGGGCTGCTCCAGACGCAGCTGCGGGCGTGCGGGGCCGAGCTGCGCCTGCGCTGGTTCGCGGTGGACGACCGCGGCCAGGGTTTGTACGCGCCCTGGCCGGGCGGCCCGCTCTTCGGGCGCCGGTTCGACCTGGCCGTCTTCCCCTGGCGGGCCGGCCTCGAGCCGCCCTGTGAGTTGTACCTGACGAGCGCCATCCCGGACGACCTGAACCCGGCCGGCGCCAACAACCCGGGCTACAGCAGCCCGGCCTTCGACGCGGCCTGCCAGCGGGCGCTGACCCGCTTCGACCTGGCCGGGCGCCGCGCCGCGCACGCCGAGGCGCAGGCCGTCTTCACGCGCGACCTGCCGTCACTGCCGTTGTTTTTCCGTTTCAAGGCCGGCGTGGCCCACCCGGACGTCTCCGGCTATGCCCTGGACGCGACCGCCCGCTCGGATCTGTGGAACATTGAGATGCTGGGGATTCGCTGACCCCTCTCGCTCCCCCATGACCGCCGGAGGCGCTTCGCCTTCAGGGCCGTATCCCGATTGGTGGGTCAAAGCGCTGGGGCGCACGGCCGCGCGCCCCGGCTGGTGGGAAAGGACACAGAACTCGAAAAGCGACCCTTCAACCAGGGCGCGAGGGCGGCGAGGGGAGATGAACCTTTTGAACCTTTCCGGGGAATCGCCGGTATAACGAGCAGAATCCGCCGGCCCGGTCCTGGTTTGACCTTGACGCCATTTTGAACCGTATGTTATAGTCGCTATCACTTCTGTTTAATGATCGCGACAATCTGTGCAGCCTGCCCTTCAAGACAGACGCTGACTTGTGGAGCCCACCTCAGGTCAGTCTTCGTGTTCCCTGAGGGTGCGCGTGTGAGAGGAGGTGGTGACTAAAGCGCAGCCCAACTCTTTCCGTTTGCCCAAACTTGAATAGCTTACGTTCCAATCCTTGAGGAGGAGAGACAATGCACAAAAGCAAGGTTTGGTCGGTGCTGGCTGGGATCACCCTGCTCAGCCTGATCCTGGCCGCTTGCGCGCCGGCGACCCCGCAGGTCATCGTCGAGACCCAGGTGGTTGAGGTGACCAGCGAGCCGCAGGTCATCGTCGAGACCCAGGTCGTCAAAGAAACCCAGGTTATTGAAGTTGAGAAGGGGTCCTTCACCACCCCGCATCCGGCGCTGGGCGACGTGCGCGTCCGTCAGGCCATCGCCTACTGCACCAACCGCCCCGAGCTGATCGCCTCGGTGTATCCCTTCCTGAACGAGGAAGAGCAGCAGAGCCTGCTGATGGACACCAACATCCCGCGCGTCAGCTGGGCCGCCTACTATGGTCCCGAGGTCCAGAAGTACCCGTTCGATCCTGAGAAGGGCGCGGCCCTCCTGGATGAGGCCGGCTGGCTGATGACCGACTCCGGCTATCGGGTTAAGGACACCGTCGGTGAATTGAGCCTGCGCTTCACCACCACCACCGCCGCCTTCCGCCAGACCTGGGCGGCTGTGTTCGAGCAGCAGATGGCCAACTGCGGCATCCGCATCCTGCGCCTGCACGCTCCGGCCTCCTGGTGGTTCGGCTCCACCAGCGGCCTGCGCCGCCGCGACTTCGAGCTCGGCGCGTACGCCTGGGTGGGCGAGTCCGACCCGAAGGGCCAGACCCTGTACGCCTGCAACCAGATCCCGCTGCCCGAGAACGGCTGGGCCGGCCAGAACTACATGGGCTGGTGCAACGAGACGGCCAGCAACGCCATCAACGCCGCCAACAACACCTTCCTGCGCGAAGAGCGCATCGAGCAGTACAAGATCTTCCAGATCGAGTTCGCCAAGGACATGGTGAGCCTGCCGGTGTTCCAGCGCGCCGAGGGCAACGCGGCCACCAGCCGCCTGCAGAACTTCAAGCCCAGCGCCACCGAGTACTACACCTGGAACGCCAACGAGTGGTCGCTGTCGGACGGCGGCGACACCCTGGTGCTGGCCTTCTCGCAAGAGCCGGCCTCCATGTACACCCTGATCGAGTCCGCGGCCGTCCAGCGCGTGGCCAACTGGCTCGTCTCCGAGCAGTCCTACTCGCAGGTGGACTACGACTTCCAGCCGAAGCAGCTGGCCCAGCTTCCCACGGTTGAGAGCGGCCTGGCTGTGGTCAACGAGGTCGAGGTCAAGGAAGGCGACCCGGTCGTCGACTCCAGCGGCACGCCCACCGACGCCGATGGCAACCTGCTGACCCTCAAGCCTGGCCTGAAGATCAAGACCTCGTCCGGCGAAGAGATCGAGTACACCGGCGGCACGGTCAAGATGAACCAGATGGTCGTCACCTACCCGTGGCGCGAGGGCCTGACCTGGTCCGACGGCCAGCCGGTGGTGAAGGCCGACTTCGAGCTGGCCTACAAGAACGACTGCGACCCGGCCTCCGGCGCCGTGGACTACTCCATCTGCCAGTCGATCCAGAGCGTGGAGTTCACCAGCGACACCGAGTATGTGGTTACCTACAAGCCCGGCTACTCGGCCGCCCTGTACTTCCTGCCGCCGATCGGCTACTACCCGTCGCACCAGGTGCTGTCCGACGGCCGCAAGCTGGCCGACGTGCCCACCACCGAGTGGTCCGGCCTGAAGGAGATTGCCGAGACGCCGATGGGCGCCGGCCCGTACATGCTCGTGAACTGGGAGAAGGGCGTCCGCATGGACTTCGAGCTCAACCCGTACTACTACGGCGGCGAGCTGCCCATCAAGAACATCACCATCCTGTTCGTCCAGGACACCCAGCAGGCCGTGGCCCAGCTGCTGACCGGCGACGTGGACGTGATCGGCTCCGAGACCCTGGGCGCCGGCGCGGAAGTGCAGACCGTGATCGACGCGGAAGCTGCCGGCCAGCCGGTGCAGGTGCTGATCGAACCCAGCGCCACCTGGGAACACATCGACATGAACCTGTTCATCCCCTAATCGGGGTTGAACATAACGCTGGACGCTTGGCCGGGAGGGGCCAGTGCCTGACCGGTCCACCCGGCGAGCGTCCGGCACACGTCGCGGGCGGCGACCTTCGGCCGTCCGCCCGCGACGATGCTCATGCCAGCGCAGGCGCAGCCCAATCCCTTGGACCTGTGCCTGCGCTGTTGCCTAATAAGACAGCCATAGGCTTCTGGTATTCCGGCGCAAGCCGGCATCCAGCCCAAAAACCGATTCCTTGTTCGTGTGCGTCCGCCCTTCGACCCGGCTCGGAGAGCCGCGCTCAGGGCGAACGGGGATAGTTGAGCCGTTGCACAAGTTCTCTTCATTGAGCCGGTAGCTGCGAGGTCGCTATGGTCAATTACCTCATCCGCCGCGTCATTCAAATGATGATCGTGCTGTTCTTCTCCTCAGCCGCCTCCTATGCGTTGCTGAGCCTCGCGCCCGGCGGCCCGTTGAGCTTCCTCACGTCGGTGCAGGCCCGCCTCAACAAAGAAGATATTGCCCGCATCCGGGCCTACTTTGAGCTGGATTTGTTCGGGCCGTACCGCTTCACGCGCTGGCTCATCGGCCAGCCGCGCGGCCCGCTCGTCATCGGCGGGCAGGAGTACTTTGCGGACTTCATCGTCGGCTGTCGCCAGCCCCAGGAGGTCCGTGTGACGTTCGCCGACGGCCGGTCGGAGACCCGGACCGTCGGCTGCCGGCCCGGCCAGGATGTCACCCTCAAGGACCTGGTGGGCCGGCCGCGCTCCAGCCGCGGCGTGCTGTTCGGCGATTTCGGCCTCTCCTGGCAAATCACGCGCGACCGGCCTGTGGCGGACCTGGTGCTCTCCCGCCTGCCGCGCACCCTGCAGTTGATGCTGCTCTCGACGTTCATCGCCATCCTGATCGGCGTGCCGCTCGGGGTGATCTCAGCCGTGCGCCAGTATTCGGCCTTCGATTACACCGTCACCTCGCTGGCCTTCTTTGGCTCATCCATGCCGACCTTCTTCTTCGGCCTGCTGATGATCCTGGTCTTCAGCATCACGTTCAAGCAGTTGGGCTGGATCTACCTGCCGCCCGGCAACGCCCTGGCCATCAAGGATTACACCATCCCTGTCCTGGGCACGGTGCAGGCCGGCTCCTTGCCGGACGCCCTGCTGCACCTGATCATGCCGGTCTCGGTGCTGGTGATGTTCAATGTGGCGGCCTGGAGCCGGTTCGTGCGCACCTCCATGCTGGAGGTCCTGCGCCAGGACTACGTGCGCACCGCGCGGGCCAAGGGCCTGCAGGAGCGCGTGGTCATCGCCAAGCACGCCCTGCGCAACGCCCTGATCCCGTTCATCACCATCGTGGTCTTCTCCATCCCCGGCGCTTTCAGCGGCGCCATCATCACCGAGACGGTCTTCAACTGGCCGGGCATGGGGCGCCTGTACTTTGATGCGCTCGGCCGCACCGACTACCCGGTGGCCATGTCGCTGCTGTTGATCACGGCTTTCCTGACGGTGTGCGCCACCCTGCTCTCGGACATCCTGTACACCGTGGTGGACCCGCGCATCCGGTTGAGCTAGGCCCACGTCCCGGAGGTACTCCCCATGACCACCGCCACCACCACCCCGCAGATCCTGGACCTGGCCTCGGCCGAGGCGATGCCGGAGGAGGTCAGCCAGCTCCAGGTCGTCGCCCGCCGTTTCCTGCGCCACCGCCTGGCCGTCTTCTCGCTGTTCGTCCTGGGGGCCGTCGTGACGCTGGCCGTCATCGCCCCGCTGATCGCGCCCTTCAGCCCGACCGAGATCACGGTCGGCAACGACTTCCTGGCGCCCGGCAGCCTGGCCAAAGACGGCGTGCGCACACACTGGCTGGGCACCGACCAGATCGGGCGCGACTACCTCTCGCGCCTGCTGTACGCCGCCCGCATCTCGCTGACCGTGGCGGTGACGGCCCAGCTCTGCGCCGTCACCATCGGCGCCCTGGTGGGCGCCGTCTCCGGCTACATGGGCGGAACCGTGGACGCCATTGTCATGCGCGCCGTCGAGTTCCTGCTCACCATCCCGCAGTTGCCGCTGTTGCTGATCATCTCGTCGCTGGTCATCCAGAACCAGGACGCCATCCCGATTCCGGAGGCCCTCAAGCAGTTCGTGGCCTGGCTGCTGATCATCCAGCCGCGCGACGCCACCCAGGTGGTGCTGGTCATCGCCATCCTGGTGGCCTTCGGCTGGATGGGCGACTCGCGCCTGATGCGCGGCGTGGTGCTCTCGGTGAAGGAGCAGACCTTCACCGAGGCGGCCCGCGCCCTGGGGGCCAACGACGCGCGCATCATCCTGACCCACATGATCCCCAACGCGCTCGCGCCGATGATCGTCAGCGCCAGCCTGGGCCTCTCCGGCTTCATCATCTACGAAGCCGCCCTGAGCTTCCTGGGCCTGGGCATCCAGGACCCCACCCCCACCTGGGGCAACATGCTGGCCGCCGCGCAAAGCCAGATGTTCCAGCATCCCTGGCTGCCGCTGGTGTCGGGCATCCCCATCTTCCTGTGCACGCTCACCTTCAACTTCGTGGGCGACGGCCTGCGCGACGCGCTCGACCCGCGCCTGAAGCTGTAGGATAATCGGGCATCCACCTGCCTGCGAGGGAACTAAATGGCCGACGACAAGACCAAGAGCAACGGCGCGACGCCGAACATCCTGGAGGTGAAGAACCTCAAGACGTACTTCTACACCGAAGACGGCGTGGTCAAAGCCGTGGACGGCGTGGATTTCGCCGTCCGGCGCGGCGAAGTGATGGGGCTGGTGGGCGAATCCGGCTGCGGCAAGAGCGTCACCTCGCTCTCGATCATGCGCCTGATCGGCATCCCGGGCAAGGTGATCGACGGCTCGATCATCTTCGACGGCCAGGACCTGCTCAACCTGCCCGAGAGCGAGATGGTGCACGTGCGCGGCAACCGCATCGCCATGATCTTCCAGCAGCCGCAGTCCGCCCTCAACCCGGTCTTCCGCGTCGGCGACCAGATCGCCGAGGTGCTCGACATCCACCGTTCGCTGGGCAAAGAGGCCGGCTGGCAGCGCGCCATCGAGCTGCTCAAGATGGTGGGCATCCCGGACGCCGAGCGCCGGGCCCAGGCCTTTCCGCACGAGCTCTCGGGCGGCATGGCCCAGCGCGTGATGATCGCCATGGCCCTGGCCTGCGTGCCGGAGCTGCTCATCGCCGACGAGCCGACCACGGCCCTGGACGTCACCATCCAGGCCCAGATCCTGGACCTGATCCGCGACCTGCGCTCCAAGTTTGAGGCCTCCATCGTCCTGATCACCCACGACCTGGGCGTGGTGGCCGAGATGTGCGAGCGCGTGGCCGTCATGTACGCCGGCCAGATCGTCGAGCAGACCGACGTCAGGACCCTGTTCGCCGACCCCCGCCATCCGTACACCCAGGGCCTGATCGGGTCCATCCCGGTGCTGGGCGTCATCAAGGACAAGCTGGACACCATCCCCGGCTCGGTGCCCAACCTGATCAACCTGCCGCCCGGCTGCCGTTTCGCGCCGCGCTGCCGGCACCGCCTGGAGCGCAACCTGACGATCTGCACCGAGAAGAACCCGGAGCTCCAGCCGGTCGCGGCCGGCCAGGAGCACCTGGTGCGCTGCTGGCTGTATCACCATGCCGAAGGCCACACGGCGCCGTTGGCCGAGTGACCCCGCTATTTTGACTTCCGAGGCAAGCTGATGAGCAATGTTCCCCTGGATTGGAAGGTGGACCAGAACAGCCCCGCCGGCGGATCGCCAGGCGCCCGACCGGATCTGATCGAGATCAAGAACCTGGTCAAGTATTTCCCGGTGCGCGGCGGCCTGTTGCAGCGCGTGGTGGCCTGGGTCCAGGCGGTGGACAACGTCTCGTTCTCCATCAAGGAGGGCGAAACGCTGGGCATGGTGGGCGAATCCGGCTGCGGCAAGACGACCGTGGGCCGCACCCTGCTGCGCCTGATCCCGGCCACCGGCGGCCAGGTGCTGTACAACGGCCAGGACGTCTTCAAGGCCAAGAGCCGCGAGCTGAAAGAGCTGCGCCGCAACATGCAGATTATCTTCCAGGACCCGTATTCGTCGCTGGACCCGCGTATGCCGGTCGGGGAGAGCATCGCCGAAGGGTTGCTGGTGCACGGGATCGGCACGCGCAAAGAGCGCTTCGACATCGTCATCAACACGCTGCGCAAGGTCGGCCTGCAGGATTACCACGCCCGGCGCTACCCGCACGAGTTCTCCGGCGGCCAGCGCCAGCGCATCGGCATCGCCCGCGCCCTGGCGCTGCGCCCCAAATTCATCGTCTGCGACGAGCCGGTCTCGGCCCTGGACGTCTCCATCCAGGCCCAGGTGATCGAGCTTTTGCTCGCGCTGCAGCAGGAGCTGCGGCTCG
>DAOUAB010000055.1:0-12918 GCA_034434015.1 Anaerolineales bacterium
CCGCCGGGGCTGCGCCCGATTTATTCCGCGCGGCGGCGCCACCGCCCTGGAGCCGCTGGCCCGCCGGCCAAGCGCTCCGCGTATGATCGCGGTGAAGGACACGACTGTGAACGACGGATTACCGAAACCCAGACCTTCTTGCAGAAAGGAAAACCCACCTTAACTCAGGCCGATTTTGTGTCTTGACAATGGGGTCCACCTTGTTGGAGCGGGACAATGCCTTGCAAATAGCGCTGGATCCACTGGCAGAGCGCCAATAGTAATTCTTCCGGTGCTTCTCCCCCGTGAATTGGGGTCGTCCATCGTCAACTACAAAGTTCCTCTTGTTCCGGAAGCAAGGTGGCTAGTTCAAAATAGCAGAGTTGTCAATGGTGGCGCACTTGCCCTTTCAATTTTGCCAGCCCAACTCAATGACGCAATGTCCGGAGCTCCTCTTAGCCGTCACTTGGGTGACCTGGTTATCGACACAGGAGGCTGGGGGGCCGCATTGGCCGGAGGGGATGCAGGATTTAAGGCGGGAACAATGCTTACACCTGCTTTAGGCCCTGCTGCGCCTTTTGCGTTTGCAGTAGGCGGCTCAGTACTAGCCTCAATAACTTACTACGGAGTTATAGAAAACAACAACTTGAGGCCACAAATGGCCAATCTCGTTGTCGATATGGGATCGGCGGTTGTGAGCTACCTTTCACCAACAGTCAATGACCAACAGCGAGCTGCTGTACCCGTTCCAGCACCTCCGGTACCGCAAAGCACGCCTCTGCCGCCACCATGATCATGTTGCTCAACCTGGAGTAGAGGTATGAAGAAGAGCAGAGCGACCCATCAACGAGGCAATCCCTCTGATCGTCCTGCGATCGAACAAAGCCAGCTTGTTCTCGGCATAGCCGGCGGCTGGGTGATTCTCTGTAGTATGTTTACACTAAGCGCTATAGCGCTTAGTTTGTCAGGGTGGCAAACCAATTTGTGGTTCGCCATCGGCAGCTTACTAGCGTCGGTTGCTTCCTGGATTATCACTTTCATTCTGGGCAACCGAGTAAGACGTGCGTGTCTCCTGCAAATATGGTTTGTTGTAGCAGGAATGATCTGCCAGTTGCCTCTTTGGGGCATGGGAATTGGCCTGGCAACTGCGGCCCTAGGTGTCAATTCGTGGATAATGATAGTCGCGGCATTGGTATCAAGCGCAACTGGCTTTGCAATAGGCTATTTAGGAAAACTGCGTCAACTGCGAAAATTGCGGGATCATAACGACTTTTCAAAACGCCTGGATGTCGACAAGGGAATATGGGATATGCGCATTCCTTTAGATGGCGGTGGTGACGTCAAAACAGACGTGAAACAATCGTATATAGTAATTGCTGCGCGTGGGGTTGGCCTGTTCGCGCCACTTATCGGTCAGTTTTTTGCAAGACAGGGGGACCAAGCAAATGTATTTTATGCATTCGTCGTATTTGCTATTGCCTACTTAATAACAACCTTCATATCGCGTCCTGTCGCCTTGGCAACGGAGTTGGTCTGGCTAGAAGCCAAAATTGGCAAAAGAATACTTGTTCCCGCAAATTAGATATTTGAGCCCTCGCGGAGTTTCAGGAGCCCAGGACTGCTTGGCGAATGTTCCAAGTTGATTGGCGCTTGGCAAAGGCAAGGCGTTGCGCCATCTGGACGGCCACACCCATTGCGGCGAACAACCAGCGATTGCTGGCATTGCCGCGCATCCAGCAGTGTTGCAGGTCAAAGAGTTCATTGAGCAGTCCTGGCATGGGTTCAACCACCTGACCGCGCTCGCGGTAGAGCTTACGTTTCGCCGGGGTGTCCATCTCCCGGATCATCTGTTGACGTTGAGGCGACTTATCCTTGCCGCGGCGCGTGCGGGTCAACAGTTGGAGGCCCTGCTTTGCCCAGGACGAAGTGAGAGTTTTGGGGGTGGAAATTAACTGAGACTCACGGCTGCCGGTGGGTCTCCCAGTACGCCTGCCGGGCCGCCGCGGCGGGCTGGGAAGCGAAGCGACTTAAGCCTTTCCAGATACAAGCGTCGCCGTCGCCAGACGCTTTGGCCGCCGCCCGGCGGCCGTCAAGACCACCCGCTCGACCTCAGCGCGACAGGGCCGCTACCGACAACACGGGCTACCCAGGCCCAGTTCGTCCGGCTCCACCTTGCGCGAGAACGCGTAAAAAATCTGGAAGTCGCCGATCCGGTGTTCGCGATAACGCACCCCCAGCGCCGCGAAGCCGGTCCGCAGCCGGTCGTCCAACGGCGGGTGGCGCGTGGTGATATAGGCGGCGCGCGGGCTCTCGGCGGCCAGGCGCGTATACGGCGCGTAGCGGTCGTCGCGCGGCGTGTAGCGGAAATCCAGATGATACGGCAGCCGCGCTGCGAAGATCAATTCTTCCCGGCTCAGGAACGCCAGCGGAAAGGTCACCCAATAATTGGCGTAACCGCGCGTCTCGCCCTGTTCCCGCAGGAAATCGATCACGGCCGGCAGGTCGCGCATCGCCACGCGCGTCGCCGGGTCGAACTGCGTCGTCAGCCCCGCCGGCGCCGCCGCGCTCTGGGCCGTGCCCCAAAAATTGAAGGCCAGCAGCCCCAGCGCCAGGCCGGGCGCCAGCCTCGGCCAGCGCCGGCGCAACGCGCCCAGAAAATCCGCCGTCAGAAACGCCAGCGCCACCATCAACGGCAGAAAGTAACGGCCCGACGGGTCCGCCCCGAACGGCGTCAGCACAAAGGCCGCGCACAACGTCGCGCCGGCGCCAAGCCACAACCGGCGGCCGGCCGCAGCGGGGCCGCGGCCCCAACCGCGCAGCGCCCGGATCACGGCCGCGCTATACACCGCCGTCGCCAGCGGCGCGAGCGGCAGCGCCAGCATCTCGATGCTCCACGACGGGCGCAGACCCGCGACCACGGTCGGGCCGAAGAGGACCAGGCTGAGCAGTTGTTGGGCGAACGCCTGCGCCGGCGGCAGGCCCGCGACGCCGGCGATGGCCGAGCCGCTCAGTTCGGCCAGGGTGACCGGGCCGGCCGTCGCCGTGTACCAGAGCCAGGGCGCGGCGCCCAGCACGGCTCCGCCGGCCGCCAGCGCCAGGTGCGCGAGCTGACCCCGCCGGCCCGCCCCCCGGCCGGCCCACAGGGCCAGCGCCCAGGCCGGCAGCGCGTATACGCCGGTCAACGGGAAGACCCACAGGCCCAGCCCGGTGAGTGCGCCGAGGATGAGCCACCCCAGCCCGCTTGAGGCGAAAACGGCCCTCGCGCAGCCCGCCGGGGAAGCAGAGGGATTGCCGCCTTCGGGGATCAGGCGCAGCGCCGCAAGCCAGATCAGGTTGCCGAGGAGCAGCGCCTCGCCATAGCCGCCGAGCGAGGCCGTCGTGTAGAGCGTGAGCGTCACCGGCGGCACGGCCAGCCAGAGGGCCACAGCGCGCGCCGTCCACAGGTCGCCGAAAACGCGCAATGCTATGGCGTAGGCCGTGATCAGGACGCCGGCGTAGAGCGCCGCCTGCACCACGCGCACCGCCAGCACGCCCTCGCCCAGAAGCCGGAACGCGCCGGCGACCAGCCAGGCGTCCAGGCTGCCCAGATAAGCCTGGCCGTAGAAGAAAATCGGGCGCGCGCCCTGCAGGATGTGGCGCGCCATCAACGCCACCACCGCCTCATCGGCGTTGAACGGGACGGCGTCCGAGGCCAGCAGGCCGGCCCGCAGCCCGATCATGACCGCCAGGGCGGCGGCGAGCGGCCCGTGGCGGCGCGCGCCGGCCCTCATGGCCCGTAGCGGCGCAGCCCCAGCCATTGCAGGCCGAAGTGCAGCACGAACTTCGGGTTGTAGATCACGTACCGGCGCCACAGCCGGCGCGGCTCCCGGAAGAAGCGATACAGCCATTCCAGGCCCGCGCCCTGCATCCAGCGCGGCGCCTGCTTCTGACGCCCGGTGAAGAAATCGAACGCCGCGCCGACCCCCACCAGCAGCGGCGCCGTCAACTGCGCCCGGTAACGCGCCATCCACAGGTCCTGCTTGGGCGAGCCCAGCCCCACCCAGACGATATCCGCGCCGGCCGCGTTGACCTGCCGGAGCATGGCCTGCTCTTCATGCGCCGCCAGCGCCCGGAACGGCGGGCACAGCGCGCCGGCCACCGGCAGGCCCGGAAAGCGGCGCGTCATCTCCGCGGCCAGCGCCTCGGCCACGCCGGGCGCACCGCCGAGATAGAACTGCCGGTAGCCGCGCCCGGCTGACCGCGCGCTGAGCGCCAGCATCAGGTCCGGCCCGTACACGCGCCCGGCGCCGACCGCCCCCAGCGCGCGCAGCGCCCAGACTACGGGCATGCCGTCGGCCGTCACCCAATCCGCGCCGTTGAGGGCGGCGCGCACCTCGGCGCGCTCGTGGCCCTGCATGAGCGTGTAGACCGGGCAGGTGCAGACATAGGCGCGGCGCCCGGACGCCACCGCCGCGTCCAGTTCGTCCACGGCCTGTTCCAGCGTGAAGGCGGTCACGCGCACGCCGAGGACGTTAACGCGCGCGCTCATAGCCGGCCCTCCATCACGCGCCGGTACACGGCCTCCGTGGCCTCGGCCAGCCTCGGCCAGGTGTAACGCGTCGCCACCTTGCGCCGCCCGGCCTCGCCCAGCCGCGCGCGCAGGTCGGCATCGTCCAGCAGCTTCAACAGGCGCTCGGCCAGCGGCCCGGCCTGCGCCGGCGAGAGATAACCATCCTGCCCGTCATCAATCACGGCGCGCACGGCCGGAATGTCCGCGCCGACCACGGGCTTGCCCAGGCTCCAGGCCTCGGTGAACACGCCGCCGAAGCTCTCCTGAGTCGACGGCAGGCAGAAGACGTCGCAGGCCGCGTAGGCGTCGGTCTTGGTCTGCGTATCCACCATGTCCAGCTCCAGCACGCGCCTGGCGTCTACGCCTGCGAAGAGCCGGCGCGAATAGGCCGTGCGCGGACCCAGGAAGACGAAGCGCGTCTCGGGCCGGCGCGCCCAGACCAGGCGCGCGGCGTCCAGCAGCGGCCGCAGCCCCTTGTACGGATACTTCTGCCCGACGAAGAGCACCAGCGGCGCGTCGGCCAGGCCGTGCGCGGCCCGGAAGCGCGCGCCGTCGCCGCGTTCGGCCAGCGCCGGCCCCATGCCGGTGACGAAGACCCGCCGCTCGTCCACGCCTAACGCCGCGAGCGTCTGCTTCTCGGCCTCGGTCAGCGCGATCACGGCGTCCGCCTGCCGGTAGAGACGATGGTAATAGCGGTGCAGCCAGCCGCCCCAGCGCGGGTGGTGGACGGGGGTGAACACGAAGGGCGCGCCGCGCCGCCGCGCCAGGTCGAACGACGCGTAGCTCAACGCCTCGCGCCCGATGCGGCAGTTGTGGATCACGTCGGCGCGCGCCGCGTAAGGCGCGACCTCGGCCGCCACGGCCTCGGCCAGGCGCGGCAGCGCCCAGCGCTGAAGCGGGTAGTAGCCCCACACCCACGGGCGCAGACGCCGCCGCGCGGCCGCGCTGAGCGCCAGGCGATGCACCGGCACGCCCTCGCACTCATAGTCGCGCGGCTCCCGCGGCGCGTTCAGGGTGGTCCCCAACAGCCAGTCGGTGCGCGGCGCGTCCCAGTGCGTCACCACCTGGACCGTGTGGCGGGCGAGCAGGTGGCGCGCCAGTTGGTGCATGAGCAACTGCGCGCCGCCCATGAAGGGCGGGTAAGCCGTGAGCGTGAAGAGCAGGTTCATGGTCCCTGGCCGTTGACGCTCACGGCGCGGCCAGGCGCACGATCTTCTCGCGCAACACCCGCCAGTCGAGTTGTTCCACGGCCACCTGCCGGGCGCGCCGGGCGCAGGCTTCGCGCCGATCGGGGTCCCTGAGCAACGCCGCGATCGTGTCAGCAAAGTCCGCATTGGTCACGGCCACCCCGCCCACCGCGTGCCGGCGGAAGAACGGCCCGATGTCGCCGACCGGGCTGACCACCGTCGCCCGCCCGGCCGCCAGGAAATCGTTGACCTTGTGCGGCCAGCGCGCGCGGTCCACCAGCGTATCCTCCAGATGAAAGAAGCATACATCGGCGCAGGCCAGATAACGCGGCAGGTCGTCATCCGACACGCGGCCTGTCTCGTACACGGCCGCGCTCAGCCCGAGGCGAGCGGCCGTCTGCGCCACGGCCGGCTGCTTAAAGCCGATGACCAGCAGCCGGGCCTCCGGGACCTGCCGGCGGGTCTCGGCCAGGATCTCCACCGCCCGCCGCATATCGCCGCCCGTGATGCTGACCAGGAGGGGGACATCCGGCGGCAGCCCGAAACGGGCGCGCATCTCGGCCTGCGGCAGCGGCCGAATATAGTCGGTGTCCACGCCTTCTTCAATCAGGACGACGCGCTCGCGCGGCAGACCCAGGCCGAGCGCGCGGGCCTCCAGGACGGACGAGATCACTGTGACCCGGTCCGCCAGATACCGGATGCGCTCCTCAAAGAATTGATCGAAGCGATGGGCCAGGCGGATATCCCGGAAGCGGTTGGCCCCGCCCGCGAACCAGTCGCACCAGTCCGACAACAGACGATAAGACTGAAACGGCCGGGTGAGGTAGATCGGCCAGGCCACGTTCGGCTGGTACTCGAAGCCATAAACAAGGTCGAAGCGCTGGCGCTGCAAGAGGCGCAGGCGGTGGGCGATGTCGAGCGGGCCGCTCCCCCAGCCGGGCCACAGGCGGTCGCCCCAGTTGGGCATTTCCAGGATAGCGACGCCGCGCGCCTGCCGCCGGGTCATCCGCCATTTTTCCCGGGCGGAAACCGTGCACAGCGTCACTTCATGGCCGGCCGAGGCAAACGCCCAGCCAAAGTTCAGCGCCCGCACATAGGTGCCGACCCCGCTCCGGTTGGCGTTGAGCATCAGGATCCGCATGGCTTTATCGCCCTGAGCGCCGCTCAGGGCAGGCGCCGGCCCGTGAGGGCGTAATAATCTTCGGCCAGCCACGAGCGCCGCTTGAGGCGCAGCCGCAGCAGGCGGCTCAGCCCGGGCGCCAGGCGGGCCGCGGCGGTCCAGGCCGCGAAGACCGGCGCCGGGATCGCGCGGTCGGTGAGCAGGTGCAGGCTGCGGCCGTTCGAGATCAGGCGCAGGCCCAGCTCGGCCGCCACGATCTCCAGCGAGCGGCGCGTGTACAGCGCCACGTGCTGGCCGTGGTCCAGGCCGTAATACCACCAGTCGTCCAGGGGCGGCGGCGGGTCCGGGACCAGGACGGTGCTGAACAGCAGACTGCGCGACCAGGCCCGCATCTGCTCGATCTCCGCCCGCGGCTCGACGAGGTGCTCGAACACCTCGAAGGCCGTCAGCAGGGCGTATTCGCCGGGCGGCGCGTCGAAGCCCTGGGCGAACAGGTTGGCGGCGTATTTCTCGGAACGGTAGTAGTCGAAGCCCCGGTCGCGCATCAGGCGGACGAGCAGGCCGTAGCCGCCGCCGTAGTCCACAAAACGCGCGTTCGGGTCGAAGAAGGCCAGCAGCACGGCCTCGGTCACCTGGGCCATCGCCACGTTGCGCCCGGCTTGGCCGAGGTCGCTGCGTGTTATGGCGCTGGAGTAGGCCTCCTCCAGCCAGAACGGCGTCTCGGTCTGGATGAAGCCGCAGCGCTCGCAGCGGAAGTACTGCACCGTGTGGCGGCCCAGCACGGTCGCCGCGCCGAACGGCGGCGCCGATCCGGCGCACAGCTTGCATTTCATCGCCGCCTCCAGCGAGCCAGAACGTTGGCCGCCCGCGCCCCCAGGCTGGCCGGGCTGAACTGAGACCAGTGCGTGTAGCGGTCCGCCGCCGCGTGCCGTTCCACGCGCGCCGGATGCCGCAGCGGAAAGTCCAGCGCCGCGGCCGGCAAATCCCCCAGCGGATGCGCCACGACCGTCCGCGACCCCAGCGCGTTGAAACCGATGTTGCTCACCAGGTTGACCTCCGGGACGACGCTCAGCCCGTCCTGAGTCCAGCAGGCGAAGACCCACTGATAATCCCACGTGTCCAGCTCGCCGCGCGCGGCCCGGTCGAAATTGCGCGTCCACTGCCAGGCCATGAGCGGATCATCCACGCGCCCGCGCAGCCAGCCGGAGCGGCGCCGCTCCGGCCAGCAGCGCATCTCCACATCGTAGTGGCGCCAGGCGCGCCGCCAGGACGCCCACCCCCACACGTGCGGATAGCGCGAGAAATAATAACTATCCGGCGTGCGCCGCCGGCCAAACTGGAAGTTGCCGCCGCCGATGTGCATCACGCGTTCGTCGTCGCGGTAGCGCTCAAGCAACTCCTGACAGAAGCGGAAGAAGGTCGGATGGGGGAGGCAATCATCCTCCAGCACGATGGCTTCCGGCGCCGTCGCAAACACCCAATCCAGCCCGCTGGACAGCCGCCGCCGGCAGCCCAGATTGGCCTCGGCGAAATTCGTGGACACCTCGCACGGCCAGTCCACCTGCTGGACCACTGCCCGGGCCGCCGCGCACCGCTCGGCCTCGCCCGGCCGATCCGGCCGCGGGCCGTCCGCGATCAGGAGCAGCCGCCGCGGGCGGGCGCGCCGGATCTCGGCAAAGACCCGGGCCGTCGTCTCCGGGCGGTTGAAGAGGAAGAAGGCGACGGGCGCGGACAGGATCGCTTCAGCCATCGCCGTCGGCCTGGGCGCAGACGCGCCGATAAACGGCCAGGGTCCCGGCCGCCGTCCGATCCCAGGAGAAGCGCGCCGCCCGCTCCAGGCGGCGGCCCACCGCGGCCGGGTCCCGGCCCTCGGCGAGGGCCGCCTCCAGCGCCGCGCGCAGGCTGTCCGGGTCGGCGGCGTCGAAGTAGCAGGCGCAGTCCCCGGCCACTTCCTCGGTTGATGGGATGCGCGAGGCCGCCACCGGACAACCGCAGGCCAGGGCCTCCAGGAGCGGGATGCCGAACCCCTCGCTCAACGAGGGATAGACGAAAGCCGAGGCGTGATTATAGAGCCGGCAGAGGGCGGCATCCTCCACCCGGCTCAGCCAGCGCACCCTCCCGGCCACGCCCAACCGGCGCAGCTCGGCCGATTCCAGCTCGCTCGGCGGCGGCCCGATCACGACCAGCGCCACGTCGCCGCGCGCGGACCAGCCCGCATAGGCGCGCGCGAGCGTCCAGAAGTTCTTGTAGTGGACGCGCCCGCCCACATACAGGAGGAACGGCGGGCCGGGCTGGCCGCGCTCGTCCGCCGGCAAGAGCCGAAAGGCCGGGCTGGCCGCCAGCGGCACCGCCCAGACGCGCCCGGGCGGCAGGCCATAATACTCCAGGACTTCGACGCGCGTGGCCTCCGAGATGCAGATCACGGCCTCGGCCGCCAGGAGACAGGCGCGTTTCTCACGCCGGAAGGCCTCGTCGGCGGGCTGGTTGAACAGATGCGGGAAGCGTTCGTAGATCAGATCGTAGACGGTGACCACCGTCGGGCCGGACCAGTCGGGCAGGCGCGTGTAGTACGTCGAATGCCACAGGCGGCCGGCGGCCGGGCCCAGCGCCTGGCGCTGGAGGAACGTCCGCGCGCGGTTGATCACCGGCCACCATAACCGCCGCGGGCGCAGCACCTGATCCACCGGCAGGAGGCGCCGGTGGCGCAGACGCGGATGCGCCGGGAGGGGCTGGCGCAGACCGCCCAGGGTCAACAGCGTGATGGTCAGATCGGGGTCCAGCGCGCACATGCGCGGCAGGATCTCGTGAAAGAGGCGCGAGATCCCGCCGTGGCTCTGGTCCCGAAAGACCACGCCATCCATCACGACCTGCATGCGCCTTAACTTGCCTGCGCCGCCGAGGCGGACGCCGCCCCCTGCCGCAGGAGGCGCCGGGCGTCTAGCGGCACCGTCCAGGCCATGACGACGCTGTAGGCGACCACCGTCGCGCCGATGACGCCGATCACGCCGTGCGCCTGTGCCCACAGGATGGACAGGGTCAGGTTGACGACCGCCAGCAGGAGGCCCATGATCATCTGGAAGCGGATGCGGCCCAGGCCGTTCAGCAGGAAGGCGAAGGTGTTGCCCCACGCCCACAGCCAGGCCCAGGCCGCCATCAGCCACACCAACTCAGGCGAGGCGGAGACCGCGCCCACGGTCCACACGCGGATCAACGGGTCGGCCAGCAGGCCCAGGGCGATGACCACGGCCGTGACGAGCGCCATGCCGCCGACGAGCGTCCGGGAAAAGGCGCGCCGGACCCAGGCCCAGTCGCCGCGCGCCGCCGCCTCCGCATACGCCGGCCAGAGCGGCGTGAGGGCCAGGCTGTGCAGCAGCGCCACGGTCCCGAACAGGCGATAGGCGATGCTGTAGCCGGTGACCGCCTCCGGGCCCACGAAGCGCGCGATGACCAGGTTATCGGTCTGGAACAGCACCAGCGCTGCGATCTGGAGCAGAAAGAATTCGAGCCCGGTCTGCATCAAACGCCGGGACTGGGACACCTTCACGCTGGACAGGCGCGGCCACAACCAGGCCTTGTGCCGGCCGAACAACCATAGGGCGCTCAGGGCGGCTACCAGGGTCTGGGCCCCCGAGAACCCCAGCACCAGGGCGGGCAGGCCGGCCCGCGTCTGGGTGGCGATCAACAGGCCCGCCAGGCTGAGCAGGCTTCCGGCGGCCGCCCAATAATTCGCCAGCGCGCCCTCCTGATAGGCGGCCAGCACCCGGCCCGACACGGCCAGCGGCAGGTTCACCAGGGCCAGGCCGGTCGCCAGGGCCAGGGCCGGGCCAAGCTCGGCCCGACCCGGCTCCGAGGCGACGTTCAGCCACGCGTTCCAGTCCAGCCACGGCCAGGCCAGCCCGAGCGCCAGGCCCAGGACCGCGGCGACGCCGACCAACAGCCAGAACGTCGTCGCCACGTAACGTTGGGCCAGGTCCCGCCGGCCCTGACCGTCGGCTTCGGCCACGGCGTTGATCAGGCCATTGCCCAGGCCGATGTCGGCCAGGGTCAGCCAGCTCAGGATCGTGCTGATAACCACCCACAGCCCGTAACGTTCGTCGCCCAGATAGCGCACGGTGAGCGGCACAGCCAGGAAACTGACGGCCGTGCTCACGCCCCGGCCGGCCAGCGCCGTCGCGGCGGACTGCACAATGCGCGTGTACCGGCGCTGGCTGTCCGTCGCCGGCGCGGTCCGGCCGAAGGTCAGCGCCAGCCAGAAGCGGACGCGGGGCCAGTTCAGGCGCATCGCGGGTCGGGCTGGATCAGCAGCCGGGCGCGTCATCATTCACCGGGCGCGGACCTCCGGGCCCGGCGCCGCGTTCAGACGATACCATTCCACCGTCTTGCGCAGACCGTCCTCAAAACTGGTGCGCGAGCGGAAGCCGAAGGCCTGCTCGGCGCGCGAGGTGTCCAGCTTGCGGCGCGGCTGGCCGTTGGGTTTGCTCGTGTCCCAGACGATTTCGCCGTCGAAGCCCGTGGCCTGGGCGATGGCGTGCACCAGGTCGCGGATGCTGATCTCGAAGGCGCTGCCGATGTTGACCGGCTCGCTGGAGTTATAGCGCTCGGCGGCCAGCACGATCCCCTCGGCGGCGTCCGCGGCGTACAGGAACTCGCGCGTCGGCGAGCCGTCGCCCCAGACCGTGATCTGACGCTCGCCGCGCGCCTGCGCGTCCACGCACTTCTTGATCAGCGCCGGGATGACGTGCGAGCTGGCCGGGTCGAAATTGTCGCCGGGGCCGTACAGGTTGACGGGCAGCAGGAAGATCGAGTTGTAGCCGTACTGCTGCCGGTACGCCTGCGATTGGACGAGCAGCATCTTCTTGGCCAGCCCGTACGGGGCGTTGGTCTCCTCCGGGTAGCCGTTCCACAGATCATCCTCGTGGAACGGGATCGGCGTGTACTTGGGGTAGGCGCACACGGTGCCCAGGGCCACGAACTTCTCCACGCCCGTCCGCCAGGCCTCGTGCAGCAACTGCACGCCCATCATCAGGTTGTCGTAGAAGAACTCGGCCGGGTGCTCGCGGTTGGCGCCGATGCCGCCGACGTGGCCGGCGGCGTGGATCACCACATGCGGGCGCGTCTCGGCGTACAGGCGGCGGATGTTGGCGACCTCGCGCAGATCGTACTCCGCCTTCCGCGGCGCCACAATCTCGCGGCAGCCCAGCGCCTCCAGCCGGGCCACCAGGTGCCGGCCCAGGAAACCCGCCCCGCCCGTCACCACGACACGCTTGTTTGTCCAGTCGAAGTTGCTCACAGCGTTGTCCTTATCGCGCCCTGCGTCGGGCGTGGAGCCGAGGGCGTCGCGCGCGGCAGGCCGCCATCCGTCATCGGCCTCAAAACGCCCCCTGCCTCCGGATCACCACGCCGATCGTCCGCCACAGGATCACCAGGTCCAGCCACAAAGAATAGTTGCGGATGTAGTACAGGTCCAGATGGGTATTCAGGTGCATGGGTTGGTCGCCGCGGCCGTTCACCTGCCACCAGCCCGTGATGCCGGGCGGCACGGCCAGGCGCTGGCGCTGCCAGGGCTCATAAGCCTCGACGATGAACTGCTGCTCCGGGCGCGGGCCCACCAGGCTCATCTCGCCCTTGAGCACGTTGAAGAACTGCGGCAGCTCGTCCAGGCTGGCGCGCCGCAGGAAACGGCCCAGGCGCGTGACGCGCTCGTCGTCGGCGTGCTTGTGCACGGGCCGGCCCTGCGCGTCCAGCCGCGGCGCCGGGCGGCGGGCCTCGGCGTCCGGCACCATGGTGCGGAACTTGTACATATCGAACAGGCGCCCATTCTCCCCGACGCGGCGCTGTTTGAACAGCACCGGCCCGGGCGAGTCCAGCTTGATGAGCACGGCGATCAGCAGCAGCAGCGGCGCGCTGAGCACGAGCAGGATCAGCGTGACGACCACATCGAACACGCGCTTGACGGCCCAGGCCAGGCCGGACAGGCGCGGCTCGCGCAGGCCGATGAGCGGCAGATCGCCCAGCATCTCCACCGACGACTGCACGAAGACCAGGCGGAAATAGTCCGGCACCAGGCGCACGCGCACCGGCTC
>DAOUAB010000056.1:0-12222 GCA_034434015.1 Anaerolineales bacterium
CCTGCGCCGTGAACCCGTGGACGAGGCCGAGCTGCGCAAAGCCGTCAAGCAGGCCAAGGCGCTGTTCGCCTACGGCGCCGAAAGCGTCACCAACCAGGGCTTCTGGCTGGGCTTCACCGAAATCCTCCAGGACGCCGCCTGGTTCGAGCGTTACCTGGCCCGGCTGGAGGCCGTCAGCGCGGCCGACGTCCAGCGCGTGGCGCAAACCTACCTGGCGCGCAGCAACCGCACCGTCGGACACGTCGTGCCGGGCAAGCAGGAAGGAGCATGAAGGCAGAAGCCGGACAGGCGCCAGCCTCTTCCGGCTTCCGGTTTCCCCAGCGCATGCCGAAGATAAAAACCCCGTCGCCCAGTTCCAGTTCGCTGCCCGGCCCGGACGACATCACCCGCCGCGCGCTGTCCAACGGCCTGGTGGTGCTGGCGCGCGAGAACTTCGCCAGCCAATCGGTGGTGGTGGACGCCGACCTGCGCGTCGGCGCGCTCTGGCACGGCCGCGAGCAGGCCGGCCTGGCGGACTTCACCGCCGCGGCCCTGCTGCGCGGCACCGAGCGCCTGTCGTTCGACCAGATCTACGAGCAGATCGAGTCGGTCGGCGCCAGCCTGGCGATCTCCGGCGGCACGCACACCTCCAGCCTGTACGGCAAGTGCCTGGCCGAGGACCTGGACCGCCTGCTGGGGCTGGCCGCCGACGCGCTGCGCCGCCCCGTGTTCCCGGAGGACCAGGTGGAGCGCCTGCGCGGCGAAATCCTCACCCGCCTGAACATCCAGGCCAACGACACGCGTTCGCGCGCCAGCGAGGCCTTCTACGAGCTGGCGTATCCCGGCCATCCGTACAGCATCGAGGAGGACGGCTACCCGGACACGATCCGGGCGCTGACGCGCGACGACCTGGTCCGCTTCCATCGCGCCCATTACGGCCCGCGCGGCATGCTCCTCACCATCGTCGGCGCCGTGGAGGCTGAGGCGGCCGTGGCCCTGGCGGAGAAGCACTTCGGGGACTGGCGCAACCCGGCGCAGGTCGAGCCGCCCGCCCTGCCGCCGGTGACGCGCCCGGCCGCCGTCGTGCGGCGTCACGTGGTGATGCCCGGCAAGGCGCAGAGCGACGTGATCCTGGGGGGGCCGGGGCCGGAGCGCCGGCATCCGCGCTTCCTGGCGGCGCGCCTGGCCAACAACCTGCTGGGCGTCTTCGGGATGGGCGGCCGCATCGGGCACACGGTGCGCGAGAAGAACGGCCTGGCCTACTATGCGGGCAGCACGCTCAACGGCGGCCTGGGGCCGGGCGCGTGGTACGCCTACGCCGGCGTCAACCCGGACAACGTCGAGCGGACCGTGGACCTCATCCGGCGCGAGATCGCGCGGTTCCTGGCCCGCAAGGTGACGCCGGCCGAGCTGGAGGATAATCAGGCGCAGTTCATCGGCCGCATGCCGCTCAGCCTGGAGACCAACGAAGGCGTCGCCGGCACGCTCAGCTCGATGGAGCTGTACGGCCTGGGGCTGGATTACCTCCAGCGTTACCCGGCCATGGTCCGGGCCGTCACGCGCGACGACGTCCTCGAGGCCGCGCGCGAGTTCCTGAGCGCCGAGGCCTTCGCGCTGGCGGTCGCCGGGCCGGAGTAGACGGCGGGCGAGGGGCGGCGGAAGACCGCCGCGCCCCGTCATCGGTCGTCAGGCATCCGTCGTCATGTTACGCACCGGCGTCGACCTGATCGAAGTAGCGCGGATCGAGCGCGCGATGCAGCGCTACGGCGAGCGTTTCTTCCGGCGTTTTTTCACGGAGCAGGAACGCGCCGACTGCGCCGGCCGCGCGGCCTCGCTGGCGGCCCGCTTCGCGGCCAAGGAGGCCGTCGCCAAGGCGCTCGGCACGGGCATCGGCCAGGTGCGCTGGGTGGAGATCGAGATCGTCGCCGGGCCGGAACGCCGCCCGGAACTGCGCCTGCACGGCGCCGCCCGAGAACTGGCCCAGGCGCTCGGGTTGCGCGAGTGGTCCGTCAGCCTGAGCCACACCCATGAGCACGCCATCGCCTTCGTCGCGGCCCAGGCCTGAGCCGCCATCCGCGATCAGCCACCGGGAGGTCCCCATGCTCATCATCGCCGAAATCAAGACCGACGACGGGAAACTGCTGGGGGTGATGACCCTGCCGCCCAAGGAGTTCAAGACGGGCTCCAAGGGCTACTACGCCAACAGCAAGATCGAGCTGGACGGCAAGCGCTACCAGGCGCAGATCCAGCTGGTGGAGATCGGCAGCAAGAAGACGGACAGCGGTGAGCCGTAGGCCGCGGGCAGTGGACCGTGGATCGTGGACAGTGGGTTGTGGGTTGTGGACAGTAGGTGGTGGACAGTCGCAACCTGCCGGCCACCTGCTCTCTGCCGTCTGCCGCCCGCCACATCATGCCCACCCTCGAGCAGGCCCGCGCCTGGTATGCCGACGCAGACCCGGTGCATGACTTCGGCCACATCCAGCGCGTGCTGACGCTGGCGGAGCGCCTGGCGCGCGCCGAGGGCGCCGACGTGGAGATCGTGCGCGCGGCGGCCCTGCTGCACGACGCGCACGGGGCCGCGCCGGGGGCGCACGCCGACCGGGCCGCGCATCACCTCGACTCGGCCAGCTTCGCGCGCGAGGTCCTGGCCGCCGAAGGCTGGCCCGCCGACCGCATCGCGGCCGTCCAGCACTGCATCCGCGCCCACCGCTACCGCAGCACGGAAGCGCCGCAGACGCTGGAAGCCCGGGTCCTGTTCGACAGCGATAAGCTCGACGTGCTGGGCGCCATCGGCGTGGCGCGCGTCGTGGCCTATGCGGCCCTGGCCGCCCAGCCCCTCACCGGCGAGCCATCGCCGCGCTTCCGGGCCACCGGCGAGAAGGAGCCGGGCGAGCCGCACACCCCCTATCATGAGTTCCTGTTCAAGCTGGCGCACGTCAAGGACCGCCTGTACACGCCGTCCGCCCGGGCCCTGGCCGAGGCCCGCCACCGATACCTGAGCGAGTTCTTCGACCGCCTAACGCTGGAAACGAAGGGCGAGGCGTGACGACCGCTCCCAGCCCGGCGCCTGACCGCCATGCGTGGCGCGTGAACTGGCGAAAGATCGGCCTGTTCATCGCCGCCCTGTTCCTGTTCATCCTCGCCATTCAACTGCTCAAGAGCGGAGCGCACGCCCTGACGCCGTTCATCGGCGGGCTGGCCGTCGAGAACGCCGCCAACGCCCTGGGCTTCGGCTGGCTGTTCGCCTACCTGGTGATGTCCGGCTCACCGGTGGCGGCCACCACCCTGACTTTCTTCAACGACGGCGCCCTCGACAAGTTCGAGGCCTTCGCCATGATCGCGGGCAGCCGTTTCGGCGCCTCGTTCATCGTCCTGGGCCTGGGTTTTGTCTATGCCCTGCGCGGCCACGCGCGCAAGGGCAGCCTGTCCATGGGCCTGTTGTCGTTGATCGTCACCTTCACCACCTATACGCCGGCGCTGGCCCTCGGCTACTGGCTGTTGGCAATGGGCGTGCTGGACCGGCTCACCCCGCAGTCGGCGATCGCCGTGGTCTCGCTCCTGGAGGTCGTCTTCGGCCCGCTGGTCGGCCTGGCCCTGCAGGTCCTGCCGCGGCCGGCCGTCTTCGGCCTGGGGTTCGCGGTGCTCTGGTACAGCCTGAACCTGATCGACCACGCCCTGCCCGACATGCGCCTGAAGGAGAGCGCCTTCAGCGGCATGGCGCGCCTGCTCTATCGCCCGATGGTCACGTTCGGCCTCGGGCTGCTGATCACCAGCCTGACGATGTCGGTCTCGGTTTCGCTGTCGGTCCTGGTGCCGCTGTCGGCGCGCGGCTTCATCCGCCGCGAGAACGTCATCCCCTACATCATGGGCGCGAATATCACCACCTTCATCGACACGCTGGTGGCCGCCCTGCTTCTGGGCAACCCGCAGGCGTTCACGGTCGTGCTGGTGGAGATGATCAGCGTGGCCCTGGTCTCGCTGGCGCTCCTGACGCTGGCCTATCGCCAGTATGAGCGCGTGGTGCAGGATGCGGTGGAGCTCATCGGCGACACGCACCGCAATCTGGCGCTCTTTTTGATCGTGATCATCGGTATCCCCGTGGGGCTGATGTTCATCCGCTGACGGCGCGCGGCGCCGAGACGAGGTCGGTATGCGCTTCTTGATCTGCACAGACGGGACGCCGGTCGGGGAGAATGCCCTGAACTTTGGCCTGACGCTGGCGCGCCGCGCCCAGGCCGAGACGACGCTGCTGGGCGTCTACGAGGCGCCCCAGCGCGAGGCCGCCGTGCGCGGCGCCGTGAACCGCGCCCAGGCGTCTCTGCCGGGGGCCGCCGTCAGTCTCCGCCGGGGCCGCCTGGCGCCGGAGGTCCTGGCCGCGGCCCAACAGCAGGCTTACGACCTGATCGTCGTGGGGTCGCGCGGCCGGCGCGGCCTGGAGCGCTTGGTCTTCGGGTCGGTGGCGGCCCGCCTGGCTTGCTACGTTTTGGCGTCCGTGCTCATCGTCAAAGGGCCGCCGCGCCCCGCGGTGCGCCGCGTGCTGGTCTGCACCACCGGCGACCAGCGCGGCGAGCGGGTGGCGCGCTGGGGCGGCCACATCGCCCGCTGGACGGGGGCGGACGTCACGGTCCTGCATGTCATGTCGCAGATCCCGATCTCGGCCGAGGCCCGCGATGAGGAGTTGAGCGGGACAGCCGAGGAAGCGGTGGCCCGCGGCACGCGCGAGGGCCAGCACCTGCGCCGCGAGCTGGAGGTGCTGCGGGCCCAGGTCGGCGAGAGGCCGCTCACGCTGCACGCCCGGCTGCGCTACGGGTTAGTGGTGGAGGAGGTCGCCGCCGAGACGGAAGAAGGCGATTACGACCTGGTCATCCTGGGCGCCCACAAACCGCCGGAAGCGCCGGTGAACTGGGATGGCCTGGACTTTCTGCTGGAGGACGTCACCGACCAGATCATCATGGCCGTCCAGCGGCCGGCGCTGATCGTTAAGGGCAGTTGAGGCCACGGCTCGGCCGCCCTCCGTTCGTGGTCCGCGGCAACGCGCGCCGTGCGTTGCGGCTCGAGGTTGGTCACCCCTTCACGACGCCGAGTTGCTTCGTCAGCCAGTCCAGCAGCAGGCCCTGGAGCGCCGGGTCGCGGAACATCTCGGTGCCGTGACCGGCGTCAGTGAAATAGTGGGTATCCCCGCCCGCCGTCTGGCCCGCCATTTGCCTTACGCTGTCGTAGGCATAGGCGTCGTCCTGGCTGGCGACGAAGAAGACCGGCCGGCCTCCGAAGTTGGCCAGGACCGGCGCCGGCTGCACGCCGCGATAGTCCAGGCCGGGCGAAAGCGCGATGACGGTGGTCACGTCCGGGTTGTTCGCGCCCGCGATCAGGGCCAGGTTGGCGCCGATGCTGGCGCCGACCAGGGCCGTCGCCGTCCGGTCCACCTCCGGCCGGGCCGTCAGCCAATCCCAGGCGGCGCGCACGTCGCCGGGCGCCCGGGCCCAATCCTCCGGTCCGCTGCTCGCGCCGTGCCCGCGCAGGTCCACGGCCAGCGCCGCGATCCCATAGTTCTGGAGTTCGCGCGCGAACGCCTCCCAGTCCGCGCGGGTGCGCCCGAGCATGTGCAGCAGGACCACGCCCGGCGCGCTGCCGGCGCCCGTCTGCGCGCTGAGCGCCGGCGCGTAGTAGGCTGCCGCCAGGGTCGCGCCGTCGGCCGGGATGGCGACCGTCACCGGCTCAGCCGGGGTCGCGGCCGGCAGCGGCGAGGGCCGGGCCGTGGCCGCGGCGGCGGTGGTCGCGCCGAGCGGCGCGGCGGTGCGGACGGCCGTGGAGATCTGCGGCGGCGGCAGGCTGGGCGCGGCCTTCGGCGCGGCGCGGCAGGCCGAGGCCGCCAGCAAGACGATCAGCAACGCGTATCTCATCGAGGCGACTCCTTTCTGCTCCCGGGCCCTGTCTTCGCGCTCGCGGCGATCGCGGCGGTGACAACTAGACCGCCTCGGCCGCCACGAGCATGCGGGGCGCGCCGTCGGCGAAGGGCGAACGGTCGTAATCGCCGTACAGGTGCTTGAGCGCAAAGCCGCACTTTTCCAGCAGCAGGCGCATCTCGCCCGGGAACGTGTAGCGCAGGGTGAGCGGCACGCTGCTGCGCCGCACCACGCCATCCGGCGCGGTCGCGTCGTACAGCCAGACGATGTGCGCCAGCTGCGCGGCCCGGTCGAGCGTCAGCGACGAGAACTGCTGCACGGTCTGCTCGCCGTCCGGGAACACGCGCTCCAGCGTCAGGCCCTGTTCCTGGGCCGCGTACGCCTCGCCGGGATTGATCAGGTCCAGGACCAGCGCCGCGCCCGAGGCCAGGTGGCGGCGGATGTTGGTCAGCGCCGCGGTCTGGGCGTCCAGGGTGAGCAGGTGCATGAAGGTGTTGAACGGCATGAGCGCCAGCCGGAAGGGCCCCGGGGCCTGGAAAGAAGCAAAATCCGCTGTCAGCAGGCGGGGGGCCGCCAGCGTCCCGCCCGGCCCGCGCAGGGAGCGCGCCACGGCCAGCTTCGCCTCCAGCCGCGCCAGCATCTCGGGCGAATGGTCCACCCCGGTCACGGCGTGCCCGCGCCGGGCCAGGGGCAGCAACACGCGGCCGGTGCCGCAGCCGAGCTCCAGGATCGGGCCGCCGTGGGCCTCGGCCAGCGCCAGCCAGAAGTCGAGGTCGTCGGTGAAGTCGGCGTTTTCCAGGTCGTAGTAGCGGGCGAGGGTGGCGTAGGGTTCAGGCATGGCGCGATTCTAATCCACCTGTGAGCGGCCGTCAGGTCTTGAGCAGACTTGCCCGAAACCCGGCCCCCGTGTACCATTCGCGGCGTGCAACGTTCGGCCTCATTTCTAAGCATCCTGGCCCAGACCGCGCGCCAGATGGGGGGCGTGGTCGTCGTCGGCGTCGCGCTGGCGACCGTGTTCACGCTGTGGACGCCCGGCAATTTCTCCGCTTCCTCGCTGGCCGCCCAGGTGGCCAGCGCCCTGAACTTCCAGCGCGTCGAAGCGGTCGCCACCCCGCCCCCGGCTGTCCTCCCCACCGCCACCGCGCCCGCGGCCGCGCCCGTCATCGGCATCGTCTCCGGCCACAAAGGCAACGACTCCGGCGCCGTGTGCCCGGACGGCCTGACCGAGGCGGCGGTGAATTACGACATCGCCCTGCGCGTCCAGGCCGGTCTGGAGGCCCATGGTTTCCGGGTGGACGTGCTGGACGAGTTCGACCCCCGCCTGGAAGGCTACCAGGCCCTGGCGCTGGTGTCGATCCACAACGACTCGTGCGAGTACATCAACGAGCTGGCCACCGGCTTCAAGGTGGCCCGCGCCGTCAAAAGTCGCGCGCCGGAGAAGAGCGACCAGCTGGTGGCCTGCCTGACCAACCGCTACCAGGCCGCGACCGGGCTGGGCTTCCACGCGACCTCGATCACGCCCGACATGACGTTCTACCACGGCTTCGATGAACTGAGCGAGACGACGCCGGCCGCCATCATCGAGACCGGTTTCCTGAACCTGGATCGCCGCATCCTGACCGAGGAACCGTACCGCGTCGCCCAGGGCATTATCGACGGCCTCCTCTGTTACGTGCGCGGCGAGCCGGTCAGGCCCACGTCGCCGTAAGCGGACGCCTGCCGATGGCTGCGACCCCCTCCTCGACGCCGGCCTCCTCCTCTCCCGCGCCCCCGGCCGCCCAGCCGCCGTTCCCCGCCGACGATGCGGCCCGCAGCATTATCGAGAACGCCGGCTGGGGGTTCCTGCGTTGCACACCGGGCGGCCGGCTGTTGAGCGCCAACGCCGCCTTCGCCCGCATGTGCGGCTACGCCTCGCCCGAGGCGATGATCGCCGCGCTCACCGACCTGCGGCGCCAGTTGTACGTCTTCCCCGAGCACTACGACGAGATCATCCAAGAGCTCGAACAGACCGGCGAATTGCATGGCCTGGAGATCCAGCTCAGCTGCCAGGACGGCCGGCGGCTGTGGGTGGTTGAACACGCCCGCGCCGTGCGCGACGCCGATGGCCGGGTGGTGATGATTGAGGTCCTGGCCGAGGACATCACCGCCCGCAAGCAGACCCAGGCCCAGCTGGAGAAGAACGCCCGGCAACTGGCGGCGCTGAGCCAGATGGGCCAGACGGTGGCCTCCAGCCTGGAGCAGACGGTCGTCCTCAACCGCGTCCTGGAGGAGGTCAAGTTCCTGCTCAACGCCGACAGCGTGGCCGTGCTGCTCGCCGAAGGCGACGTGCTGGTGATGGCCGCGGTCGGCGGCACCGGCAACGTCAGCCTGATCGGCCGGCGCATGCCGAGCACGGCCGGCATCGCCGGCCAGGTCCTGCAAACCGGCCTGTCGGCGCTGGCGCGCGGGGCCGACGGCCTGGCGCGCATGTACCTGCCGCTGGAGCAGTTCGGCATCGACCAGGCCCAGTGCCTGCTGGCCGCCCCGCTCAAGCTGCAGGGCCAGGTGATCGGCGTGATCGAGGCCCTGCACGAGACCTCGCAGGCTTTTTTGCAGGAGGACGTCGGCATGCTCGAGGCGGCCGCCAGCTGGGCGGCGCTCGCCATCGGCAACGCCCGCCAGCACGCCCGCATCCAGCGCCGCCTGCAGGAGAGCGAGGCGATGAGCGTCATCAGCCAGGCGCTCAACGAGACGCACAACCTGGGCCAGATCCTGCAGATGATCGTCGACGCCGCCCGCCAGATCATCCCCCGCGTCGAGCGCGCCGTCATCCACCTGCTGGACGAAGACGCCCAGGCGCTGCGTTCGGCCGCCTATTCCAGCCCGGAACAACTGACCCGCTCGGAGCTGTCCATGCGCCCCGGCGAAGGCATCGCCGGGCGCGTGATGGCCGAGGGCCAGCCCATCAACGTCGGCGACATCCTGTCCGACGCGCGCTATCTGCCGTCCAGCCGCATCCCCAACCTGCGCTCGCTGCTGGTGGCACCGGTGCAGAGCGGCGACCGGCGGCTGGGCACCATCAGCGTCCAGAGCGCCGAGCCGCACGCCTTCTCGACCGACGATGAGCAACTGCTCAAGACCCTCGGGGCGCAGGCCGCGCTGGCCATCGAGAACGCCCGCCTGCTGGCCGCCGAGAGCGCCGCGCGCCGCGACGCCGAAAGCCTGGGCGATATCGGCCGCATCCTGAGCTCGACCCTGGTCTTCGAGGAGCTCCTCGACCGGCTGCTGGAGCAGATCGGGCGCCTGGTGCCCTACGACGCCGCCCTGCTGCTGCTGGTGGACCGGCGGACCGGGCGCGCCCGCACCGCCCGGATGCGCGGCTACGAGCAGATGGGCGCGGCCGCCGTCCGCGCCGTGAGCGAGCTGTCGCTGGACGTCGCCGCCACGCCGCGCCTGCGCCACCTGGCCCAGACCGGCCAGCCGATGGCCGTGCCGGATGTGCGCGCCGACACCACCTGGCTGCCGGGCCTGGCCTCCCTCCAGGCCCGGTCATGGCTGGGCGCGCCGATCCTGATCGAAGGCGAGGGCGCGGTGGCGTTCTTCTCGCTGGACAAGTTCGAGGCAGGCTTCTACCGCCCGGAGCACGCTCAGCGCCTGATCGGTTTCATCGGCCAGGCCTCGCTCGCCATCCAGAACGCGCGCCTGTACGCGAATCTGGAGAAGTCGCTGCGCGACGAGCAGACCATGCGCACCCGCCTGGTGCAGACGGAGAAGCTGGCCGCCATGGGGCGCCTGGTGGCTTCCGTGGCGCACGAACTCAACAACCCGCTGCAGGCCATCCAGAACTCGCTCTACCTGGTGAAGCAGGAAAGCGTGCTCAGCCCCCAATCGCGCGAGGACCTGCAGGTGGCGCTGACCGAGGCCGACCGCATGGCCGAGCTGATCAGCCGCCTGCGCGAGACCTACCGACCGGCGACGGCCGAGCAGTTCCGGCCGGAGGCGCTCAACCCGCTCATCGAGGACGTGCAGCGCCTGATCGCCACCCACCTGCGGCACAGCAACGTCGCCTGGGAATTCGAGCCCGCGCCCGGGCTGCCGCCCGTGCCCGGCCTGCGCGACCAGCTCAAGCAGGTGCTGCTCAACCTGTGCCTGAACGCGGTGGAGGCCATGCCCCGGGGCGGCCAACTCTCCATCCAGACGCGCTTCCTGCCCGAGCAGAACGAGGTCCTGGTGGCCATCTCGGATACCGGGGCCGGCATCGACTCGGCCGACCTGCCCAGCATCTTCGAGCCGTTCTTCACGACCAAGGAGGGCGGCACGGGCCTGGGGCTGTTCATCACCTACGAGATCGTCCAGCGCCACCAGGGGCGCATCGAAGCCGAAAGCCGACCGGGTCAGGGCAGCACGTTCCGCGTCTGGCTGCCCGTCGTGCGGACCGAGGTCGCCTCGGCCGAGCCCTGAGCCGTGCTCATCGGCCATGAGCGGCCGGCGACCGGCGCGCCGCCATCAGCCATCAACCAGGGAGGCCCCGTATGACCACGCTCTCCGGACGCGTCTTGATCATCGAAGACGAGGCCGCGTTGCGCCAGACGCTGACGCGCATCCTGCGCCAGGCGGGCTGCGATGTGACGGCCGCGGCCACCGGCCCGGAGGCGCTCCAGCGCCTGGCCGCCTCGCCGTATGACCTGACCTACCTGGACATCCACCTGCCGGAGATGGACGGCCTGCAGGTCCTGCGCGAGGTCCACCGCCTGTATCCCCAGATGCCGGTGGTGATGTTCACGGCCTTCGCGTCGCTGGAGACCGCCATCGAGGCCATGCGCCTG
This sequence comes from Anaerolineales bacterium, assembly GCA_034434015.1. Taxonomy (GTDB): domain Bacteria; phylum Chloroflexota; class Anaerolineae; order Anaerolineales; family UBA6663; genus SpSt-583. The sequence goes on from DAOUAB010000056.1 coordinate 10,688, forward strand.
GGGGCCATGGACTACCTGCTCAAACCCCTCAACCCGGAGTTCCTGATCACGCGCACCGAGAACATCCTCAAGAAGCAGGCCGTCGAGCGGCGCCGGCGCGAAATCCAGAGCCAGATCACGGGCCTGCAGGACGAGCTGCGCAAGCTCGACGAGGCCCTGTCGCCCACCGCTTCGCCGGCCTCCGTCTCCAGCGACCGGTTCCTCAAGCGCGGCGGCCTGACCGTCGATCTGCAGGCCCGCCGCGCGGTCTTCGGCGAACGCGACCTGACCCTGCCGCCCTCCGCGTTCGACTACCTGGTCGTCCTCACCCGCCACGCCCCGGACGTGGTCGACTATCAGACGCTGGTCACCGAAGCGCAGGGCTACCAGGCCGACCGGCGCGAGGCCCAGGAGCTGGCCAAGTGGCACATCCACGAGCTGCGCGACTCGCTGGAGCCGGACCCGGGCAACCCCCGGCACATCCTGAACGTGCGCGGCGTCGGCTACCGCCTGGTCGTCGATTGAGCCGGGCATCTTGCCGCCCGCGCGCAACCGCGTTATAGTCCGGCGCGCCATGAGGCTCCCTGATCCGGCGCGCCCCAACAAGCGCGCCGCCAACCGCCTGAGCGCGTTCCGCCACGCCTTCCACGGCTGGTGGTACGTCGTCCGCACCCAGGAAAACGCCTGGATCCACGCCGTCGCCTCGGCCGCCGTGTTCGTCGTCAGCCTGTGGCTGGGCCTGACCCCGACCGAGTGGGCGATCATCTTCCTGACCGTGGCCATGGTCTGGACGTCCGAGTTCATCAACACGTCCATCGAGGCCACCGTCGACCTGGCCTCGCCCGACATCCATCCCCTGGCCAAAGTCGGCAAGGACGTCGGCGCCGCGGCCGTGCTGGTGGCCGCGCTCAACGCCGTCATCGTCGGCCTGCTGGTTTTAGGGCCGCACTTATGGGAGAAAGCGTTGGGGCTGTGGGGACCATGACCGAGGCGCCATGCACAACGCAGAGGGCGCACGTGAGCACCGGGCCCTGAGCTTTGAGAACTGACCGGGCATGGACGTCGACCTCGAGCTCTACCGCCGTGAAGTCCGCGTCTCGACGCAGCCGCTGCTGCGCCTGAGCGCCATCGACATCTCGCCGGACCGGCCGGCGCGCACGATGGTGTTCATCCACGGCTTCGGCGGCAACGCCACGCAGTGGAAGTACCAGCTGCAGAAGTTCTCGGACGACTCGCGCGTCATCGCCCTGGACCTGCGCGGCTTCGGCTCGTCGGACCGGCCGGCCGGCGCCCGCTACACCATGGACGAGTTCGTGGGCGATATCGACCGGGCCCTGAACATCCTGAGGGTGCGCGAGCCGTTCGTGCTGGTCGGCCATTCTTTCGGCGGCGCCATCGTCACCGAGTACGCCGCCGCCCACCCGGAGCGCGTGGCCAAGCTGGTGCTGGTGGCCGCGGCCGGCGAGTACCGCCTCAACACGCTGAGCAAGCTGGCGTTGCGCGTGCCGGACGCCCTGCTCAACGTGGTCCACACGTTTTTCCTCAAAGACCTGTTC
>DAOUAB010000057.1:0-31983 GCA_034434015.1 Anaerolineales bacterium
CGCTGCTGGAGGCGCTGCTCCCCAGCAACGAACTCCAGGTGAAGCGAAGCTTTGAGATGGTGAAACAGGCGGGCCGCAAGCGGGTGGGCGCGCTGGGCTTCAGCTTCAAGGCCGGCACCGACGACCTGCGCGAAAGCCCGATGGTGGAGCTGATCGAGACCCTGATCGGCAAGGGCTACCAGGTGAAGATCTACGACAAGAACGTCTCGCTCGCCCGCCTGCACGGCGCCAACAAGGCCTACATCGAGCGCGAGATCCCGCACATCGCCACGCTCATGTGCGAGAGCATCGACGAGGTGCTGGCGGAGAGCGACGTGATCGTCATCGGCAACAAAGCGCCCGAGTTTCGGGCGGCGCTGGAACGCCTGCGCCCGGACCAGGTCGTCGTGGACCTGGTGCGCATCACGCCGGACGCCGGCGCCCTGAACGGGCAGTACCAGGGCCTGTGCTGGTGACGGCGCCCCCGTCCGGCCTCAGCGCACGGGCTGTAGATCGGGATTGTCGCACGGCCGGCGCCCCACCTTGGCCATGTCGTGCCACCGGCCGTTCACCTTCACGCGCACCACGTCGGCGGTGAAGTCCGAGACCGTGTCGCCGTGGTTGTCGAACAACGACGAGCCCACGGCGTAGATATCCACCGGCACCCCCAGTTTCTCAAAGCGCCTGATCTTGTCCGGGTTGAAGCCGCCGGAGACCACGATCTTCACCCGGCGGCAGAAATGCTGGGCGCGCTCCTCCCACTTCTTCGGCACGTTCCAGCGCTCCCAGGCGCTGTCCAGCGCCTGGCGGACGGTGAAGACCAGGCGCGGGTTGACGCCCAGGTCCAGGGCCGCCTCCCCCAACGGCGGGACGTTGACGTCGCGCACGCTGGCGCTGGTGTCCAGGCGCACGCCGTACAGCCGGTATTTGCGCGCCTCGGCCTCCTCGCCCGCCTCCACCAGCGCCCGGTAGCGCGCGAACATGGCGTCGAGCGTCGCCAGCGAATCGCCCACGCAGTCGTTGTTGAAATCCACCAGCGCGATGCGCGGGATGTGCGGCGGGCGCGTGGCACAGAAGGCCAGCATGGTCTCGGCCGTGTCGCCGAAGAAGCAGGCGATGGCGGCGTGCGCCACCGTGCCGCCGCCCGCCCCGCCCCACCAGTCGCCCTGCGCGTCGGTGGAGATGAAGGGACTGTTGGTCTGGGCGTAATCCAGGTTGAAGCGCTGCACGGCGACGTTGTAGGCGTAGCCGTCGGCGGCCTGGACCTCGTGCAGGTCGAAGCGGGCCGGGAAGAAGAGCACCGGCTTGCCGCGCGCCGCGATCAGCGTGTTGTACACGTTGGTGGCCACGCGCGAGGCCCGCGTGAGGATGCCCAGCGTCGGCGTCTCCAGCAGGGCGAAGTCGCGGTAACGGCCGCGCACCCGGATGACGGGCTGGATCTGCAGCGGGTCGCCGTTGTATTTCACCAGCGTCCCGTCGTGCACGGCCTCCACCTCCAGCCGGTCCCACGTCTCCACAAAGCCCTCGTTCTCGAAATAGCCGGTGCAGTGGCGCAGCATCGCCAGGGCCTTGTCCACGCCGACCACCACGGTGACGCCGGGCCGGCGCGTGAACCACTGCATCTCCACGTCCAGGTTGCCGACCTCCACCGCGCGCACGTCCACGCCCTGCAGGCGCGGCGCCGCGCCGGCGTAGCGGTAGCCGCCGGCCGCCAGGTGGGTGAGCATGGCGCCGATGTTCTCGAAGTACTTGTCCGAGTACCAGCCGCGGCGCATGCGCTCGATGTCCAGCTTGAAGACGTCGTTGGTGAGGCGTTTCTGGTCGAAGAGGGTCATGGGTCGATTGTAGCCGTGAACGAGGCCGCTGTCAGCGGCGCGCGGCCGGCTCGCGCCAGGCGCGCACGTAGGCCACCTGCTCATCGGTCTGCGGCGAGCGCGGCGCCCAGAGGGATTTGAGGACCGTCCGCCACCAGCGGTCCAGCGTCTCCAGGGCCTCGTCGCCCGTCCGGCCGTGGCGGACCAGGTAGCAGCCGACGACGGTGCCAGTGCGCCCGATGCCGCCCCAGCAGTGGAGGTAGACCTTGCGCCCGGCGGCCAGCGCCGCGTCGAGCGTGTCCAGGATGCGGGCCATGTGCGCCGGGTTCTCCGGCAGGCCCATGTCCGGGATCGACAGACGCGTGTGGGCGGCCGCGACGCCCAGGGCCCTGGCCTCATCCGCCAGCCAGTGGTCGTAGGGCTGCAGCGGCGCGATGATCCCCGCCTCGTAGGGCTCGGTCAGGTCGAGGAAGAAGTCCCGGCCGGCGCTCAGCAGCCGGCGCAGTTTCTCGCGCGCCTCGGCCTCGTCCCGGTCGCCCGGATATTCGCCGGCCAGCAGCCGGTCGGACAGCCGGTCCGGATCCACCCAGTAACAGTTGGGGTGCGGGCGGGGAAGGCCAGACGGCGTCATGGCGCCTCACTGGACCAGGCTCGCCAGCGCGCCGGCGGCCAGGAGCAGCAGCCCGAACAGCGCCAGGGCCGGCTTCAGGCCGGAGCGCCCGCCGGCCTCGGCCGTCACCGTGGTCTCCTGCAGGGCGCTGATAATGCGGCGGCTGATGTAGAGCTGCAGATGCAGGTAAGCGATGTAGATCAGGGCCAGTCCGCAGAGCACGGCGACAACCAGGAACATAACCGGGGCTCCTTGAGTTCAGGCGGCGGCGGGCAGCCACGCCTCGAGCGGGTCGGTCGAGCGGACGCGGTGCATGCCGGCCTCGGCGAAACGCGCATAGGCGGCGTCGGCCTGGTCGGTGTAGTCCGCCACGCCCGGCACCACGACCGGCGAGGCGCAGTCCTCCAACAGATAGACCTTGCGCGCCAGCGCCGGGTCCAGGGCGCGGATATCGTCGAGCAGGTGCTGGACGGTCCAGGCCACACAGTGGCTCTTGGCCTGGCCCGCGACCAGCACGGCGTCGAAGCTCAACAGCTGGCGGCTCAATTCGGCGTTGCGGCGGCCGAGCGGGGCGCCGTCCGGGCCGACGAGCACCTCCGGCCCCAGCGCCGAGTAGTGCTCGGTGAGCGGCGCCTGGCCCTTAAGCTCCAACTGCGGCGGCGCGGCGCGCGCCAGGCCGTGGAAGAACAGGGCCTCCTCGACCGACGCCACCAGCGCATGCCCGATCCCGCCGAGCATCGCGTGGTAGGGCCAGACCGTGAGCGCGTACCGGCCCTGACGCTCGAGGGCGCGCGTGTAATGCCGCAGGTGCGCCTGGACGGCGTCGGCGCTCACCCCCAGGCTCGACGCCAGGGCCGGGTTGAAGCGCCAATCGCCGCGCTCGACGGCCTCCGCCGTCACCAGCGTGTATGGCGCCGGGGGCCGGCCGTCGGCGTCCACCAGGAACACCGAATGAAAAATCTGCGCCGCCTGGTGGGTGTCCAGGGTGGCGAAGATCTGGGTCAGGCGGGGCAGGTTGCGGTAGATGAACTCGACCAGGCGGCGGTTGTCGTCCACGGCGCCCTGGCCGGAGCGCCCGCCGACGTACAGCTCGAAGTCCGGCAGGCAAAACGTGTTCTGCGCGTCAATGATCAGCAGCGCCAGGCGGAAGCGGTCCTCGGCCGCCGGGCGCACGCCGTGCTGCCGGGCCCAGCCGGCGGCGGCCTCGGCCAGCGCCTGGTAGGGCACGCGCCACACCTGGCCGACGCGGGCCGGATCGTAATGGGGGGGCAACGGCAGAGCGGGGACGGACATGGCCACCTCAATTATTGGTGTGTAAATTACACTAATTCTTCCGAAAACAACAGGCGCCGGGCGCCTTTAGTGTTTATTCGACACAAATTATACGACAAACAGCCGGTTTGTCAAGATGGTTGTGCGGGCGGCCCCGCCGGCCGGTTTACGGGAACAGGCGCCGCGCCTTGACTTCGGTGACGGCGTTCTTGCGGTAACGGTACAGGCGCGCGGGCCGGCCCTGGCCCTCCCCCTCCCGGAAGCGGCTGGTCTCCACCAGCACGCCGGCCTCGGCGATGCGGCGGCGGAAGTTGCGCTTGTCCAGTTTCTCGCCCAGCACCAGCTCGTACGCGGCCTGCAGCTCGGTCAGCGTGAACTCGTCCGGCAGCAGCTCGAAGCCGACCGACGTGTACTCCAGCTTGTAGCGCAGCCGGCGCAGGGCGTACTTCAGGATGTCGTCGTGGTCGAAGGCCAGGGCGGGCAGCGCATACACCGAATGCCAGGCGGCTTCGGCCGCATCGTCGCCGGCCCGCGCGCCGACGCCCTCCGGCACCAGGGCGACATAGGCCACCGAGATGACGCGCCCGCGCGGGTCGCGCCCGGGGTCGCCGAAGGTATACAACTGCTCCAGGTAGACGTCGCGGACGCCGGTCTCCTCCTCCAGTTCGCGGCGCGCGGCGGCCTCCAGCGATTCATCCGCCTGGACGAAGCCGCCCGGGATCGCCCAGCGGCCTTTAAAGGGCGGATGCGCGCGCCGGATCAGCAGCACCTTCAGGTCCCGCTCGCGCAGGCTGAAGATGACGACATCCACGGCCAGGCGGAGGCGTTCGGCGTCGGGCGCGGTCGAAGGTTCGTTCATTTCGTGTTGATTATACACTAAGCTGGCGCGGCCTGGCGTGGCCGTTGTGGCGGTGGCGCAGTTCCCACTTCCCCGGTTCTTGGTTACAATCTCCCGTTGCATCCAACCCACCCGGAGGAGCCCCCCTGTGCTGATCACGTTCGCCCGGCAGCTGCAGGCGCATGCCCTGCGGCGCCATCTTTTCTTTCTGGCCGCCACGGCCGTCACCATTCTGGTGATCGGCTACCACTTCGGCACGTTCGACCAGTTTGTCCACATCCCTTTCCTGAAAAAGAACGCCGACCCGACGCTGTTCCCGGGCGACGGCTTCATCGAACTGCGCCGCGAGAGTTACTCCTTTTTCTGGCTGGCGTTCATCCCCGTGGCGCAGCTGGACCGGGTCAGCTATCTTCCGCTTCAGTGGACGTTGTTCGCCGTCCACTGCGCCGCGACCTATCTGACGATCTGGGGCCTGTGGACGCTCAGCCTGGAGCTGTTCGCCCACCCCCTGGCGGCCCTGTTCAGCACCGTCGCCTTCGTCCTCCCGCACATCGGGTTCGCCGGCTTCCCGGTCTTCGAGTTCAGCCTGCTCAACCGCACCTTCGTCCTGCCTTTTGCGCTCGGCGCCGTGCAGCTGTATCTGCGCGGCCGGCACCGCTGGGCGTTCCTGGCGCTCGGCCTGCTCTACAACCTGCACGTCATCACCGTGAACTTCGTGGTCGCCATGTTCCTGCTGGACTCGGTCCTGCGCTGGCGCGCGGGGGGCGGGCGCCGCCTGCTGGCCGGCCTGCCCTTGTTCGGGCTGGGGGCCGCGCCGGTGCTCATCTGGCGCCTGACCAGCCCGGCGCTCCAGGCGGAGGTCAACCCGGAATGGTTCGACGTGGTTTCGCGCGGCTCCCTCTACAACCTGTTCTTCCTGATCGCGCCCTACCTTCACATCCTCTTTGTCACCTTCTCCGGCCTGAGCACGCTGGCCCTGTACTTCCTGGGCCGCCGCTCGGCGCCGGCCCGCTCGCCGGAGCATGAGCGCACGGTGCGGCACTTCATCGGCGCCGTGATTCTCATCCTGACGGTGCAGGCGGTGACCGCCCTGGTCTACCCGGTCACCCTCATCAATCAGCTGCAGATCATCCGCGCCGGGATGTGGGCCACGCTCTTCGGCTACCTGTATTTCGGCCACTGGCTGGCGCGGCGCTGGGAAACGCAGGCGCTGCCGCGTCCGGACTTCGCCGTGCTGTTCACGGCGTACGTCGGCTCGCCGCTGCCCTTCATCCCCCTGCTCGTCCTGGGGCTGCAGACGGTGATCCGTTCGGTGACGTGGCGCAACGCGGCCGCCGGCGCGGTCGCGCTCGGCCTGTTCGCCTTCGCCATGCGCGTGATCCTGCAGATCGGCCTGTGGGGGCCCGGGCTGCACCCGTTCGGCCCGAACACCGCCTGGGAGCAGATCCAGGTTTGCGCGCGGGACAACACCCCCCAGGACGCCGTCTTCGTGACGCCGCCCGAGAAGTGGTGGCTGTACGGCTCGGACTGGCGGACGTTTTCCGAGCGCACCACGGTGGTGACGCACTCCGAGCTGCTGATGATCGCGCTGGCGCCGGGCTACTACGACGTCTGGAAGGAGCGCTTCACGCAGCTGGCGCCGGGGGCGCTGGAGCAGTTCGCCGGCAACTTCTTCGACAACCAGCGCTTCACGCGCGAGGCCTACTACCGCCTGACGCCGGAGGCCGTCAGCGCCTTCGCGCGCCGTTACGGCGCCGACTACATCGTCATGGAGAAACCCCACAGCCTGCCCCTGCCGCCGGCCGACTGGGCCTGCAACGCCGCCAACCCGGAGTACACCGTCTACGTCGTGCGCTGAAAACAAAAACCCGGGCGGCGCGGGCGCGCTCCCGGGTCGGCCGTCGTTCCTAAAACGGCTATTTCCCGTTCTTGCCGAGCTTCTCCAGGAATTCCATGTTGTTGTCGGTCTGGCGCAGGTTGTCCAGCACGGCTTCGGTGGCGTTGGTCAGGTCCATGCCGGCGCCGTTCGGCGGGGAGGAGATCATCTGGCCGAACATGCGGCGCAGCAGCCAGACGCGCGGGGTGATATCCGGGCCGAGCAGCAGCTCTTCGCGGCGCGTGGATGAGCGCTCGATGTCGTAGGCCGGGAAGATGCGCCGCTCCTGCAATTTGCGGGAGAGGTGCAGCTCCATATTGCCCGTGCCCTTGAACTCCTCGTAGACCACGTCATCCATGCGCGAGCCGGTGTCCACCAGGCAGGTGGCCACAATGGTGAGCGAGCCGCCCTCCTCCAGGTTGCGCGCCGCGCCGAAAATCTTCTTGGGCGGGTAGAGCGCGGCCGGGTCCAGGCCGCCGGACAGCGTGCGGCCGGACGGGTTGACCACCAGGTTGTAGGCGCGCGCCAGACGGGTGAGCGAGTCCAGGAGGATGGCGACGTCGCGGCCGCCCTCCACCAGGCGCTTGGCGCGCTCCAGGGCCATCTCGGCCACGCGCACGTGCGAGGTCACCGGCTCGTCGAAGGTGGAGGCGATCACCTCGGCGTCCACCGAACGGTCCATGTCGGTCACCTCTTCCGGGCGCTCGCCGATCAGGGCCACCATCAGGTGCACTTCCGGGTAGTTCTGGCTGATGGCGTTGGCCACTTCCTTGAGCACGGTGGTCTTGCCGGCCTTGGGCGGCGAGACGATCAGGCCGCGCTGGCCCATGCCGATCGGGGCGATCAGGTTGAGCAGGCGGGTGCTCAGGATGTGCTTGTTGGTCTCCAGGTCGAAGCGCCGGTCGGGGAAGATGGGGGTGAGCGCCTCGAAATTCGGGCGGCGCTTGGCGGCCTCCGGGTCCAGGCCGTTGACGGTCTCCACGCGCAGCAGGCCGAAATACTTCTCGGAATCCTTGGGCGCGCGGACCTGGCCGATGACCATGTCGCCGGTGCGCAGCCCGAAGCGCCGGATCTGGGACTGGGAGACGTAGATGTCCTCCGGCCCCGGCAGGTAGTGCTCGGCGCGCAGGAAGCCGATGCCGTCCTCGACGATCTCCAGCACGCCGCCGCGCAACTCCAGGCCCTGCTTCTCGGCGTTGGCGCGCAGCAGGCGCAGGATCAGGTCATCCTTCTTGAGGCGGCTGTAGGACGGGATATCCCACTGCCGCGCCACGGCGCGCAGCTCGCCAAGCGTTTTCGATTGAAGTTCGCTGATGTCCATGAGGATCGCCTGAGAGGAAACAGAGCCTGCGGGCGCCGCCCGCAGCGGTTATTGAAGCTGACTGATGAAAATACCGATCTGGCCAGAAACGCTCACGCTCTATGCAGTTTGGGGTCGATGTGGCCGACTACATTCGTGGGGTTTGCAGGCAAATTATAGCATTCCGACCCGCCCGCGTCAATTCAAGCCTATGGCCCGAAGGTCCTGGCGGCCAGCCTCCCGGATCGGGACGCCGGCGCACGGCCGGTGGGCAATGACACAAAACTCGAAAACTGACCTGCGCCTCAATACGGAACCTGGCTGATCTCCATCAGCTTGCTCCAGCGGTGGCGCGAGACGATCTCGCGCACGGTCCCGGATTTGGAGCGCATGACCAGCGAATGCGTGCGCGCGCCGTCCGGGTAGTACTTGACGCCGTCCAGCAGCTCGCCGTCGGTGATGCCGGTGGCCGCGAAGAAGACGTTATCCGACCGGACCAGATCGTCGGTGCCGAGCACCTGCTCCAGGTTCAGGCCCAGTTCGCGGGCCTTGCGCGCTTCTTCCTCGTTGCGCGGGTAGAGCTTGGCCAGGATCTCGCCGCCCATGCACTTGAGCGCGCAGGCCGAAATGACGCCCTCCGGGGACCCGCCCACCCCCATCAGCAGATCGACCCCGGACTCGGGCCAGGCCGTCATCAGGGCGCCGGCCACGTCGCCGTCGGTGATCAGCCGGATGCGCGCGCCGGCTTTGCGGATCTCGGCGATCAGTTTGTCGTGGCGCGGGCGGTCCAGCACCATCACCGTCAGGTCGCGGATCTCCTTGCCCAGCGCCCGGGCCACGCTGCGCAGGTTGACCGCCGGCGAGACCTCCAGGTCGACGGCGCCCTTGGCCCCCGGCCCGACCGCGATCTTGTCCATGTAGACGATCGGCCCCGGGTTGAACATGCTGCCCCGGTCGGCCATGGCGACGGTGGAGAGCGAGTTCTGGCGGCCGAGCGCCAGCAGGCGCGTCCCGTCGATGGGGTCCACGGCGATGTCCACCTGCGGCGGGCGGCCGTTGCCGAGCTTCTCGCCGTTGTACAGCATCGGGGCTTCGTCTTTCTCGCCCTCGCCGATGACGATGACGCCGTCCATCTCCACGGTGTTCAGCACCAGGCGCATGGCGTCGACGGCGGCCTTGTCGCCGCCCTCCTTGTCGTTGCGCCCCATGTACCGGCCAGCCGCCAGCGCGGCCGCCTCCGTGACGCGGACCAGTTCCAGGGCCAGGTTTCGGTCGGGCTTCTCGCTCATCGTGTGCCTCCAGGGTGCGGGTGGGTGAGGCGGGCCGCGTTCAGCTCAGCCAGGCCTGCAACAGCAGCACGCCGTAATAACCAACCGGGATGCCGATCAGCCAGGAGTCGATCCGGTCCAGCACGCCGCCGTGCCCGGCGATGACGTGGCCGGAATCCTTGACGCCGGTCTGGCGCTTGAGCATCGAGATCCCCAGGTCCCCGACCGGGCCGACCAGCCCGATGACGGCCCCCAGCAGCAGCCCGGCCGGCCAATCCACCAGACTGGCGGGGCCGGCCCCCAGGCCCCAGACCAGGGCCAGCACGCCGGTCCCCAGGGCGCTGCCCGCCACGCCGCCGGCGAAACCCTCCCAGGTCTTTTTCGGGCTGAGCCGCGGCGCCAGCAAACGCCGGCCCAGCGCCCGGCCGGCGGCGTAGGCGGCGGTGTCCGCCAGCCAGACGGCGCTCAGCAGCGTGGCCGTCCACCACAACCCGTCCGGCAGGCGACGCAGGTCGATCAGGTAACCGCCCATCCAGCCCAGGTAGAGGAGGCCGCCCAGGGTGACGGCGAAATCGGTGCCGGAGGCCGGCGCGCCCCGCTCGAAATCGACCAGGTGCCACACCAGGGCCGTCAGGATCAGGGCGGCCAGCGCTCCGCCCGGCAACACGCCCGGCAGAGCGCGCGCCAGCGCCAGCAACGGCGCGCCGATCAGGAGCAGCGGCCCGGCCGGGCGCTGGCCGCCGGCCTGAAACAGGCGGTGATACTCGCGGGCGGCCAGGAACAGGATGAACCCGACCAGGACAGCATACACCGGGCCGCCGAGCGCAATCACCCACACGGCGACCGGGAGCAGTGGGATGGCGATGGCCAGGCGGTCCAGCAGCATCCTGACGGCGATTTCAGGCTGAGGCTAATTGCGCCGAGGTCAGCCCGAAACGCCGTTCGCGAGCGGCGTAGTGCTCCAGGGCGCGGCGAAACTCGTTTTTGTCGAAATCGGGCCAGAAGACGTCGGCGGCATAGTACTCGGCGTAGGCCCCCTGCCAGACCAGGAAGTTGGACACGCGCAGTTCGCCGGCCGTGCGGATGATCAGGTCCGGATCGGGCTGGCCGGCCGTGTACAGGTAGCGTCCGACCAGCTCCTCGGTCACCTGGTCCGGGGTGACGCCGTCCGCCAGCATGTGCCGGATGGCGTGGACGATCTCGGCCCGGCCGCCGTAGTTGAAGGCGACGTTGAGCACCAGGCGGGTGTTGTGCTTGGTCATCTCGACCGCATCCAGCACCATCTCCTGGGTGTTGGGGGCCAGGCCGTCCAGGCGGCCGATGTGACGCAACTGGACCCCCTGCCGGTGCAGCTCGGCGAGCTCCTTTTGCAGGACCTCATCCAGGATGAACATCAGCCCGCGCACCTCCTCCGGCGGGCGCCCCCAGTTCTCCGTGGAGAAGGCGTAGATGGTCAGATGCTTGATGCCGAACTCGACGCAGGCGGTGATGATCCGCCGCAGGTTCTCCACCCCGGCGCGGTGGCCGGCCAGGCGCGGCAACCCGCGCGAGAGGGCCCAGCGCCCATTGCCGTCCATGATGATGCCGACATGGGTGGGGACCTTCTCCGGAGGCAATACGGGGGGTTCAGTGGCCATGGCGGGTCTAGATCTCTTTGATCTCGGCTTCCTTCCGCGCGCCCAGTTCGTCGACCCTGGCGATGTATTTATCGGTCAGCTTCTGGAGGTCGGCCTCGCCGCGCTTGAGTTCGTCCTCGGAGATGAGCTTCTCTTTCTCGAATTCGCGCAGGTCGTCATGCGAGCCGCGGCGCACATTGCGGATGGCCACCCGCGCCTCCTCCAGGCGGTGGTGGACGACCCGGGTCAGGTCGCGCCGGCGCTCCTCGGTGAGCGGCGGCAGGTTCAGGCGGATGACCTTGCCGTCGTTCGCCGGATTCAGGCCGAGGTCGGAGGCCAGGATCGCCTTCTCGATGTTCTTGAGCGAGGATTGGTCGAAGGGCTTCACCAGCAACTGGCGCGGCTCCGGCACCGTGATGGTGGCCAGTTGCTGGAGGGGCGTCGGAGTGCCGTAGTATTCCACCGGCAGGCGCTCGATCAGGGCCGGTGAGGCGCGGCCGGTGCGGATGGAGTTCAGGTTTTGCTCGAGCGCCGCGATGGCGCCCTTCATGCGGTCCTCGGCGTCGTGCAGGGCATCTTTGACCATAAGCGTTTCGCAGGTGGGCTGGGCGAATGGATTGGGCGGTGCCGTTAAGCATACCCGCCAGTGGCGGAGGTTGCAAGTCGGCCCGCCGGCCGGGTGCCGGTCACCGCCCGATGATCGTGCCGACCTTCTCGCCCAGCACCGCCCGCGCCAGCGCGTCGCCTTCCCAGAGGTTGAGGACCAGGATCGGCAGGCTGTTGTCCATGCACAGGCTGATGGCGGTGCTGTCCAGCACTTTCAGGCGGCGGTTGAGGGCCTCGATGTACGGCAGGGTCTCGAATTTCCTGGCGTTCGGGTTGAGCCGCGGGTCGTCGTCGTACACGCCGTCGACCTTGGTGGCCTTGACCATGACGTCGGCGTCGATCTCCATGGCGCGCAGGGCGGCGCCGGTGTCGGTGCTGAAGTACGGGTTGCCGGTGCCGGCGGCGAAGATGACCACCCGGCCTTTCTCCAGGTGGCGGATAGCCCGGCGGCGGATGTAGGGCTCGGCCACCGCCCGCATCTCGATGGCGGTCTGCACCCGCGTCAACACGCCGGCGCGCTCCAGGGCGTCCTGCAGGGCCAGCGAGTTCATGACCGTGCCGATCATGCCGATGTAATCGGCCGTGGCGCGCTCCATGCCGTGCTGGATGCCTTCGCGGCCGCGCCACAGGTTGCCGCCGCCGATGACCAGGGCGATCTCGACGCCCAGGTCCTTCACCTGTTTCACCTTGGCGGCGATCTCCTCGGCGTTGTCCGGGTTGATGCCCAGGCCGCCGATGCCGGCCAGGGCTTCGCCGCCGAGCTTGAGCAGGATGCGGCGATACACGGGGGTTGCCATGGGGTCTCCTTAAGCGCGGACGAAGGACGGACGACGAAAGACGGCGCTCTCGTCCCCGGTCCTTCGCCTTTCGTCCACACACAAAAACGGGTGACTGGCTTCCGCACAGTCACCCGTCCCAGCCTCATCCATCCGCTGACTCGCCCAACTCCCATCGGACAAAGCGTCGGATGATGATGTTCTCGCCGATGGTCGCGATGGCGCGCTTGAGCAGCTCGGCGATGGTCACCGTCTCGTCTTTGACGAACGGCTGACGCAGCAGGCAGACCTCCTGATAGAACTTGTCCAGGCGGCCATCCACAATCTTATCCCAGATTTTCTCGGGTTTGCCCTCTTCCCGGGCGCGGTTGCGGGCGATGGCTTTCTCCGCCTCCAGCACTTCGGCCGGGATATCGGCCACGTCCATGTAGCGCGGCGCGCCGGCCGCGATGTGCAGGGCCAGATCATGCGCGAAGGTCTGGAACTGCTCGGTCCGGGCGACGAAGTCCGTCTCGCAGTTGACCTCCACCATCACGCCGACGCGGCCGCCGGCGTGGCTGTACAGTTCCAGCTTGCCCTCCCGCGCCTCGCGCCCGGCCTTCTTGGCCGCCGCGGCCAGGCCTTTCTCGCGCAGCCAGGTGGCCGCCTTCTCGAAGTCGCCGCCGTTCTCCAGCAGCGCCTTGCGGCAGTCGAGCACGCCCGCGCCGGTGGCTTCGCGCAGTTCCTTCACCATTTGAGCTGAGATTTCCATGCTGGTCACTCTGCCTGAGCGGCGCTCGCCGGAGCGCTCGGCTCTTCAAAACTAAGCTCGCCGGAACCCATCTTGGCCAGGGTCGCCGGGCCGAGCAGGTCCTCGTCCTTCTCGCCGGCCTCCGCGTAGGCGGCCTCGGCCGCCTCCAGCGCGGCAGGCTCGTCTTTGCGCTGCGCGGCCCCCTCCAGCACCGCGTCCGCGATCTTGGCCGTCATGAGCTTAATGGCCCGAATGGCGTCGTCGTTGGACGGGATGACGTAGTCCACGCCGCCCGGATCGCAGTTGGTGTCCACCAGGGCGATGACCGGGATGCGCAGGATATTGGCCTCGTGCACGGCCGTGTCCTCGCGGCGTACGTCCACGACATAGAGCAGATCGGGCAGCCGGGACATGTTACGGATGCCGCCCAGCCGATCCTGCAGCTTGCTGATGCGGCGATCAATCATCAACTGCTCTTTCTTGGTCAGCCGCACGAACTGGCCGGTGGCCTTCCCCTCCTCCAGCCGCTTCAGCTCGTCGATCTGCTGCTTGATGGTGCGCCAGTTGGTGAGCGTGCCGCCCAGCCAGCGCTGGTTGACGTACGGCATGCCGCACCGTTCGGCTTCCTTCTGGATGCTCTCCTGGGCCTGGCGTTTGGTCCCCAGGAACAGCAGTGTGCCGCCGCGCGCCACCTGATCCCGCACCAGGTTGTAGGCCGTGTCCAGGGCCGCCACCGTCTGCTGCAGGTCGATGATGTGGATGCCGTTGCGCTCCGTAAAGATGTACGGCTTCATCTTGGGGTGCCACTTCTGGGTGCGATGCCCGAAATGGACGCCCGTCTCCAGGAGCGACTTCATGGAGATGAGGGACATGCGAACTCCTTTGGCGTTGTCTGAGCCGCCTGATCACGAGCCGGCGGTCGCACACAGCGCGACCGTTGAAAGTCGCGCTCCGCGCGACCGACTCGCACGCAGGATGCGGGGAGGCGGCGTGAATAGTCTGGAGGCGCGCCGGGCGCCCGACTCCAGCCGGGCGGCATTCTACCAAAAAGGGCGGGGCTTGGGTAGGGTGGGTCCGGCCCGGCAGGCGCGCGGCGGCAAGCCGTGATACGATTGGGCTATGCCGGGTTTCAATATCGCTTACCGCACCCAGACCGGCCGGCACCCGCGCCACGAATCCGTGGTGGATGGGCGGCTGTCGTATCACCCGGATGCGCTGCGCCTGATGGCGCTTGTCCGGCAGCCCGAGAACCTGGAACAACTCGGCATCCCGCTGCCCCTGCCCCGCCAGCCGGGCTCCATCGAGGAACAGCTCAGCGCCGTCGGCTTCGACGTCACCCTGCGCGTCGTCGTCGACCCGTTTCGACTCTCACTGCAATACACGGCCATGCCGGGCGTGTTGCAGTTCTTCCGCCTGGCGGATGGCACGCTGATCCCCCTGCCGCCCGAGCACGCCCCGGCCCGCCACCACCTGCTCCCCGAACGCAGCGAGTCGCAGGGGGAGCCTCTGCAATTCACGGCCGGCGACGCCTACCTCGCGCTCTCGCCCGGCGGCGGCCGGCTGGCGGACAGCCCGGCCGTGGCCCGCTTCCTCCACCTGCGCGACTACTTCAACGCCGAGAAACTGGTGGAGGCGCTGCTGGCTCACCTGCTGGAGCTGGGCGGCGCCCCGGAAGCGCCCGAAGACGTGACGGCGCTGGTGGTCGAGGCCCGGTAGACGCGCCGAAATGGGCGCACTGGAACGGGAAAGCTCACCCATGATCGAACTCAACATCCCCGGGCGCGGCACGCTCCGCCTGGAACACCTGGTCCTCGACGTCAACGGCACCCTGGCCAAGGACGGCCATCTGCTGGACCGGATCGTTCGGCCCTTGAGCGCGCTGCGGGACCGGCTCACCCTGCACCTGCTGACCGCCGACACTTACGGCCGGCAGGCCGCCATCGACCTGATGCTGAACGCGCAGGCCGTGCGCCTGAAGCCGGGCGGCGAGGCCCGCCAGAAGGGCGATTATGTGCGCGCGCTGGGCGCCGAGACGGTGGTGGCGATCGGCCAGGGCGTGAATGACGCCGATATGCTCAAGGCCGCCGCGCTGGGGATCGCCATCCTGAGCGATGAGGGGCTGGCCGTCGAGGCCCTGATCAACGCCGACCTCGTCATGGCGAACATCCATGACGCGCTCAACCTGCTGGAGTTCCCGACGCGCATCGTGGCCACGCTGCGCGGGTGAGGCATGCCCCGTCTGACGTCCGCGCAGTTCATGGCGCGCCTGCCCGCCGCGACGCGCCCTCACCTGCCGCCTGCCCTGCGCCAGTTCCGCAGCGCCCATCGCAGCTGGCTCTGCCAGCTCTATTATGGCGATCCCCGCCTGCACTATGAGGTTTGGAACTTGGGCGAGCGCCGCGGCCGGCTCGAGATCGGCCTGCATTTCGAAAGCCGGAACCGAGAAGAGAACCTGGCCCTGCTGCGCGGCTTCTCGAAACACATGGTGGCCGTGAAGGCGGCGCTCGGCGCGCAATGGGAAGCGGAGCACTGGGACAAGGGCTGGGCCAAAGTGTATGAGACCGTGCCCTACGAGCCGTTTTCGGAGGCGACGCTGGAGGCCACAGCCGCGCGGCTGGCCCGCGCGATAACGGTGCTGCAACCCCTCTGGGAAGCGCTGTGAGCGGCCCGAACGAAGTTCGGGCCTGAACTTCGTTCGGGCCCGAACTTCGTTCAGACCCGAACAATGAGTACTTTCTTTAAGACTCGCGCCGATTGACTCGTCAGGCGGCCGCGCATAGAGTCAAGACACAAGGAAAGCTTCGCGAGTACTGCGGCTGGCCCTGGGCGTTATCGCCGGTTGCGCGAAGCGCACCCCGACTCAGACACCCGAGCACTCCTTTGGAGCGCTCCGTCGGGAAGCTATACCCCTTCGACGTAGTCGGGCTCTGCGCTCCGCTTCCTCAACCGGAGGAGGGCGCCCTGCGGTGCGGGCCTTATCTGGGCCGGCCGGCTTCTCCCCAACTCGCGAAGCTTTCTGTTGCTTACCGCCCCTGCCCCTCACACTCCAGCCGTATAGCCGGTCGGCTCACGCCCGACGGCCGTATCCCGATTTCGGTGTCATGGCGTTGGGCTGCGCTAACCGTCGGCGATAAGGCAACAACTCAGCCAGAATGCGCCCATTCATGTCATCATCTGACATATTATGGTGCTACAGTGGGGACAATCACGAGAAAGGAGCATCTTATGTCCTACGAATGCCAGCTTGTCGAGCGCCCGACGCAACCTGACCTCTTCATTCGCACGCACACACCGGTCCAGAACCTGTCGCAGGTCATGGGGCAGGCTTTCGGAGCCATCGCCCAATACCTGGGCCAGAAAGGTGAGCAACCGGCCGGCCCGCCATTCGCGGCGTACCACAACATGGATATGCAGAACCTGGACGTCGAGATCGGTTTTCCGGTGGCCCGCCCCCTGCCTGGCCAGGGGGACATCCACGCGGGCCAGATCCCGGGCGGCCAGCAAGTGGTGTGCCTGCACATCGGCCCGTATGACAAGATCGGCGCGGCTTATGAGGCGCTCACCCGGTGGTTGCAGACCCACCACCGCGAGGCCAGCGGTATCGCTTACGAGGTCTACCTGACCGATCCGACCGACACGCCGCCGGAGGCCCTGCAGACGCAGGTGATGTTCCCGCTCAAGTGACGGGGCCGCCGCCCGCCGCGCCGGACGTTGCCCATGCCCAACACGGCCACCCGCCTGATCACGCTGATTCTGCTGCTCCAGCGCCAGCCCAACCAGAAGGCGGCCGACCTGGCGCAGGCCCTGGGAATCTCGGTCCGGTCCCTGCACCGCTACATCGCCATGCTGGACGAGATGGGCATCCCGGTCTACTCGGAGCGCGGACCGCAGGGCGGCTTCTCGCTGGTGCGCGGTTACAAGCTGCCGCCGCTTATCTTCACCCCCGAAGAGGCGGCGGCCATCTGCCTGGGCGCCGGCCTGGTGCGCGAGATGTGGGGCCAGCTGTACGACGAGGCCGCGCAGGCCGCCCTGGCCAAACTCGACAATGTGCTGCCGGAGGACCAACGCCGCGAAGTCGCCTGGGCCCGCCGCACGCTCATCACCACCGGCGTGCACCACGCGGGCCTGGCGCAATTTGCGCCTTGCCTGCACGCCCTGCGCAGCGCCATCCGCCAGCAGAAAGAGGTGCGCCTGGTCTATCAGAGCGCCCACCAGCCGACGCCTTCCGAACGCCGCGTGGCCCCTTATGCGCTGGCCCACAACCGCGGCTGGTGGTACCTGGTGGGCTACTGCCACCGGCGGGACGCGATCCGCGCGTTCCGCGTGGACCGCATCCGCGACCTGGAGATCACGGAGGCCCGGTTCGACCGGCCGGCCGATTTCGACGCGCGCCCCTACCTGGACTTCGAGGCCGCCGAGCGCCCGGTCCAGGCCCGCCTGCGCTTCTTACCCGAGGCCGCCCACGTGGCGCTGGCCAACCGCCTGGCCTGGGATACGGTCGAGCCGCAGCCGGATGGCTCGGTCATCGCCACCCTCGCGCTGCCCGACCTGCTCTGGGCCGCCTCCTTCACGTCGAGCTATGGCCCGGCGGTCACAGTGGAAGCGCCCGACGAACTGCGCTGCCTGGTCCGGGACTGGGCGCGCGCCGTCGCCGGCCGCTACGCGGACCTCAGCCCGCCCGGCGGCGCTCCCTCTGATCCACCCTGACGCGCCGCCCCCAGCCCGGGTCCCGTCGAACAACTGAGAGGTCCCCAGAAGGCCGGGGCGGCCCTCAAGCCGCGAGCGCCGCGATCTGCTTCAGGATGAACTCGCGCTCCACCTTGTTCTGGCACAGATCGAGGGCCGCCCGATAGGCCGCGCGGGCCAACTCACGGTCGCCGCGCCGCCGGTGCATGTCGGCGCAGGCGAGGTGGAAGGGCGCATAAGCGCTCAGGTCGTCTCGCAGCGGCTCAAGCAGGCGCAGGCCGTCCTCCGGCCCGGCCGCCATGGAGACCGCGACCGCCTGGTTGAGCCGGATGATGGGCGAATCGGCGAAGCGCCGCAGTTCACCGTACAGCGCCGCGATCTGCGGCCAGTCCGTGTCCCCGGCGCGGGCGGCGCGGGCGTGCAAGGCGCTGATGGCGCCCTGCAGCTGATAGGGCCCGGGCTGGCGCATCCGAAAGGCTTTCTCCAACAGCGCCAGGCCTTCCTGGATGTTGCGCTGATCCCACCGGGCGCGGTCCTGCCGGTCCAGCAGGACCAGCTCGCCGCGCGGGCCGACGCGCGCCGCCCGGCGCGAGTGATGCAAAAGCATCAGGGCCAGCAGGCCGAGGACCTCGGCATACAGCGCCGCCGGCACATCGGTCTTCTCCCGGCGGATCAAGACCTCCAGGACGCGGCCGAGCCAGATCGCCTCGTCGCACAACTCATGCCGGATCAGGGCGTCGCCGGCCGTGGCCGCATAGCCTTCAGTGAAGATCAGGTAGATCACGGCCAGCACCGCGTCGAGGCGCTCGGCCAGCAGGTGCGCGGGCGGCACATAGTAGGGGATGCCGGCATCTTTGATTTTGCGCTTGGCGCGCACCAGGCGCTGGGCCATCGCCGGCGCCGGGACCAGGAAGGCGGCGGCGATCTCGGCCGTGGTCAGGCCGCCGAGCGTGTGCAGGGTCAGCGCCACCTGCTGCTCCACGGGCAGGGCCGGGTGACAGCAGGTGAATATCAGCTTGAGGCGCTCGTCGGGGATTTCGCCGGCCTCGTCGTAAGGCGCGGTGACGGCGAGCTGCGCGGGCGGGAGCGTCTCCAGGTCGGCCGGCTCGATGGCGACGGTCCTGGCGCGGCGCAGGCGGTTGAGGGCCTTACGCCGGGCGGTGATGGTCAGCCAGGCGCCCGGTTTCTCCGGCAGGCCGTCGCGCTCCCAGTGCTCGGCGGCTTCCAGAAAGGCATCCTGGAGCGCCTCTTCGGCCAGGTCGAAATCGCCCAGCCAGCTGATCAGGCCGGCGATGAGCTGGCCGTACTCCTGGCGGTGGACGCGCTCGAGGGCGCTCAGAGTCGAGCGGGTCATAGCCGCCGGCTTGCGCTGCGCCGGGAGCCGCCGGCGGTCCCCTCACAACCCGCGCCCGGCCCAGGCCCCATCGGCTTCCGATTGCCTGTGGGCGGTTCGCGCCGGGCCGCCGGCGACCGGCTCATGGCCCGGCGCGAACGCCGACCAAAAAGAGAGCGGATTTAGTTGAACTCCATGATCGGCCGGACCTCCACCGACCCGTAGCGCGCGCCCGGGATCCTGGCCGCCCACTCGATGGCCGCGTCCAGGTTGGCGCAATCCACCATGTAATAGCCGCCCAACTGCTCTTTAGTCTCGGCGAACGGGCCATGGGTGGTCACCGTCTTGCCGTCCCGCACACGCACGGTGGTGGCGGCCGAGGTCGGGTGCAGGGCCTCGCCGCCCTGGTATGCGCCCGATTTGCGGATGGCCTCGGTGAAGGCGAAGTACTCGGCCATGACGGCGTCCGCCTCCTCCTTGGGCGTGCTCGCCTCCAGCTTCTCGTCGGCGTAGATCAGCAGCAGGTACTTCATGTCGGTTCTCCTTGGGTGTGTGGATTTACTATACCGACACACAAGGGGGTTCGATTTCGACAGCCCGGGCCCGCCAATTTTCGACGAGTTTCCGCCTTATGTAGTCCCGGCCGCGCTTTCAGGGTTTGACCACCGCGGCGATCGCTTCGCGAAGGACTGTCGCGCTGGCCTTGAGCTGGGCGCGCTCCCCGGCGTCGAGCGGGAGGGCGAGGGTGCCGATGATGCCGCGTCCGCCGACTAGGTGCGGCACGGAGAGGGTCACATCGCGGACGCCCTCGATCTCGGGCAAGGGGGTGCAGACGCTCAGGATGGCGCGCTGGTCGCCCAGGACGGCCTGCGTGATGCGGGCCAGCGCGCTGCCGATGCCATAGTAGGTGGCCTTCTTGCCGGCGATGATATGGTAGGCGGCGCGGCGCACGCCGTCATCAATGCGGCGCCGGTCGGCCTCGGCCACGTCGAGGCCGGTCTCGCGGCAGTATTCGGCCAGCGGGATGCCGCCCACCGCCACCGCCGACCAGGCCAGCACTTCGCTGTCGCCGTGCTCGCCGAGCACGTAGGCGTGGATGTGCTGGGGATCAACGCCCAGGCGCCGGCCGAGCAGGGCCCGGAAGCGGGCCGTATCCAGGGTGGTGCCGGAGCCGAGGACGCGGCCGGCCGGCACGCCGAGCCCGGCCGCATAGTGGGCGGTGACGTGCGTCATCACGTCCACGGGGTTGGTGGCCACCAGCAGGACCGCTTCGGGCGCATGCCGGAGCACGTTCGGCACCACCGTCCGGAACACGGCCGCGTTGCGCTCCAGCAACTGCAGGCGCGTCTCGCCCGGCTGCTGGTTGACGCCGGCCGTCAGGATGACGACGCGGCAGCCGGCCAGGTCGGCGTACTCCCCGGCGCGCACGTCGAGGGGATGAGCGAAGGGGACGGCGTGGAACAGGTCGTCGGCCTCGGCCTGAGCCCGCGCCGTGTTCAGGTCCACCAGCACGATCTCGCGCCCGATGCCGCGCATGATCAGGGCGTAGGCGGCCGTCGCGCCCACAAAGCCGCTGCCGACGATGCCGATTTTCATCTCAGCCTCCCGGAAAGAACGGGTGCGCGCCGGGCCGACAACGGCCAAAGAACGGATTCAGGCCCTCGCCGGCGTCATCCGCCCTGATCCGTTGCGCCGTTTGCCGTCCGTGGTCAGGCCTCTGCCAGCGCCTTCTCGGCGCGCTTCTGCTCCTTGGCGCGCTGCTCGGTGTTGAGGATGCGCTTGCGGATGCGCAGGCTGCTGGGCGTGACCTCCAGCAGCTCGTCCTCGCCCAGGTACTCGATGCACTCGTCCAGGCTCATGCGGCGCGGCGGGGTGAGGGCCTCCAGCACTTCGGCCCGGGCGGCGCGCACGTTGGTGAGCTGTTTCTTCTTGCAGATATTGAAGAGCAGGTCCTCCGGGCGCACGTGCTGGCCCACGACCATGCCCTCATACACCTCCACGCCCGGCTCGATGAAGAGCAGGGCGCGGTCTTCGGCGTTGCGGATGGCGTAGGCCGTGGACGTGCCCGGCTCGATAGCCACCACGCTGCCCAGCTCTTTCTGCTCGATGCCGCCGGCGTAGGGCCGGTAATCGTGGAAGAGCGAGTGCATCTGGCCGGTGCCCTGGGTGGCGGTCAGAAACTGGTAGCGGAAGCCGAGCAGGCCGCGCGTCGGCACCAGGTAGGTCATGTAGACCGAGCCGTCGCCGCCCTGGTGCATGTTGGTCATCTGTCCGCGGCGCTTGCCCAGCATCTCGATGACGGCGCCCATGTGGCTCTCGGCCACCTCGATGTGCACCTCCTCGAACGGCTCCAGCATCTCGCCGGCTTCGCCCTTGAGCATGATGACCTCGGGCCGGGAGACTTCCAGCTCGTAGCCCTCGCGGCGCATGGTCTCGATCAGGATGGCCAGGTGCAGCTCGCCCCGGCCGCTCACCAGGAATTTGTCGGCCTGGTCGGTGTCCTCCACGCGCAGGGAGACGTTGTGCTCCAGCTCGCGCGCCAGCCGGTCGCGGAGGTGGCGCGAGGTGACGAACCGGCCCTCGCGCCCGCCGAAGGGCGAGGTGTTGACGCCGAACGTCATACGCACGGTCGGCGGCTCCACCCGGATGCCGGGCAGGCTGACCGGGGCCTCCGGGTCGGCCACGGTATCGCCGATATGGGCCTCGTCCATGCCGGCCACCGCCACGATATCGCCGGCCGCGGCCTCATCCACCTCGACCTTGCCCAGCCCCTGGAAGGCGAACAGGTACGTCAATTTGTAAGGCGTGACGCGGCCCTCGTGGTCGAGGCGGGCGATGGTCTGGCCGCGGCGCAGCTTCCCGTTGAAGATGCGGCCGACGGCGATCAGGCCCTTGTAGTCGTCATAGCTGAGCGTGGTCACCAGCATCTGGGTCGGCGCGTCCGGGTCCACCCGGGGGGCCGGGATGTGCGTGAGGATCGCCTCGAACAGCGGCTGGTAATCCGGCGAGAGGTCCGGCGTGGGGCCGGCCTGCTGGGTGAGGGCGTTGCAGTAGATGACCGGGAAGTCGGCCTGCGCGTCGCTGGCGCCCAATTCGATGAACAGGTCGAAGGTCTTGTTCAGGGTGACCTCCGGCTCGGCGTCCTTGCGGTCGACTTTGTTGATGACCACGATCACCTTGTGGCCCATCTCCAGCGCTTTGCGCAGGACGAAGCGCGTCTGGGGCATGGGGCCTTCAGCCGCATCCACCAGCAGCAGCACGCCGTCCACCATATTCATCACGCGCTCCACCTCGCCGCCGAAGTCGGCGTGGCCGGGCGTGTCGACCAGGTTGACCTTGATGCCCTTATAGACGAAGGCGGCGTTCTTGGCGAAGATCGTGATGCCGCGCTCGCGCTCCAGGTCGTTGGAGTCCATCACGCGCTCCATCACCGGCTGGTTCTCGCGAAAGGTGCGCGCCTGGCGCAGCAGGCCGTCGACCAGGGTGGTCTTGCCGTGGTCGACGTGGGCGATGATGGCGATATTGCGCAGGTCGGTGCGTTCGATCAGCATGCTTCTTACCACAGAGTTCTCAGAGCGCACGGAGAAGAAAAACCGGACGCACGACTGTCTCGGCGCGCTCTGCGGTCTCCGTGGTCAAATCCAAAAGAAAGCCCCGGCCAGACGTTCGACCGAGGCGTTTCGGCGGAGCAGTACCGCCTGCTCAGGCGGCCTGGGAGGTAATCATATCACGAAGAGCGGGTGGAGGGGAGGTCCTGGCTGCGCTCACGGGCCGCCTTTGACCTCCGTCCAGACGCGGTCGTAGAGCTGCAGGGCCTCGCCGACATCTTCCACGCGGTGGCCGGCCAGCAGGGTGGCGGCGGGCGTATTGGTGATAAGCGACTCGCTGTACCACCGGTACAACTCGGCCGGCGTGGTTGCGCGGCCGTCGGCGTCGGTGACCGCCATCGAGCTGGTCCGGGCGTATTCCAGAGCGGCGCGGTTGGGGACCGTGTAGGGGTAGTCGCGGATCAACAGCCAGGCGACGTCGGCCTGGAGCGTGTAGTTCATCCAGGCGTAGGCCGCATCCGGGTGCGGCGCGTCGGCCGGGAGGCCGAAACCGTCTTCAAAGGTGATGGCGCCTTCGGCGGGGAAGACGTACTGGATCGAGGGCCGTTCGCGCTGGGCCAGATAGGCCTCGCCGTTCCAGACGATGCCGAGGTCGGCGTCGCCGGCGATCAGCGCCGTCTTGGGGCTGTCGCTGTCGAACAACTTGACGTGGGGGATGAGTTCCTTGAGCCTGGCCTCGGCTTCAGCCAGCTGGCCGGGGTCGGTGGCGTTGACGCTGTAGCCGAGCGTCAGCAGCGTCATCCCCAGGACAACGCGCACATCGTCGACCAACACCAGCCGGCCGGCGTATTCGGGCTTCCACAGGTCGGCCCAGGACCGGGGCGGGTTTGGCACGCGCTCGGCGTCGTAGACGATGGCCTGCGAGCCCACCTGGTACGGCACCACGTACCGGTCGCGGTCGCCGTACAGCTTCAGGTATTCGGGGTCGATGTTCTTCAGATTCGGGAGGCGGGTCCGGTCCAGCGCCTGCAGCAGGCCGTCGCGGATCATCACATTGATGATGTAATCGCTCGGGTGCACGATGTCGTAGCTGGCGGCGCCGGCTCTGAGCTTGGCGTACAACTCTTCGTTGGACGAGAACTCCTCGCGGTTCACCTCAATTCCGTACACCAGGCTGAAGCAGTCGAGAATGTCCTGCGGAATGTACTCGGTCCAGACGAAGAGGTTGAGGGCCGGGGAGGTGAGGTCGGCGCGCGGGTTGGGCTCCGGGCAGACGAAGCCGGACGGCGCGACCTTCGGCTCCGGGGTAGACGGGCGAGCGGGGGCCGCCGTGGGTGAAGCGGCCGGGGTGCAGGCCGCGGCCAGCAGGGCGGCGGCGGCCAGGGTCCGCCAGAGGCCAGACCGGAAGGCGTTCATCGAACACTCCTTTCGCGGGAGGCGGCGCCTCCCCGAGAGCGTTTCTTAAAGCCGTTCGCCTTGAGCGGGGGCGTCGCGCGGTGCGCGACGCCTTGGGGCAGACGGAGCGGTTGCCGGCTGTTAAGAAACCGTGGCGAAAACAAGAGAGGGGCGAGCGCCATGTCGGCGCCCGCCCCTGCACGGAACGGCTCAGCAGCTGTGCAGCCGCGGTTGACGGTCAGCCGCCACCCTTGACCTCCGTCCAGATGCGGTCATAGAGCGGCGTGGCCTCGCCGACATCCTCGATCCGGTGGCCCTTCTGGATGGCCTCGGCCGGCGTGTTGGTGACGGGCGACTCGATATAGGCGTTGTACAGCTCCGCCTGATTGTCCCGGGCGTAATCGAGCGCGGCCTGGTTCGGGTTGGTGTACGGGAAGTCGCGCATCATCAGCCAGAACAGGTTGCCCTGCATGGTGTAATTGATCCAGGCATAGGCGGCGTCAGGGTGCGGGGCCGTGGCCGGCATGGCGTAGTTATCCTGCCACAGGATAGCGCCCTCGGTCGGGTAGATGTACTGGATGGCCGGGTTCTCCTGCTGCGCCAGGAACGCCTCGCCGGTCCAGGTCATGCCCAGGTCCACGTCCCCGGCGATCAGGGCGCTCTTGGGGCTGTCGCTGTCGAACAGCTTCACGTTCGGGACCAGCTCGGCCAGCTTGTTCTTGGCCGCCTCGAGCTCGGCCTCATTCGTGGTGTTCACGTCGTAGCCCAGGGTCAGCAGCGTCAGGCCGATCACGGCGCGCGAGTCGTCCAGGAAGACCAGGCGGCCGGCGTACTCCGGCTTCCACAGGTCAGCCCAGGACTGGGGCACGTTGGCGACGGTCGCCGTGTTGACCACGATGGCGTCCGTCCCGGCCTGGTAGGGGATGGTGTATTCGTTGCCCGGGTCGAACGACAGGTTGAGGTAGTTCGGGTCGAAGTTCTTGAAGTTCGGCAGGCGGGCCTTGTCCAGTTTCTGCAGCAGGCCCTGCCGGATCATCAGGCTGACGATGTAATCGGTCGGCTGGACCAGGTCATAGTTGGTGCCGCCGGCCGAGAGCTTGGCGTACATTTCCTCGTTGGACGAGTATTCTTCGCGGTTGACCGTGATCCCGTAGACCAGCTCAAAGCATTCCAGGTGGTCGGGCGGGATGTACTCGGTCCATACGAACAGGTTGAGTTCATCGGAGGCGACTTCGATCCTGGGGTCCGGCTCCGGGCAGGTGAAGCCGGACGAGGTGACCTTGGCCGTCGGGGCGGCAGGCGTCGCCGGGGCGCAGGCCGCCAACAGCAAACTCACGGCCAGCCCGGCCAACAAGCCAGTGCGCAGCAACCTAGGCATGCTCCTTCTCCTTTGTGTGATCGGTTCGGCGTTGTGGGCGTTATTTTACTTCAAGATTCCGTGAGCGCGATTCAACCCATACGGCGCTCGAGGCGCTGGGTGATGAAGACGGTGATGAAGACCAGCGTGATCCACAAGGTAGAGAGCGCGTTGAGCTCCGGCGTGGTGATGCGGCGCAGCAGCCCGTAGACGTAGATGGGCAGCGTCGTGGCGCCCGGGCCGGTGGTGAAGAAAGTGATGACGAAATCGTCCAGCGACAGGGTGAACGCCAGCAGCGCGCCGGAGAGCACGCCCGGCGCGATGATGGGCAGGGTGACGCGCCAGAAGGTGCGCCACTCGTTCGCATACAGGTCCATGGCGGCCTCCTCCACCGCCTTGTCGAAGCCGTGCAGGCGCGCGCGGACCACCAGGGTGACAAACGGCACGCTGAAGGCGATGTGCGAGACGATGACGGTGCCCAGGCCCATGGCCAGGCGGCTGTCGCCTTGCAGGCCCAGGCTGGCGTTCAGGAAACGGAAGAGGGTGCTGAACAGCACCAGGATGCCGATGCCCATCACGATCTCGGGGATGACGATGGGGATGTACAGGGCCGCCTCGGAGAACAGTTTGCCCGGGAAGCGGTAGCGCTGCAGCGCCAGAGCCGCCATGGTGCCCACGATCGTCGAGACCAGCGTGGACGTGAACGCGATGGTCAGCGTGTTGCGGGCGGCGTTGAGCAGTTCGCGGTTATCGGCCAGCTGGCAGAACCAGTAGAACGGCCCGCACGGGCCGCGGTTGACCACGCCCTCGAAGACCACGTTGGTGCGCGAGTCGTTGAAGGCGAATACCACCAGCACCAGGATCGGCGCGTAGAGGAAGGCGTACACCAGCATGGCGGCCAGGGTGACGCCCAGGGAACGCTTCTTGGTCACGCCGACACAATCTCCTCGCCGAAGCCGAAGCGGCGCGTGTAAAAGACCGTCACCACCAGCGTCAGCACCATCAGGATGATGGAGGCCGCCGAGCCGAAGGCCGCGTCGCGCGCGTCCAGGAACTGGCGCTGGATCAGGTTGCCGACCAGGATCACCTGCCGCCCGCCGAGGATGTCGGAGACGATGAAGGTGCCCATGACCGGGATGAAGACCAGGATGGTGCCGGCCACCATGCCGGGCAGCGCCAGCGGCAGCGTCACCCGCCAGAACGTGCGCACGGCGTTCGCGCCCAGGTCGGCGGCGGCCTCAAACAGCGACTCGTCGATCTTCTCCAGCGAGGTGTAGATCGGCAGGATCATGAACGGCAGAAACTCATAGACCATCCCAACCAGCACGGCGCCGGGTGACGGGTACAGATCGAGCGGCTGGAACGGCAGCCCGGCCAGGCCGGCCGCCCACCCCAGCAGGCCGTTGAGCACGCCCTGGCTGCGCAGAATCATGATCCAGGCGTAGATGCGGATGACGAAGTTGGTCCACAACGGCACCAGGATCAGGAACAGAAACAGGTTGCGCCGCCGGGCCGGCGCGCGCGCCACGAAGTACGCCAGCGGGAAGGCGATGACGATCACCAGCAGCGTGGTCTGGAAAGCCAGGGCGACGGAGCGCCACAGGATCTCCACGTACAGCGGGTCGAAACCTTCGTCCGTGATGCCGATCAGGCGCAGGTAGTTGGCGAACGAAAAGGTGTAGATGACGTTGCCGTTCGGGTCGCGGGCGCCGAAGGAGGTGATGACGACCAGGATGAGCGGGATGATCAGCAGGACCGTGAGCAGCAGCAAGGTGGGCGCAATCAGCAGCCACCCGCGCACGTGCGGCGGCAGGCTGCGGACCGGCGGGGCGGGCGTGGGCGACTGGGCCGTGGTCATCGCTCACTCCACCAGGATGCGGGCGCTGTTGGGCGCCCAGGTGACCCAGAGCTTGACGCCGGCCGGGCCCTCCATCACCGGCATGCCGATGGGCAGCGCGTTCTGCTGGCGCGCCAGGATCTGGACGGTCGGGCTGAGATCAATAATGAAGCGCGTGTCGGTGCCGATATAGATGCTCTCCCGAAGCGAGCCCACGAACGTATTCGGCCGCCCGTCCGGCCGGTCGCGCAGAATCTGGACGCGCTCGGGCCGCACGGTCAGCGTCGCCTTCCGACCGGGCGAGATCCCCGCCGGCACCCTGGCGATGAAGCGCAGCTCGCCGGCCACAAACTCGCCATAGCCGTCGCCATCCACGGAGGCGACCACGCCGTCGATGAAATTGGTCTCGCCGATGAAGTCGGCCACGAAGCGGCAGTTGGGCTCCTCGTAAATCTCGCTCGCCAGGCCGACCTGCTTGACCACGCCGTGATCCATGACCGCGATCCGGTCGCTCATGGTCAACGCTTCTTCCTGGTCGTGCGTGACGTAGATGAAGGTGATGCCGACCTCGCGCTGCAGGCGCTTGAGCTCCAGCTGCATCTCCTTGCGCAGTTTCAGGTCGAGCGCGCCGAGCGGCTCGTCCAGCAGCAGCACCTCCGGCCGGTTCACCAGCGCCCGGGCCAGGGCCACGCGCTGCTGCTGGCCGCCGGACATCTGCCGCGACCGGCGCGCCTCGTAGCCCGGCAGCCGCACCATCTCCAGCGCCTGCCGGACGCGCGCCTGCCGTTCGCTCTTGGGCACGCCCTTCATCTCCAGACCGAAGGCCACGTTCTCGCCGATGGTCATGTGCGGAAACAGGGCGTAATTCTGGAAGACGGTGTTGACCGGCCGTTTGTAGGGCGGCGTCTGGCCGATGGGTTTGCCGTGCAGGTAGATCTCGCCTTCGGTGGGAAGCTCGAAGCCCGCGATCATGCGCAGGCTGGTGGTCTTGCCGCACCCGGACGGGCCGAGCATGGAGAAGAATTCCCCGTCCCGGATTTGCATGCTGACGTTGCGGACCGCCTGGACGATCTCGCCGGACGGGCCGGGAAAGCGCTTGCTCACGTCGCGCAATTCGACGGCAAACTCTGGCATTGTGGCTCCTGGCGCGGTTGGATGCGCTGAATTGTAGAACATTTTGGGGCCTCGTCAACGGCCACCGGCTGCGCCGGTGGCTTAAGCGGAACGCTGCGCGTTCCGCTACCGGCGGCTGGCCGCCATGGGCCACCGGCTGCGCCGGCGGCTTCAGCCGAGCGCTGCGCGTTCCGCTACCGGCGGCCTCCGGCGGGGCGGCTGACACCCTTGGGGATAAGGGCCGCCATGACGCGAGGCGCAGAGTATAATGGGCGGCGATGTGGCCCATCCTGGCCCGCTTCGGGCCGTACACGTTGTACAGCTACACAATCCTGCTGAGCCTCGCCGTCGCCGTCGCGCTGGCGCGGCTGTACCGCGCGGCGCCGCCCGACCGGCGCAATCGCTGGCTGGACGCCGGGATCGCGGCGACCCTCGGCGGCCTGCTCGGCGCGCGGCTGGCCTATGTGTTCGCTAACGGCGCGTACTACGCCGCCCGGCCGGCGGAGGCCCTGATGTTCTGGCAGGGCGGCCTGGGCTGGCCGGGGGCGGCCGCCGGCGGCCTGCTGGGGCTGTGGCTCTACACCCGCCGCGTCCGCGAACCGCTGCCGCCGCTGCTGGATGCGCTGGCGCTCCCCGTCGGCCTGCTCAGCCTGCTGAGCTGGGGCGGCTGCCTGGCGTCCGGCTGCGCCTACGGGGCCGAGGTGACGCCCGGCCAGTTGCCGGCCTGGCTGGTCTCCACCGCCCCGGACCTGTACGGCCTGAGCGCGCCGCGCTGGCCGGTCCAGGCCATCGGGATCGCCTGGAGCCTGTTCGCGCTCGCCGCCGTGTGGGCCAACCGCCGGGCGCGCTGGCCGGCCGGCGCACAGGGGCTGTATGCGCTGTCCCTGGCCGCCCTGGGGCCGTTCTGCCTCGGTTTCGTGCGCGGCGACCCCATGCCGCTGTTGGCCGCCATCCGCCTGGACGTGGTCGCCAGCGGGCTGGCGCTCGTCGCCGCGACTCTGGCCTGGGCCGGCCTCGTCCTGCGCCGACCGGCCTCCCTCTCAACGCCTGCGCCGTGATCTGATATGGCTTCCCTCACCCTCGGCCTCGCGCAGATGAAAACCCGGCTCGGCGATGTCCGCGCCAACCTGGACAGGCACCTGGCGCTGATCGACGCCGCCGCCCGTCAGGGCGTGCAGCTCCTGGTCTTCCCGGAGCTGTCGCTGACCGGCTACGTGCTGCAAGACCTGGTGCCGGGCGTCGCCTGCGCCGCGTCTCCGGACGACCCCGTCTTCAGCCAGCTGCTGGCCGTCTCCCGGGCGCGGGACATGGACCTGATGGTCGGGTTTGTGGACGAGGACCAGCGCCACCGCTTCTATATCTCCAGCGCCTACCTCTCGCGGGGCCAGGTCGTCCACGTCCACCACAAGGTCTACCTGCCCACCTACGGCCTGTTCGACGAAGGCCGGTTTTTCGCCTGGGGCGACTCGGTGCGCGCCTTCGACACGCGCTTCGGGCGGCTGGGGATGCTGATCTGCGAGGATTTCTGGCACGCCTCGGCCCCGTATCTGCTGTGGCTGGACGGGGCCGACGTGATGCTGTTCGCCTCGGCCTCGCCCGGCCGCGGCCTCAACGCCGAGCCGGCCCTGGAGAGCGCGCGCTGGGTGGAGCACGTCCTCAAAGCCTACGCCAGCCTGTTCACGACGTTTGTGTGCCACACCAACCGGGTCGGCTTCGAGGACGGCCTGAACTTCTGGGGCGGCGCCATCGCCTTCGACCCGAACGGCGACGAGATCGCCCGCGGCCCGTATTTCGACGAGGCCCTGACCGTGGTGCCGCTCGACCTGAACCAGCTCCACCGCACGCGCGCCCGCCTGCCGCTGCTGCGCGATGAGCGCCACGCCCTGGTGGCCCGCGAGATCGACCGGATCACGGCCGGCAGCGCCGGGGCCAGAGACAAAGGATGAGGACGAGTCAGCGCCTATCCTGCGAGCCCGCGTAAGGACGGGGCGTGGCCCGCTCCGACACTATGACCACCATCACCCTCGCGATCAACACCGACCTCGCCCGGCGCATCCTGACCGACTTCCTGCGCGAGGAGATCACGCGCACCGGCCTGAGCCGCGCCGTGGTCGGCCTGTCCGGCGGGATCGACTCGGCGCTGGCCTGTTTCCTGGCGGCCGAGGCGCTCGGCCCGCAGAATGTGCTGGCGGTGCGGATGCCGTACCGCACCTCGTCGCCCGAGTCGTTCGAACACGCGCAGCTCGTCATCGACCAGCTCGGCGTGCAGTCGCTGACCGTCCCGATCACGGACATGGCCGAGCCGCTGCTCAACCGTTTTCCGGAGATGAACGGCGTGCGGCGCGGCAACATCCTGGCCCGCCTGCGCATGATCGTGCTCTACGACCAGTCGGCGGCCTTCGGCGGACTGGTGGTGGGCACCGGCAACAAGACCGAGATCATGCTCGGTTACAGCACCCTGTACGGCGACTCGGCTCACGCCCTGAACCCGCTCGGCGATCTGTACAAGACCCAGGTGCGCCAGCTCTCGCGGGCCCTGGGCGTGCCGGGACCGATCCTGGACAAGGCGCCGACCGCCGACCTGTGGCCCGGCCAGACCGACGAGGGCGAGCTGGGCCTGACCTACGCGCGCGCCGACCAGCTGCTCTATCTGCTGGTGGACCAGCGCTATAAGCCCGAGGAATGCGTGGCCGCCGGCTTCGACGAGCCGTTCGTGCGCCAGGTGGTGGACCGCCTGCGCCGCAACCACTTCAAGCGCGTCATGCCCCTGGTGGCCAAGCTCAGCAACCGGACCGTGGGGTATGACTTTTTGTATTTGAGAGACTGGGGAACCTGAGGCTGACAGGGTGAGCGGATGACGGGGGACAAACGCATAGACTCTGAACAAGCGTCACCGGTCGTCCTGTCGCCCTCGCCGCGCCAATATGAATCGCCTGCCCAAATCACTCATCGCCCTCCGCCACCGCAACTACCGGCTGCTGTGGATCGGACTGCTCATCTCCATGTCCGGCTCGCTGATGCGCAACGCCGCCATCCTGTGGCACGTCTCGCTGTTAGCCCCGGACGACCAGAAGGCGCTGGCGCTCGGCCTGGTGGGCCTGGTGCGCGTGGCGCCGATGGTGATCTTCTCCTTCATCAGCGGCGTGGTCGCCGACGCCGTGGACCGGCGCCGCCTGATGTTGTTCACCAACACCGCCATGCTGCTGGTCTCGGCCACGCTGGCCGTCGTCACGTTCAGCGGCCTGGACCGGCTCTGGCTGGTCTACGGGCTGGCGGCCCTGGGCGCCGCCATCGGCTCGTTCGACGCCCCGGCCCGCCAGTCGCTCTTCCCCAACCTGGTCCCGCGCGAACACCTGCCCAACGCCATCAGCCTGAACTCGATCATGTTCCAGACCGCGTCGGTCATCGGCCCGGCGGCGGGCGGCCTGATCATCGGCGCGGCCGGCGTGGCCTGGGCGTACGCTTTCGACGCGGCCTCCTTCGTAGCGCTGCTCGCGACGCTCCGGCAGATGCGCGGCGTCCCCCCGCGCGCCCCAGGCGAGCGGAGCGAGATCAGCCTGCGCGCCGCCTGGCAGGGGCTGCGCTTTGTCTTCTCCCGGCCCCTGATCCGCTCGACGATGCTGCTGGATTTCTTCGCCAACTTCTTCGCCTCGGCCATGCTGCTCCTGCCGATCTTCGCGCAGGATATCCTGCGCGTGGGCGCCCAGGGTTACGGCCTGCTGGCCGCCGCGCCGGCGATCGGCGCGCTGCTCACCAGCCTGGCCATGGTCCCGCTGGTGGAGCGCATCGTCGCGCGCGGCCGGGTGCTGGTGGCCGCGGTGGCGGTGTACGGCCTGGCGACGGTGCTGTTCGGTTTCTCGGCCACGTTCTGGCTGACGTTCCTGTGCCTGTTCGCCATCGGCGCGGCCGACATGGTCAGCACGGTGCTGCGCAACATCATCCGCCAGCTCACCACCCCGGACGGCCTGCGCGGGCGCATGACGAGCGTCAACATGATCTTCTTTATGGGCGGGCCGCAGTTGGGCGAAC
>DAOUAB010000058.1:0-4254 GCA_034434015.1 Anaerolineales bacterium
CGCGCGATGACCTCGGTCCAGACCGTCGTCCCGTCTTTGCGCGGCTGTTCCACCTCGTGCGGCCGGGCCGGCATGGGCTCGCCCAGCGTCAATTCGCGGACAGCCGCCTGCAGGAGGTCGAGCATCAGGGCCAGCGAGTCAGGCGTCACCGCCTCGGCCAGAGGCTGGCGCAGGACCTCGTCCGGCGTGAACCCGCGCAACGGCTCCACCGACGGGCTGATGTACGTGAACCTCCCGCTGAAATCCATCGTCCAGATCACGTCGGTGGCGTTCTCGGCCAGCAGCCGGTAGCGGCGCTCGCTCTCCCGCACGGCGGCCTCGGCCTGCTTGCGGGCCGTGATGTCCTGGGCAAACAGCAGGCCGACCGGCCCGTCGCCCAGCTCCACCTGGGCCAGGGTGATGTGGCAGGGGAAACGCGCGCCGTCGCGCCGCAGTCCGACCGCCTCGTACTCCAGCACCGGGCCGCGCGCCGACCCGGCCGTCGGCGGGACGGCGCCGTCGGCGCCCAGCTCGGGCGCCAGGTGGTCATAGATCGAGTGGCCCGCCACCTCGCTCAGCGCCGCAAAGCCCGTCATCTGCAGGTAGGCGGGGTTGACGTAGACAAAGCGCTCGTCCCGCGTCAGGGCAATCGGGACGGGCGAGGCCTCGATCAGGGCCCGGAAGCGCTGCTCGCTCTCGCGCAGCGCCGCCTCGGCGCGTTTCCGTTCGGTGATGTCGGTGGCCACGCCGAGCATGGCCATCCCCGGCGCGCCCGACAGCGCAAACGGGATTTTGGTCGTCTGAAAGAAACGCACCTCGCCGCCGGGGCCGGTGAGCGGCTCCTCCGGGATGAGCTTGGGCTGGCCGGTGGTCATGACCTCCAGATCATCACGCCGGAAGGCCTCCGCCTCCGCCGGCGAGCGGGCGAACTCCACATCGCGCCGGCCGAGCAGGGTCTCGGGCGTGGCGCCATAAGCGGCGGCCATCGCCTGGTTGACGAGGACATAGCGGCCATCAGCGTCCTTGGCGAAGATCAGGTGCGGCACCAGGTCAATCACCTGGCGCAGCCGCGCCTCGCTTTGCTGCAGCGCGGCGGCGGTTTGTTTCCGGATGGTCACGTCGCGCAGCATCACCAGCCAGCCGGCCGGGCCGGCCCCGGCTTCGGCCAGCGCCGAGAGGCGCGCCTCCAGCTCGAACCCGCCGACCGACAGTTCAACCTGGGCCTCGGCGCCGGACGTGTAGCGCGCCAGCAGGTCCGGCCAGACCGCCAGCACCGTCTCGACCGGCCGGCCGAGGGGCGACGCGTCGGCGAGGGCCAACAGGCGGCGCGCCGCCGGGTTGAGGTCCAGCACGCGGGCCGCGGCGTCCACCACCAGCACGCCGTCGCGTATGCGGTCCACCACCGCGGCGCGCGCCAGCGGCAGCAAGTCGAAAAACTGCAGGCGGAAGATGCCCAGCGCCATCAGGGCGCCGGCGGCCGGGAAGCTGAGCGGCGCGAGGTCCACGCCCGGCAGCGGGCTGTAACCGATCAGATAGAGGCCGTTGCCCAGCAGGGGGAGCGCGGCCGCCGCCGCCATCAACACCGCCGGCCTGCGCAGCGCCGGCGGGCCCCCCCAGGCGACGCGCACGATCAGGCCGGCGCCGATCAGCACGAGCAGGTAGTTGTAGACGACGGCCAGCCAGAAGACCGGACCGTGCGCGTAGATCAGGCGGTCCGGCGTCGGGCCGGGCGTGATGGCAGACCAGATGAGGCCGTGCCGCTCATTCGTCCAGACCAGGGCCAGCGTGAGGCCGGGGACGAACCAGAGCAACAGCCGGTGGCCGCGCGTGAACCAGCGTTCCAGGCGGCTGTAACGCAGGGCGAAGATCAGCCACACGGCCGGCGCCGCCACAATGCCCAGGTATTGGACTTTGGCCCAGAAAATTTTGGCCGGCGCCGGGGACGCCAGCGCTTCCAGGGCGCGCCCGGCCGCCCAGATGGCGGCGGCCAGCATCAGCCAGCCCAGAGCGCGGGCCACAGGCAAATCGCGCCGCCGCCACGCGGCGTGGGCCAGCAGAGCGGCCAGGACGACCGCCAGCACCAGGGCGATGACGTATGGTGGGAATTGGCCGTTCATGCCTGGACAAAGGCCCGGCTCGGCCTATATCTCCCTGACGCCGCTTCAGCTCATCGAGCAACTGCCGGACGATGACGTTTCAATAACGCGGCACGCCCGGGTCCACCTCCAGGGACCAGGCGTCGATGCCGCCGCGCAGATTGTAGACGTTTTTGAAACCGTGGGCCTGCAGGTAGGCGGCCACCTGGTAGCTGCGGACGCCGGTGTGGCATTGCAGCACAATCTCGGCCGCCGGGTCCAGGTCGCGCATCCAGGTCATGATCTGGCCCATCGGCCTGAGCTGCGCGCCCGGGATGCGGCTGTAGGCCCACTCGTGCGGCTCGCGCACATCGACGAGCAGCGGCGGGTTCGGGCCGCGCAAACGCTCGGCCAGCTCACGGGCGGAGAGTTCGGGGATCATGAGCCGGCTCACAAGAAGGGGATGGGCGTAATGACCAGGACGAACAGCACCAGCGCGCCGACCGCCAGCAGGCGGCGGAACGGATCAAGGTCGGTGATCTGGTCCAGCGGCTCGGCGTGGGTGCGCCCCAGGAAGTAAATGAGCGCCGCCCACAGCCACCAGCCGTTCCAGAAGAAGCCCAGGCCGACGAGCGCGGCGATGATCAGCGGCACCAGCAACCGGGCGCGGCGGCCGATGAGGACGTAGAGCGCGTGGCCGCCGTCCAGCTGGCCGGCCGGGATGAGGTTGAGGCCCGTCACCAGCAGGCCCGCCCAGCCGGCCCAGGCCACCGGGTGCAGGTAGACGTCCACGCCGCCGGCCGGCGACGGGAAGCCGAGCAGATAGTAGCGCAGCATATACAGCCAGCCGGGCAGATCGCCGAACGTCGCCGGCTCGGGCAGCCAGCGGCCAAAGACCAGGTACTTCATGAGCACGTACAGGATGGAGTTGCCCTCAAAACCCGAGGCCTGCCCGGGCGGGATGGGCTGGAGCGGCCCGGACAGAACCAGGCCCACCAGCAGCACCGGCACCGCCACCACGAAGCCGGCCAGCGGCCCGGCGATGCCGATATCCAGCAGGACGCGCCGGTTGGTGGGCGGCGTCTTCAGTTGAATAAAGGCGCCCATGGTGCCGAACAGGCTCAACGGGAACGGGATGAAGTACGGGAGGGTGACGGCGACCTTGTGATAGCGCGCGGCGAAGTAGTGCCCCAGCTCGTGCGCCATCAGGATCCCCAGCAGGCTGACCACGAACGGCCAGCCGCCGGCCATCAACTGCAGCCATTCCCCGGCGGTCTCCGGGATCGGGCCGGTGTAGCCGTAGGCGCCGCCCGCCACGAGCATGCTGACGATAGTCAACGCCAGCATGACCACATTCACCCAGACCCGGTTCGGCGGCGGGTTGGGGACGCCGGCCACGGCCAGGACCAGGTGGCGGTCCCTGTCTTTGCGGAAGAGCGGCGTATAACCCAGCGGCCGGAACTGCTCGGCCACCAGCGCATACGCCTCCAGCGAGTCGCGGAACAACTGGCCGCGGAAGCGCACGGCGTAGCCGCCGTCCGGCGGGCCGTAGGTGGTGTCTTCAATTGTCATCACCTGGGCCACAATCGGGCGCAGGTGGGCGGTCTCCGCCAGCACGGACTCTCGGAAACTCGACATCGTCCACTTTCAAACGCAGGAGGGGCGGCGCATGCCGTCGGCGTCAGCCGGACGGGGATGCATGGGA
The DNA here is from genome assembly GCA_034434015.1 of Anaerolineales bacterium. Classification (GTDB taxonomy): domain Bacteria; phylum Chloroflexota; class Anaerolineae; order Anaerolineales; family UBA6663; genus SpSt-583. Next base: position 3,760 of record DAOUAB010000058.1, read on the forward strand.
GTCGAACCCACCTGCCGCCTCTGAGAAACGGCACAGCGATTTTGAAGACCGCGGCCACCACCGGATGACATCCATCCCCGCCGGAATTGTACCAAAAGGAAGGGCGGGCACTAACCAGTTCTTAAGGCGGCGCGGACCGGCCGGAGCCGGTCGGCTCGCTTATAATGGGCGCATTCTGCCGCCCACGCCGCCGCACGCCATGATCCGGACTCAGTTACAGGTCTTCGACGACATCCTCTCCCTCAGCCGCGCGGCGGCCGAGTATGTGGCCAGCCTGACGCGCGAGCCCAGCCCGGACGACCGGCCGTTCTCGCTCGCCGTGAGCGGCGGCGGCACGCCACAGCGCCTCTTCCGCCTCCTCGGCCAGCCGCCCTACAGCCTGATCATCCCCTGGAACCGCGTGCACGTCTTCTGGTGCGACGAACGCTGTGTTTCCCCCGACCACGTCGAGAGCAACTTCCACCACGCCTACGACCTCTGGCTTCAGCATGTGTC
>DAOUAB010000059.1:0-96561 GCA_034434015.1 Anaerolineales bacterium
CGTCGGTCAGCGGGTTGCGGCGGCGGTGGGGGTGTTCGGTGGGGTCAAGCATCAGTCGACCTGCCTGAGATGAAGGGTGCGGCTGTAACCGGCCGGCTCGCTCAGCCGTTCGTCGTTTGGATTCTCACATGCTTCGACCGGCAGGCCCAGGGTCATCAGCTCGTATCCGCTGGCCCGATGGACCGCGCGGCCGTGGCGGTCGAGCGCCTGATAGGCGGCCCCGGCGTTTAAGCCGCGCAGGGGCGTCGGCGGGCGCAGGCGGCCCACCTGCTGATCGCGCAGGACCACCGAGTAGACGGCCTCGCGCCCGTCCGGCAGGACATACTCGATCACGGAGGCGTCGCACTCCTCCAGCCGCTGGAGGCGGTACAGCCTCCCGGTCTGGATGATCGGCCGCAGCCGCTTGTAGAACGCGATGTAACGCGCATACTCGGCCAGCTCGGCCTCGCCCAGCTCGTTCAGGCTGGAGCCGATCCCCAGGACGCCGCGCATGGCCACGTCGAAACGCAAGCTCAGGTCGGTGACGCGCCGGGTGATGGGGTTGCGCTCGTGCGTCACCCAAGCCTCCATACAGCGCGCCGGATACGCCAGGCTGAACCCTTCCTGGATGCGGATCCGGTCGAGCGCGTCGGTGTTGTCGCTCACCCAGGCCTGATCGGTGCGGGCCAGCACGCCGAGATCGATGCGCCCCCCGCCGCCCGAGCAGCTCTGGATGTCCAGGCCGGGGTGTTTCCGGCGCAGGCGGTCCATGAGGCCGTAGACGCCCTCCACATGCCGGCGCCAGATGGCGCGGCCGGCCGCCGAGCCCGGCTCGGTGGCCAGGCGGTTCATATCCCATTTGAAGAACGCGACCTGGTAGCGGTCCACCAGACTGTCCAGCACATTGAAGAGGTGCGCCACCACCTCCGGCCGCCCCAAGTCCAAAATCAACTGGTGGCGCGCCTCGGTGCGCGGCCGGCCCGGGAAGTGCAGGACCCAGTCCGGGTGCTGGCGGTAGAGGTCCGAGTCCGGGTTGACCATCTCCGGCTCGATCCACAGACCGAACTTCATCCCCAGCCGGTGGACCTCGCGGACCAGCGGCTCCAGGCCCTCCGGGAAGGCGTCCGCCCGCACGGTCCAGTCCCCGAGGCCGGCGGTGTCGTCGCGGCGCGCTCCAAACCAGCCGTCGTCCACGCAGAACAGCTCCACGCCGATGGCCGCGGCCTTGCGCGCCAGTTCGATCTGGCCGGCGATACTCAGGTTGAAGTAGGTGGCCTCCCAGCTGTTGTAGAGGACCGGGCGCCAGGCGGTGGGGCGCGCCGGAGCCGGCAGCACCCGCTCCTGGGTGAAGGCGTGCAGGCGCCGGCTGGCCCCGCCCCACCCATCCGGGCTGAGGCCGGTCACGAAGGCCGGCGTCACATGCCGTTCGCCCGGCGCCAGCTCCAACCGGTCGTCGGCGAAGTTGTAGCCGCCGTGGACGCGCACCGCGTGGGTGGGCAGTTGTTCAAAGGCCAGGCGCCAACTGCCGCTGTAGGCCAGCGCGCCGAAGTACACGACGCCCGTCTCCTCCCACGCCTGGCCGGGGCGGTTGAGCAGGAAGAACGGATTGCTGACGTGGCCGGTCTGCAGGCTGCGGCTCTCGATCAGTTTCAGGCCGGGCGCCAGCCGTTCGCGCTGGGTCGTGAACTCGCGCGCCCAGGTCCCGCTGACATAGGTCAGCTCGGTGGTCCCGGCCGGCAGATACAGCGAGGCGGAGTAGCAGACCTCAAACGTGACCGGGTGCCGGCCCAGGTTCTCCAGCTCCAGCCAGCGCTCCAGGATATCGTGCTCGGGCGTCAGCCGATAGCAGGCCGTCACCTGCAGCCCGTGGCCGGGGTCGGTCAGTCGCACCTGTAAGGTCTCGCGCGGGGCGGGGTTCGCGGCCGGCTGGCCGTGCTGGGGAGCGTAGCCGGGCGCGGCGTCGGTGACTACGCGATGGCCCACGTAGCGCAGGCGCAGGTCACGGATAGGCAGGTGGGCGGCCTCGTCGGCGGCCAGAGGCCGGGCCAGGGCCGGAAAGCCGGCCTTGAGCGTTGGCTCGTAGAGGGCGAGGTCGCCGAAGGTGGGCAGCTCATACGGCTGGAACTGCACCAGGAAGCTGACCGGCGTCTCATAATTGAGGTAGGCGGCCTCGCCGGCCAGCCCGGCTTCCGCGCTCGTCCCTGCCGGCCGCGGCCCCCAGCCCAGGTGGAACAGCCGGCCCTCCGCATCCACCTGGAAAGCGTAGAAACTGCGCTTGAGATTGAGGTTGAAGGTGCGGGTGTCGGGATTGAAAGCGATCATGACGGCTCAGTGGTATTCCGGCAACAGGCTCCCGTGCGCGGCGAGCAACTCGTCCACCAACGCCCAGATCTGGTCCAGGCTGAGTTCGGCGGCGGTGTGCGGGTCCAGCAGGGCGGCGTGGTAGATGTGCTCCCGCTTGCGCGTCAGCGCCGCCTCCACGGTCAGCGCCTGCACGTTGATGTTCGTCTGCATCAGGGCGGCCAGCTGGGGGGGCAGAGCGCCAATGCGCGTCGGCTGGACGCCGTTCCTGTCCACCAGACACGGGACTTCCACCGTGCAGCCGGCCGGCAGGTTGTCGATCAGCCCGTGGTTGGGCACGTTGCCGTACACCACGCGCGGAGCCCCGGTCTCCAGGCTGTGGATGATCAGGGCGCCATACTCATGGCTGCGCTGATGGGTGATCTCCAGTTCGCCGCGCTCAAAGCGGTCGCGCAGCGCCTGCCACTCGGCGATCTGGCGCTCGCAGCGCGCCAGGTACTCGTCCAGCGGGATGTTGAACCGCTCGATCAGGTCCGGGCGGTCGCGCTTGATGAACCACGGCACATATTCGCTGAAGTGTTCGCTGGACTCGGTGACGAAGTAGCCCAGCCGCGTCAGCGCCTCGTAGCGCACGCGGTTCCAGGCCGGCGCCCGGCCCTCGGCCGCCACCTGGCGGATGAGCGGGTACAGGTCCTGCCCGTTGCGCTCGAAGCGCAGGTAGAAGGCCATGTGGTTGATGCCCGCGCACAGGTAGTTGATCTCGTCCAGCGGTACGCCGATATCTTCCGCCAGTTGGCCGGCCGTGCCCTGCACGCTGTGGCACAGGCCCACGGTGTTGATCCGGCTCGCCCGGTTGACGGCCCAGCAGTTCATGGCCATCGGGTTGACGTACTGCAGCAAGGTGGCGTCCGGGCAGACGGCCTCCATATCGCGGACGATGTCCAGGAAGACGGGGATGGTGCGCAGACCGCGCATGATCCCGCCGATGCCGAGCGTGTCGGCGATGGTCTGGCGCAGGCCGTATTTCCTGGGGATCGCAAAGTCGATGACCGTGCCGGGTTTGTAGCCGCCCACCTGGAACAGGCTGATGACGTAGTCGGCGCCGTCCAGGGCCCGGCGGCGGTCCAGGGTGGCTTCGATCCTCGGCCGTGCGCCGAAGAACTCGGCCACCTTGTGGGCCACGATCTCGGAGGTGTGCAGGCGTTCCGGGTCGATGTCCATCAGGCGGATGTGCGCGCCCGCGAGCTCCGGGAAGCTGAAGAGGTCGCCGAGCAGGTTCTTGGCGAAGACCGTGCTGCCGGCGCCGAGGAAGGTGATCCTGGTCATGCCGGCCGGTTCTACGGGGCGGGCGTCGCGGCCCGGGCCGCCGGCAGCGCCGCGCGCAGATAGGTGTGGGCGGCCAGGAGCAGCAGCGCCAGCTCGCCGGTGTTCCACCAGAAATGGACGTCCAGCCGGTTGGCCGTGGTCAGGCCCGGCAGCCGCGAGAGAAACGGGCCGCAGATCGCGGCGCTGCGCGCCAGCCAGCCATCCTGGCCAAAGATGCCCGGCAGGCCCTGAGCGGTGACGCCGGCGACGCCCAGGCTGCCCAGCTCCTGCAGGACGAGCAGGTAGCGCACGAACATATACGTGTGCTCGAAGGTGTGGGCCAGGGCCCAGACCAGCAGCGCCCAGGCCCAGCCGTTGCGGAACCCGCGCGCCACCAGCGCGGCCACGATCAGCACCACGATCCAGTTCCAGATGAAATGCACCCACTCGCTGTTGGCCGGCGATAACAGCCCCACGGACTCCCGCGCCTCCCAGCCCAGGAGATGATACTGCACCCACTGGGAGATGTGTTCCACGGTGTGAAAACCCTGCGCCACCAGCAGGAAGCTGACGCCCATGGCGGCGGCCCCATAACGGCGCTGGTCGGCGCGCCATTTGAAGACACCCGGCACCAGCAGCACGATCAGCACCGCCGCCACCGCCGACCAGAATGGCCAGCCCAGCCAGTGCACGCCCAGGGACCCGACCACCACTCCGGCCAGGGCGGCCGCCAGCACGAGCGGCGTATATTCGCGCGGGTGAAGCAGGGTGAGGATCGGGATGTCGAGCCGGGCCTTCAGCGGCGGGGGAGGTTGGGCGTGCATAAAATTTCTCCGGAGTGGACGGATCAGCGCGTGAGGGTGAGCCAGGCGCCGGCGGCCAGCCGCGGGTCATCGGCCAGGCGCGTTTGCGCGCCGTCCGGCCAGCGGACCTCCAGGCCGTGCACAGCCGTCCCGGCCGGAAAACCGAAGTGGACGCGGGCCGGGTCGCTGGAGAGATAGCCGCTGCTGACGAGCACATCGCGGGTGAGAAGGCCGGCGCTGGTGCGCAGGACCAGCCGCGCGCCGATGGCGCGGGTGTTGGCGCTGGCCGGCCAGCGCAAATCCACCTCCAGGCCGGCGCCTCCGCACACCCGGTTCTCAAACAGCTGCGCCGGCGAACCCAGATTGTTGACCACCGCATCCAGGTCGCCGTCGTTGTCCAGGTCGGCCAGGCTCAGGCCCCGGCCGCTGGCCAGCGAGCCCAGGCCCCACTCGGGCGCAGGCAGGAAGGCGCCGCCGCCCGCGTTCCGGAAGGCCTGGTTCGGCTCGACCAGCTCGGCGCCGGGCAGATAGCCCAGCAGGTCGGCGTCGATCATACCGTTCACCACGTACAGGTCGAGCCAGCCGTCGTTGTCCAGGTCGCCGAATTTGCCGGACCAGCTCCAGCCGGTGGCGTCCAGGCCTCGCCGCAGGGATTCGTTCACATAGCGGCCGGCGGCGTCCGGGACCTGCAGGGCATTCCGCATCTGCTGCGGGTCCTTCTCCGACACCGGGCGCATGCTCGCTATCAGCGGCAGCCAGGCGGCCCAGGTCCGGGCGTCGGTAGTGGCGAAGGGCCGCATATCGGTGGCGAAGAGCGCCGGCCGGCCGCTGTTGTCGATGTCGCCCCAGGCCAGGTTCATGGTGCTGTGGCTGGTGGTGGCGAAGGGCGTGATGGTTTGCCAGCCGCCGTCCGCGCGCTGCCAGGCCATATCCGGCGTGTGAAAGTCATTGCCCACCAGGATCTCGGGCCGGCGGTCGCCGGTCACGTCGAACAGCGAGACCGCCAGCGCCTGGGACTGCGCGCTCAGGCGGTGCGGCTGGAAGGCCTCGCCCTGCTGTTCGTAATAATAGACGCCGGCGCCGTCGCTGAACAGGAAGTCGTTGCCGAGCAGGTTCAGTTCGGCGTCGTAGGAGCCGGCCACCACGTCCAGGGCGCCGTCGCCGTTCAGGTCGCCCCAGGCCATGGCCATGGCCGGCTTGTGCACGTTGCGCAAAGGCTGCCGGACGAAGGTCGGCCGGCCGCCGGCCTGGGCCGGCGGGGTATTGCGCCAGAAAGTCAACCCGGCCAGGCTGTGGGTGAAGACGATATCCACCCGGCCGTCGCCGTCCACGTCCACGCTGTTGACGGCGCGGGCGTTCCGATCCGGCAGGCTCTGCGGGCTGAAATTCAGGGCGCCCTGGTTCCACAGGAGCGTGGCCGGGCCGGCGACGTTGGCCAGCACCACGTCCAGCCGGCCGTCGTCGTCCAGGTCTTCAATGGCGACGCCGGCGCCGTTGGTCTCGAACTGGTGCGGGATGGGGGTCCGGGCGGTGGTGGTGTGGGGCAGGGTGTGGGTCACGAAGGCGCCGGTGCAGGCGGTCGGCGCGGCCAGGGGGGCGGCGGCGGCCGTGACCGGGGTGAGCGGGCCGGCCGGCGCCGGCGGAACCACGGCCGTCGGCCGGAGCCACCCCGGCACCAGGCCGGCCGCCAGCGCCAGCGCGGTCAGCAGCCCGAGTCGCAACGTCCAGTTTCTCAGGAGGCGCCCAGCGTTCATGGCCATTGCCTTGAGCCAGGGTGTGGGGCCCACGCTGACGGGAACGGGAGCCACGCTGAGGCGACGGTCCGGCGGCGCATCCCGTCGGCGCCGCCGGACCGTCGCCCTGACCGGCCAGGCCTCAAGGCCGGCCGGTCAGGGATAGATTGATCCTTACTTGAACAGGGCGTTGACCTCGTCGTTGGCCTGTTTCAGGGCGGCGGCCGGGTCAACCTGGCCGAGCATGATCGAGTCCATGACCGGGGTCATGATGTTGGCGATCTGCGAGCCGTTATCCGTGATGGGGAACAGGAAGGTGGCGTTCGGGTCCAGCGCCACGTCGGTGAAGGCCGTCACGTCCACGCCCTGCGCCTCGCGGGTCTTGAGGTTGCGCTCGACGCCGGATTGCTGGGCCGGGAAGACCACGGCGCTGTCGCCGACGATGTTGGCGCACTCGGGCGAGGCGAGGAATTTCACCCATTGCCAGGCTTCCTCGGGATGCTGGGTGCCGACGTAGATCGAGTCCGCCAGGCCGTTGAACATGCTCTTGCGGCCGTTCGGCCCGAGGGGCAGGAGGCCGAAGCCCACCTTGAACGAGGCGTTGGACAGGAAGTTGCCCACCTGCCAGGACCCCTCGGTGGTCATGGCGCCGTTGCCGGCCAGGAAGTACCCGTCGCCGCCGATGCCGGTCAGCGTCTCGACGGTCGGGGCGTAGCCCTTCTCGATCAGGCCCCGATACCAGACCATGGTCTCAGCCAGCTTGGGGTCGTCATAGTAGTACTTGGTCGTCCAGGGCCCATCGGTGAACTTGAAGCCGTTGCTCACCGCGAACATGCTCCACTGGGTCTGGCCGGCGAAGCCGCCGCCGCCCTGATGGATGAAGCCGTACTGGACGACCTTGGTCTTGTCGAAATTGGGGTCGAGGCCGTTGCGGCCCTGGTCGTCCAGGGTCAGCCTGGCGATGGTCTCCTCGAACGTGCCGCCGTCCTGGGCGTTCCAGGTCCACTCCTTCATGATGGCCGGGTCAATGCCGGCCTTCTCGAACATCTCCACATTATAGAAGACGGCGATGGTGTCCCAGTCTTTGGGCAGGCCGTAGCGTTTGCCCTCGCGCACCCACAGGTCGGCCAGGCCGGGCAGGTAAATGCTCAGGTCCACGTTGTCGCGCTTCACATACGGCTCGATATCCATGATCTGCTCTTTGACGGCAAATTCCGGATATTTGGCCAGGTGATCGGTGAAGACATCCGGGGCGTCGCCGGCCACAAAGCCGGTCTGGATGGCGTTCCAGTAGTCGTCCCAGCCCTGCTGCTCGACGCTGATGGTGATGTTGGGGTTCTTGGCGGTAAAGGCCTCGGCGCATTGTTGATACGGCGGCAGCTGGGCCGAATCCCACATCACGTAGCGCAGGGTGACGGCCTCCCCGGAGGGGGCGGCGGTGGCGGCTGGCGCGCTGGTGGCCGCCGGGGCCGAGGTGGCCGCCGGGGCCGGGGTGGTCGCCGGACCGCAAGCTGCCAGAACCAGGCTGGCCATCAGCAACAGGGCCAGGCCGCTCCAGACGCGTTTCTGAGTGTTCATTACGTTCGCCTCCACAGGATAGTTGAACGGAAAGTCAGATGAGCAGGATCGGTTCAAGCGCGTGGTCGTTGGTGAGGCCTGACCTCCTCCGGGTTTATTTGAACCCGGTGAACTGGATCGAGTTCACGACGCGCCGGCCGAACAGCAGGAACACGCCTAAAGTCGGGATCATGCTGATGAGCGTCGCCGCCATCAGCCCCGTCCAGTCCGGCACGCCCTGCGGCGTCTGGGATTTGAAGACGGCCAGCGCCACGGTGAGCACCCGCACGCTCTCGTCCTTGCCCACCAGCGACGGCCAGAAGTAGCTGTTCCAGGTGCCGACAAAGGTGAGCAGGGCCAGCGTGGCGATGGGCGGGATACTGATGGGCAGGATCACGCGCCAGAAGATGCCAAAGGTGCCGGCGCCATCCAGGGCGGCGGCCTCCTCCAGTTCGCGGTTGACGCCCAGGAAGAACTGGCGCAGGAAGAAGACTGCGAACGGCGACATCAACAGCGTGGGCGCGACGATCCCCAAGAAGGTATTGCCCCAATCCAGGTCGCGGTGGATCAGCAGGTAATTGGGGATCAGGGTGACAATGCCCGGGATCATCAGCGCCGCCAGGTACAGGTTGAAAAGCGGGTCGCGCAGCGGGAATTTCAGCCGGGCGAAGGCGTAGGCGGCCAGGGCGCTGAAGAAGGTCTGGCCGACCACGGTGACCGAGGTGACGATGGCCGAGTTGCGCGCGAAGAGCCAGAAGTTGATTTTTTGGCCGGAGCCGCCCAGGGCAATCGCGGTGGCGGTGTCGACCTGGCCCAGGACCCGGCCGAAATTCAGCCAGGTGAAGCCGACGGGCAAGATCGAATCCGGGTTGGCCAGCAGGTCCTTCTTGGTGGAGAGCGCGGTCCGCACCACCCACCAGAACGGCGCGAGGGTGATGAAGATGGCCAGGCCCACCACGAGCCAGGCCGCGAGTTTGCCGGCCGACAGGCGCCGGCGCTGACCGCTGCGGACGGGGGCGAGCGTGTGAGTGGTCATGGTCGCCTCGGGGAGAGCCGCCCGGCTAGGCCAGGTCGGACGTGTCGGCTTTCAGGACGCGCATCTGGATGATGGTGATAGAGATCAGGATCAGGAACAGGACCACGGCGACGGCGGTGGCGTAGCCCATCTGGAAGCGGTTGAAGGCGTACTCGAAGATGTACCAGATGATCACGCGCGTGGCCCCCGCCGGCCCGCCCAGCGTGGTGACGGCGATGGTGTCGAAGACCTGGAACGAGCCGATGATGGTGGTGACCAGCACGAAGACCAGCACCGGGCGCAGCAGCGGCAGGGTGATGGACCAGAACAGGCGGCCCTCGCTGGCGCCGTCAATGGCCCCGGCCTCATAGACCTCCTTGGGGATGGTCTGCAGGCCGGCAAAGACCAGCAGCGCGGCGTTGCCCGTGTACTGCCAGATGTTGATCAGGGCGATGGACGGCATGGCCTGGTCCGGCGAGCCCAGGAAGGGCGGCGGCGTCAGGCTCAGGGCGCGGAAGATCGAGCCGATCGGGCCCAGGGCCGGGTTAAGGATCCAGGCCCAGATGGTGCCCACGATGACGGCCGGCAGCAGCCAGGGCAGGATGAAGACGCTGCGCAGCAGGGTTGATTTCACGACGCGGTCCATCATCACGGCGAGGAGGATGGCCAGGACGGTCTGAGCCGGGATATTCAGCAGGACGTAGTAAACGGTGACGCCCAGCGAATTCCAGAACTGCCGGTCCTGGAACATCTGCGTGTAGTTGTCCAGGCCGATGAACTGGGGCGGCTTGAGCATGTCCCAGTCCGTGAAGCTGAAGTACAGGCCGCGCACGGCCGGCACGGCGTAGAACGTCACGAAGCCGATCAGGCTGGGCAGGATGAACAACCAGGCGACCAGCGTCTCCTGCGAGAACCAGCGCCGGACCCAGGCTGGCCTGGCAGCGACGGGGACGGCCACAGGGGTCATACGGCACCTCCAGCAGCAAAATCAGAGTGGGTCAGACGATGGACGGCCGCCAGCAGGTCGGCCGGCAACACCGGCTTGGTCAGATAGACGGCGGCCCCCAGTTCCAGGCCATGCCGGCGCTCATCCTGGGATGTGCACAGGATGAGCGGCACCCCCCTCAGGTCCGGATCGTGCTGCCGTGCGGCCAGCCACGTCCATTCGCGGCCGCCGGCCGGCCCTGGCTCGACGATGATAGCCCGCGGCGTCTCGCGCCGGACCAGGGCGGACGCCTCTTCGGCGCTGGCCGCCGTCAGGACGCGGTACTCGGGCTGCAAGGTGCGCTGATAAAGCTGGCGGGTCGCCATGTCGTGTTCCACAAGGAGCACCGTCGGACGTTCAGGCATCTGAGCGATTAGGGGCAGTGGCGCGCTGGTTGTTGGCTGACACTAATCTACGACACATCCCCCTGTCCGGTCTTGGACGATAACGCGAACGGGTAGGATTCTTCTGCGAGAAATAACCGTTCGGGGGAGGGGAAGTGGTGAAAAGAGGCTCCGACGGCCCGGCCGGCCGGTGGAGGCCGGCGGTCAGCGCTGGGCGGCGCGCTCGCGGTAGGTGGTGGGGGAGCAGCCGGCGTGTTTGCGGAAGACGCGGTTGAAATAGGAGAGATCGTCGAACCCGACCTGCAAGGCGATGGCGGTGACGCTGGCCGGCGTCCCGCTCAGGAGAGTCTTGGCCTGCTGGACCCGGTAGCGCGTCAGGTATTCCCACGGCGACAGGCCGAGCTCCTGCTTGAAGATGTGGCTGAGATAATCCTTGCTGACCCCGACTGCGGCCGCCAGCTCCTGGCGGGAAATCGCCCGCCGGTGGTTGTGCTGCAGATAGGCGATGGCCTGTTTGACCGCCAGGCTGGTCGGCTGGGGCAGGGCTTCCACGCCGGCCAGCGCCTGTTGCAGGGCCGTGGCCGTCTCCGCTTCCGACAACAGCCCCTTGCTGTGAAACGTCACGTACATTTGATCCAGGCGGCGGACATCGTCCAGGGAGAGGGCCCGGCCGCTCAGCACGACCACCGGCACCTGCCGCGTCGCGGGGTTGGTGCGCAGCTTCTCCAGCACCGTGAAGCCGTCGACGCCCGGCATCATCAGGTCCAGGATCACCAGGGCCGGGGTGCTCTGGGCCAGCTGGTCCAGAGCGGCCTGGCCGTCTTCGGCGACGCGAAGCGCGTAGCCGGGCAGCGCCTCGGCGACCAGCCGGGCGTAGAGGTCGCGCGTTTGCGGGTCGTCGTCCACGATCAGCACCTGGCCGGGACCGGTCGCCGGCCGCATGGCGCTGAGCGTATCCACGAGCGTCTCCTGGCCGAAGGGCTTGACCAGGAAATCCGTCAGCCCCAGGCCCGGGACCAGGGCGGCCGGCTGGCCGGCGTCATACAGGATGAACGGCAGTTGCGCCAGATGCGGCATGGCCCGGATCTTCTGGATGAGCGACCAGTCTTCCAGGCCGGCCCCGGTCAGGTCCCAGGCCAGCGCCGCCGGTCGGAGCGCCGTCAAGGCGGCGGCCAGGTCAGCCTGTGGCTGGAGCCGGCGGATGGCCCAGCCCTGGCGCTGGCCAAACTCGATGATCGAGGCCGGGGGCGGGTCGTCGGCCCCGATCACGACCAGCGCAGGCCGGGCGTCTTCGGCCGGCGTGGGGGTGGGCGCGCCCGGGCCGGGCAGAGGCAGATGGACGTGAAAGACGCTGCCCCGGCCGGGCTGGCTGTCCACCGAGAGCGAGCCGCCGTGGAGCAGGACCAATCGCCGGGTGATGGTCAACCCGAGGCCGACCCCCTGATCTGGCCGCCTGTCCTGTTGGCTGGTGACAAACGGCTCAAAGATCTTCTCCTGCAGGGCGGGCGGGATGCCGAGGCCGCTGTCCCGGACCCAGATGTGCAAATGGGGCGGCGCGGCTTCAGCCCCCAGGACGATCTCGCCGGACGCGGTGAATTTGTAGGCGTTGCTGAGCAGGTTGAGCAGGATCTGTCTCAGCCGCACCGGGTCCGCCTGGATCGCGGGCAGGCGTTCGGGCAATTCGAGGCGCCAGGCCACCTCCCGCTTGGCCGGCAGACTGTCGGCCAGACTGTGGAAGGCTTCCTCCAGGAAGCGGCGCGGCTCGATCAGCTCGGGAAACAAGTCGAGCGCGTTGATCTCGGCGCGCGAGAGGTCGAGCAGGTCGTTGATGAGTCGCAGCAGGTGTTCGCCGCTGTTGAAGATTTGCTGCAGGTCGCGCCGCAGCGCCGCCGGCAGCTCCGCCTGGTACGGGTTGGGCGTCGCCAGCGCCGCCGAGGCATAGCCCAGGACGACGTTGAGCGGGGTGCGCAGCTCGTGGCTCACGTTGGCCAGCAGCCGGGTCTTGATCTGGTCCGCTTTTTCGGCGTCGGCGCGCGCGGCCACGGCCGCGTGGTACAGCTCGGCGTTCCGCAGAGCGATGCCGAGCTGGTCGGCCAGGGATTGCAGGCCGATCAGGTCCTGCCGGGCGTGCTGGCGGGGGACCCGGCTGTGCAAATCCAGAAGGCCGAGGGTCTCATCGCCCAGCCGGATGGGCACAATCACGCGGGAGCGAGTCTCCGGCCAGGCTGGGTCCACCGAGAAGCGATGGCTGTGGTGAGTGTCCGGGATGAAGACGGCCTGGCTGCGGCTCAAGGCCTCCGCCAGCAGGCCGGCGTCGTCCAGCGGTATCCGCTGTTGACGTGACGCGCCATCCGCCTCCGGCCGGGTCAGGATGCGCGTCGCCTCGTCCCACAGGAAGGCCTGGACGACGTCATAGCCGTAGCTGACCCGGATCAGGTTGGCGATCTCGCGCAGCAGACGCTGACGATCCAGTTGCGCGCCCACCTGCTGGTTGATCTTCAGACCGGTCTCCAGTTGGGCGAGGCGCGCCTGGGCCTGCCGCCGGCTGTCGCCGATCAGCAGGCTCGGCAGGCGGGCAATAGCGGCCAGCTTCTGGACGGCGACCTCGCCCACGTTCTCCGCGGTGACGAAGAGCGGTTTGTAGCTGAAGTGCGGCGGGAGCGGTTGTTTCCGCGCGGCCCGGCAGGCCAGGTCCACGGCCTGGCGGCCGATGTCGGTCGGCGACGTCTGGACGGTGGCGGTCATGCTCCCTTCCAGGATCGCGGCCAGCGCCAGGGGATCGCCGTTGATGCCGGCGACGAGCGCGCGCTCGTCCAGCAGACCCAACGCGCGCCCCGCATCGCGGCCGCCCAGCGCCAGCGAATCTGAAAAGCCAAACAGGGCGTCGAAATGTTCGCCGTCCGGCCAGGCCGTCTGGCGGATCTGCTCGGCTGCGCTTTCATAGGTCCACAGGCTGGGGAGATGCCGCCAGGCAAGAGCGGGGTAGCTCCGCAGGGCGTCGGCGACGCCGCTGAGCCGGCTGCGCCCGTCTTCGCCCCGGTGAAACATCAAGCCTCCGACCACCAGCAGGCGGCCGCGACCGGCCAGTTTCTGCGCCAGAAACAGGCTGATCTCTCGGGCGATATCGTAAAGACCGTAGGGCGAGACAAACAGCGGGTGGCGCAGGTCGGATTCAACCAGGTTGATGACGGGGATGCCCAAATGGAGGGCGCGCTGCGCCAGGCTTTCGGGCAGGTCCAGGCTGATCAGCGCGTCAATTTCCTGCGCCAGCAATTCCTCGACAAAGCCCAGATGCTCATCGGCGGACAAAGCGTAGGGGTCGATCACATCCAGCGGAAAGAAATCGACCTCGGGTTGTTGGGCCGCCTGATACACGGCCTCACGAACCTGGACCCAGAAGGGGTCCGCGGCCGCGATCTGCACGCCGATCCGGAAGGTGCGCGACATAGGGTGCGTTCGCTCGATGTGGCCCGGCGCCCCGGCTCTGGCTGAATTATAAGACCGTCCGGGCTGTCTGGCGGGGCCCGGCGCCTGGTCGCAAACGCCAGCGGCGACCGGGCGCTCAGGCGGACTGAGCGGTTGGTCGCCGCTGGCTTCATGCCGTGAGTGTGAGCCGTGAGGGACTCGAACCCCCAACCAAGTGCTTAAAAGGCACCTGCTCTGCCATTGAGCTAACGGCCCACTAAAGGCGATTCTAGCATGCGCAAAGTGGAGCGTCAACGCGCGGCGCGCTTTGCTATACTCGTCTCCATGTCCACGCACGTCTATCTCTCCCCGCACCTGGACGACGCCGTGCTCTCGTGCGGCGGCCTGATCCATCACCAGACGCGCCGCGGCGACCGCGTGCTGGTGGTGACGGTGTGCGCCGGCGACCCGCCGCCCGGCCCGCTCTCGGCCTTCGCCGAAAGCCTGCACGCGCGCTGGGGCGTCTCGGCGAGGACGGCCCTGGCCGTGCGCCGGGCCGAGGACCTGGCGGCGCTGCGCCTCCTGGGCGCGGCGCATCGGCACCTGGCCGTGCCCGATTGCATCTATCGCTCCGACCCGGAGACCGGCGCCGCGCTGTACGCCTCCGAATCGGCGCTGTTTGGCGACGTGTCGCCGGCGGAGGCGGCCCTGGCCGCCCGCCTGACGCAGGAGTTCGAGATCCTGCTGGAACAGGAACGGGCGCTCAACCTCTACGTGCCGCTCGGCATCGGTCGCCATGTCGATCATCAACTGACACGGCAGGCCGCCGAACGCCTCGGCCGGCCCCTGCTCTACGTCGAGGACTACCCCTACGCCGACCGTTGCCTTGAGTCCGACTGGATTCACCTGGCGCAGGGGATGTCACCTGTGATCCGCCGCTTTGGGCCCGAGGATTTCGCGGCTTATTGTCAATCCGTGGCGTGCTATCGGTCGCAGGTGAGCACGTTCTGGCCCGACGACGCCCGCATGAACCTGGAACTGGGCCGCTTCGCCGGGCGTCTGGAGGCGGGCCGGTTCGGGGTCCGTCTGTGGCGCGCTGTGTAGAACGTTTGTTTCGCCGTCTCCCTTGTCTTTACAAAGCGGGAGCGCTATGCTACTATTTGGGCGCGGGGAATTGGGACTGAGAGGCGGCTCTCAGTCTTTGTTTTCTTCAGCCCCACCACCCACAACCGCCTCCGGTTGCGACTATCACTTTGAGGTCAATCCATGAGCAGCGACCGCACGTTTCTCACTCGGGAAGGTTTGAAGAAACTCGAGGAAGAGCTGGAATTTCTGCGCACGACGCGCCGGGCCCAGGTCGCGGAACGCCTGCACAACGCGCAGGAGGACGGCGAACTGATCGAGAACGCCGAATACGAGGACGCCAAGAACGAGCAGGCCTTCGTCGAGGGCCGCATCCTGACGCTCGAAACGATGCTGTCCAACGCCGTCATCATCGACGAGCATGGCTCCAGCGACGTGGTCGGCCTGGGCGCGCGCGTCACGGTGAAAGAGGCCGGCAACGGCACCGAGGAGTACCTGCTCGTCGGCGCCGCCGAGGCCAACCCTAAGGAGGGCCGCATCTCCAACGAAAGCCCGCTGGGCCGCGCGCTCCTCGGCCGCCGGGTCGGGGACGAGGTCAAGGTCCAGGCCCCGGCCGGCGCGCTGTCCTTCCGCATCGTCAAGATCACGCGCGACTGAACGCGGCGCTGATCGGGACGCCCCACCTCGCGCTCAGGCGACGTGGGGCTTATTTTTTCCGCGCCTGGGTAATGTATAATGGCGCCCAGCCTGGAGCCCCGCCGTATGCGAGAATACACCGACCTGGAGAAGGTCCGGCTGGCCAAGCTGGAGCGTCTGCGCGCCGCCGGCCTGGAGCCGTACCCGGCCCGCGCCGAGCGCACGCACACCTCCGCCGAGGCGCTGGCCGACTACGCCGACCATCCGCCCGCCGACACGCACAGCGCGCACGGCGCCTACACCGTCGCCGGCCGCCTCAAGGCCATCCGCGTCATGGGCAAATCGACCTTTGCCCATATCGAGGACGGCGCCGGCCGCCTGCAGCTCTATTTCCGCACCAACGACCTGGGCGCCGAGCGCTACCGGCTCTTCGTCGACAACTTCGACCTGGGCGACTTCGTCCAGGCCGCCGGCGGCCTGTTCACGACGAAATCGGGCGAGGTCACGCTGTGGGTGAAGGACTTCCGCCTGCTGGCCAAGGCGCTCAGCCCGCTGCCCGCCGCCAAAGAAGAGATCGTCGACGGCGAGAAGCGCGTGTACTCGGCCTTCGACAACCCGGAGGCCCGCTATCGCGAGCGTTACGCCGACCTGGCCGTCAACGCCGAAGTGCGTGAGGTCTTCCGCACCCGCGCCCGCATCTGCGCCGCCCTGCGCAAATTCCTGGACGGCCACGGCTTCCTGGAGGTGGAGACGCCCATCCTCCAGCCCCTGTACGGCGGCGCGGCGGCCCGGCCGTTCGTCACCCACCACAACCAGCTCCGCCAGGACCTGTACCTGCGCATCTCCTTCGAGCTGTACCTCAAGCGCCTGCTGGTCGGCGGCCTGGAGCGCGTCTACGAGATCGGGCGCGACTTTCGCAACGAGGGCGTCTCGTTCAAGCACAACCCCGAGTTCACGCAACTCGAGTTCTACTGGGCCTACGCCGATTACGAGCAGGTGATGCGCCTGACCGAGGACATGCTCGCGTTCGTGGCCGACGACGTGCTCGGCCGGCGGACGATCACGTATCAGGGCCGCCCGATCAGCCTGAACCCCGGCTGGCCGCGCGTCCCGCTGGCGGACGCCATCGCCGAGTTCGCGGGCATCGACCTCGCCGCCCATCCCACCGCCGAGAGCCTGCGGCGCGCCATGCAGGCCAAAGGCGTGCCCGCCGACCCCCAGGCCACGCGCGGCAAGCTGGTGGAGAAACTGCTCGGCGATTTCGTCGAGGAGCGCCTGCAGCAACCCACCTTCATCGTCGATTACCCGCGCGATATCTCGCCCCTGGCCAAGGCCAAACCCGGGGCCCCCGGCCTGGTCGAGCGCTTCGAGGGCTACATCGCCGGCTTCGAGCTGTGCAATGCCTTCACCGAGCTGAACGATCCGCTGGACCAGGAGCAGCGCTTCCGAGAGATGGGCCGCGACTACGCCGCCGGCTCGGAGGACCAGCACCCGCTGGACGAGGATTACCTGCGCGCCATGCGCTATGGCATGCCGCCCAACGGCGGCTTCGGCATGGGCGTGGACCGGCTGACGATGCTGTTGACCGACAAGCCGACGATCCGCGAAGTCATTCTTTTCCCCCATTTGCGCTCACGAGAGGAGTAGCCCGGTTATGGATGCCCCCCGCCCCGAGATCGTCTTTGGCCTGATCAGCGCGTTCTTCCTGCTGTGTTGCTGCTGCCTGGTGGTGATCGCCGGCGGCGTCGGCGCGTTCTTCTTCTTCCGCCGCAGTCAGCCCAGGCCGGCCGCGCAGATGACGATCGACGCCCAGCCGGCCGCCGCGCCGTCATCGTTCGTGCCCACGATGGGCGGCAGCGCGCCGCCGCCGGCCGAGACGATGGTGGGTTCGGCGCCGTCGCCGTTCATGGCGCCCGACCTCGGCGAGCCGACCGTGACCGAGATCCCCGAGCCGCCGCCGCCCGCCGCCCCGATCGAGGCCGACGACATCCGCGCCAAGCTCCTGGCCCTCAACGGGGCGGATAAGCCGTACGCCGTCCAGGCCACCGGCTACAAGATCGCCATCGCGCCCGCCGAGGTCACCGGCTATCTGCTGGAGATCTCGTTCGACTACGCCGAGAAAGTGGCGCGTTTCGTGGAGACCAACGTCGCCTACGCCGTCCCGCGCCTCAAACAGGATGCCCGCCAGGTCCTGGAGGCCGAGGGCTGGACGGTGCGCGAACAGACCGCTTGACCAGTTTCGGCCGGGTGCTATAATCGCGCCAATTCTATTGCCGACGACGGAGACGCGTCGCCGGGGCAACCTCCCAGAGAGCCGTCGGACGGTGCGAGACGGCAGGCCGGCCCGGCGATTCCACTCCGTAAGGTCCGCCGCGACCGCCCCGGGTCGCGCCGCGACCGACGCGCCCCCGAAGAGGTGTGGCCGGGTCCGCCCGTTAGCGCGCTCGAGAGATCGCGCCGGCCCGCGCGGGCAGGCCGGGCCCGCGATAAGAGCAGGTGGCACCACGAGCGCCCCTCGTCCTGCACGGAGGAGGGGCGCTTTTGTTTCGGAGGCAAGCATGGGCTTTTCGATGTTGCTGTTAGCCGTTATCGGCATAGGAGGCTGCGCGCTCCTGGCCGCCGCCCTGATCGCCGTGATCTGGGTTCTGGCCAGCGAGCGCAGGTCCGGCCGGGGAGCGTAGTCCGGCCGTCGTTCAGTTCGGCGCACTCCGCCGGTCGAGGGCCGCGGGGCGCCCGTCAACCCAAGCGTCTTTGCCGTGGCGCGCTCTCCGGCCCGCGGGCCGCAGGGCGGGAGGATTTTTGAGATGCTCGACTTGAACCTGATCCGCACTCAGCCTGACCTGGTTAAGCAGGGCGTCCGGGACCGCCAGGACCCGGCCCTGGCCGATAAGGTGGACGAGGCGCTGGCGCTGGACCAGCAGCGCCGCGACCTGCTCAAGGAAGTGGAGGCCCTCAAGAACCAGCGCAACGTGGTCAGCAAGGAGATCGGGCGGATGAAGGACGCCGCCGCGCGCGAGGCCAAGATCCTCGAGCAACGCCAGGTGAACGAGCGCATCGACGCGCTGGACCGGCAGGTGGCGGAGGTGGACGAACGGCTGCAGGCTGTGCTCAGCGTGTTGCCGAACGTGCCGGACCCGCGCACGCCGGTCGGCGCGACCGAGGACGACAACGTCATCCTGCGCACCGTGGGCGCGCCGCCGTCGTTGGCCTTCACGCCGCAGGCCCACTGGGACCTGGGGCCGAAGCTGGGCATCCTCGACTTCGAGCGCGGCGCCAAGCTGGCCGGCTCGCGCTTCTACGTCCTGAGCGGCCCGGGCGCCCGCCTGCAGCGCGCGCTGATCGCCTGGATGCTGGACCTGCATATCCGCCAGGGCTACACCGAGGTCTACACGCCCTTCATGGTGAAGTCGGCGGTGCTGTACGGCGCCGGCCAGCTGCCCAAGTTCCGGGACAACCTGTACCACGACGCCGAGGAAGACTACTGGATGGTGCCGACGGCCGAGGTGCCGATCACGGGCCTGCACATGGACGAGATCCTCGGCCCGGGCGACCTGCCGCGCAAATACTGCGGCTACACGCCCTGCTTCCGGCGCGAGAAGATCGCGGCCGGGCGCGATGTGCGCGGCATCAAGCGCGGCCACCAGTTCGACAAGGTGGAGATGTACGTCTTCTGCGCGCCGGAGGCCTCGGACGCGGCGCTGGAGCAGATGCGCGCCGACGCCGAAGAGACCTGCGCGCAACTCGGGCTGACCTACCGCGTAAAGCAATTGTGCACCGCCGACATCGGCTTCTCGGCCCGGATGACGTACGACATCGAGGTCTGGGCGCCGGGCTGCGGCGAGTGGCTGGAGGTCTCATCGGTCTCGAACGTGGGCGACTTCCAGGCGCGCCGCGCCAACGTCCGGTTCCGGCGGGAGGCCGGCGCGCGGCCGGAGTTCGCGCACACCCTGAACGGCTCGGGCCTGGGCCTGCCGCGCACGCTCATCGCCGTGCTGGAGAACTACCAGCAGGCCGACGGCAGCGTGGTGGTGCCGGAGGTGCTGCGGCCGTGGATGGGCGGCCTCGAAGTAATCCGGTGAGCCCTGGCCGCGACCGGTGATGATGGGCCGCCTCGTCGCCGCGCCGGGACACCGCTTGCCGAACGATGGACACGACGCTGTTGCTTGAAATCGTCCTGATCGCGCTCACCGGCCTGGTGATGCTCGTCGGCCTGGTCGGCGCGATCGTGCCGGTGCTGCCCGGCGCCTGGCTGATCTGGCTGTCGGCGCTGGGCTACGGCGTGGCGCAGGGCCTGTTCCTGGGCCAGCCCTATTTCGACGGCTGGATCGGCGGCGCGGCGATGGTGATCCTCACGCTGCTGGTGCTGATCGACCTGGGGCTGGAGTACGTCGTCACCACTTCGGTGGCGGCCAGCGAGGGGGTCTCGTTCCGGGCGATCCTGGCCAGCCTCGGCCTGGGCCTGGTGGGCCTGCCGTTCTTCCCGCCGCTCGGGCCGCTGGTGGGCGCGGTCGGCGGGCTATTCCTGGTGGAGTACTTCCGCCACGGCCGCGACGGGCGCAAGGCCTGGCGCGGCGTGCTGAGCTACGCCCGCGGCAAGGGCTGGGCCATCGCCGCCGAGGTCTTCCTGTGCCTGCTGATGATGAGCGTCTGGCTGGCCTGGGTGACGCTGGATTTCTGGGTCGGCTAGACGGGGCGGACGTCTTCTCGAAGCGGGGCAGGCTGTGCGGCCTGCCCTTTACTTTTCGGCCGCCAGTTCGTCGGCGGCGGCCACCCACACCAGCCTCGCCCGATCCGGCTCGCGCAGTTGCAGGCAGGCGACCGTGCCCTCCTTGAACTTCACCGGCCGGTCGGCCAGATGGCCCACCACCTCGGCCATGTCCGGGTTGTGGCCGACGAGCATCAGCGCCCCGGCGCGGGGATGCTCGCGCAGGAGCGCCTTCAGGGCCTGGGGGTCGAAGCCGGGCTGAAGCAGGCGGTGTTCGCGCAGGCGGCCGTCCAGTTTCAAGGCCCCGGCCAGGATCTCGGCGGTCTGGCGGGCGCGGACGAGCGGGCTGTGCAGGATGAGTTTAGGCGCCGGCTCGCCCCCGCGCTTGAGACGGCGGGCCAGCCCGGCGGCGGCGGCCGCCATCAGGCGCGCGCCGTCGGCGGTGAGGGGGCGCTCGGCGTCGTCCCCGGTCCAGGCCGGCCAGGACGCGAAGCCGTGGCGGACGAAGTAGAGGCGCATGGGCACAGGACGGAAGGCAGAAAACGGGCGGCGGAAAGCGGAAGGCTACGGCCGGAAATAGACCTGGCCGACGCCCATCCGCTCCAGCCCCTCCTCCGCCCAGTGCTGGACGATGGCGGACTCGTCGTCCAGGGCGCGGAAGAGCGCCGGGATGGCGCGCGTGTCGCTGATCAGGGCCAGCGCGCGGGCGAGCTGGATGCGCACCAGCGGCGCGACCTCGCGCTCCAGGGCCGCGATAAGGGCGGGGACCGCCGGCGGGCCGACCTGGATCAACGCGTCGCCGACGAGGCGCGCGAAGTGCGGGCTGGACGCGCTGAGCGCGAAGAGCAGCGGCGTAACGGCTTCCGGCGCGCGGCGAAGCCCGAGGGCGTGCAGGACGGCGGCGCGCACGTCCGGGTCCGGGTCGGCGGCGGCGGTCAGCAGGGCGCGCAGCGACTCATCGTCGGGCAGGCGCGCCAGGGCGATGGCCGACCAGATGCGCCGATCCGGCTCCCGGTCCCTCAACGCCGCCCGCAACGCCGGGCCGTCCTCCGGCGTGATGCGCTCGAGCGCCTGCTGCGCGCGTTCGTCGTCCCCGGAGAAGAGGTCGTCGAGGGCGGTCATCTGCGGCCAATCTCCGATCTCTGACTTCTCTTCCCGGAGCGGAGGCTATAGCTCTTCCCGATTGCTCTTGCGCCGAGCCGGTCGAGGCACGCGCCCTTCGACGGGCTCAGGGCGAGTATAAACCCAAGAGGCATGGGCTCTAGCGATTGGGGATTACTCCGCCGGCGGCGGGACGGGCAGCGCGTCCATGGCCGTCTTCATCCACTTCTCGCCCTCTTCGATGAGCATGACGGGGATGTCGTCGCGGATGGGGTACTTGCGTCCGCAGATTTCGTCCACCAGCCAGCAGTCCTTGTAGAGCGTCAGGCGGCCGGGGTCGTCGCCCGGCTGGCGGGTCTGGTGCGAGACGCAGTAGGGACAGCGCAGGATTTCCAGCAGGTCTTGGTTAATCATCACGGCCTCCACAACGCCTGGATTTTATCATGGCGCCGGAATTTAACCGCCAAGAGCGCAAAGGACGCTAAGGAAACACAAAGAACGGCTGCACACGATTCTTCGCGGGGCCTTCGCGTTCTTTGCGGTTCACACTATGGCGTCGGGGAAGGCGTGGCCTCGGGCGTCGGCGTGGGGATGCCCTCGGTGCCGGGGCCGTACTGGTAGATGGCGCGCCAGGGCTGGTAATGGGTGCGCAGCGGCGGCTCGTCGGGGTTGATCCGCACGCCGTCGCGGGTGATGACGCGTGTCACGGTGACGTCCGCGCCGTCAGCGGCGAAGTCCACCTGCTTGATCTCGCCGGCCGCCAGCTCCGGGTTCTCCTCGTACAGCGGCTCGGGCGCCGGGACGACGTTCTCCACCCGGGCCGGGCTCACCTCCACCTGCCGCCCATCCGGCGTGGAATAGAACTTCCATGTCAGCCGGCCGGCGCTCACGTTGACGTAGGTCTCCATGAGCAGCCAGTAGGGGGTATCGTTGCGGAACTTGAAATCGACCAGCGGCGTGAATACGGCGGCGTCCAGGCCGGGGCCCTGCCAGGAGCCCGTCGGCTGCTCATAGTAGCCGACCCGGTAGGCGTGCGCGTTGCGCTCGACGACGGGGTAGCCGCCGAACCACACGGCGCGGAAGAGGGTGGTGCTCACCTGGCAGACGCCGCCGCCGATGCCGCGAATGGTGCGCCCGCCATAGATGATGAGCGCCTCGGCGAAACCGCTGTCCAGACTGATGTCGCCGATGGCCTCGGCAAATGAAAAGACCGCGCCGGGCGGGACGAGCAGGCCGTGAAAGCGCGCGGCGGCGGTCTGGATATTCTGCAGGCGCTCCGCCCCGGAGCCGCGGAAGGACGTGTACTGCTCGCTGACCAGGCCGGTGATGCCGAGTTGCTCGGCGGTGGCGCTGTCCGTCACGGCCGGCGGCTGGACCTGGAAGACCAGCGGCACCGTGTGCCGACCCTGGGGCAACGCGGCGTTGATGGCGGCCACGGTGGCGTCCACGTCCAGGGTGCGGGCGTCCAGCGCCGGCTGGATGACCTCCAGCTGGCGCGTGTCATCGTTGAAAATGAAGCGCGCGTCGCGGGCCTCGCGCCTGAGCGGCTCGGCCAGCGGCTCCAGCACGGCCCGCAGCGCCGCCGGGTCGAGGGTCACGTCGAAGCGGGCGGCGTTGGCGCCGTCCTGGACGCGCGTGATGCGCAGCATCGCAGCCAACTGCGCCGGCTCCACGGTCCACGGGCCGGGGTCGCCCTCGGCCGGCGTCTCGATCACCAGCGTGAGCGGCCGGCTCAGGATGCGCCGCGCGGCCTCGGCCTGCGGCGTGGCGTCCAGCACCAGCGGCGCCGTCTCGACGAAGGGCAGCAGCACGGCGGCCTTCTCCGTCCGGGCCAGGTGGCCGCGCAGGACGGCCGCGAGCTGCGGCACGTCCAGGCTGCGCCCGATCTGGCCGGGCGTGGCGACGACCTCCGTCCCCCGCGCGCTGAGCGAGGCCTCGACCGCCGGCCGGTAGGTCTCCTGCGCCAGCGCGTTCAGCGCCGCCAGGGCGCGGCCCTCGTCCAGCGCCAGCACCGGCGCGATCTCGACCCCGTCGTGCCAGGCCCGATATTGGGCCTGCCAGTCGGCCAGGAGGTTCCCGGAGCGCCCGATCCGGTAGGCCTGCAGCACGGTCGCGCCGACGTCAAAGGTCGCGCCCAGGTCGCGCGGCGCGAAGGTGCGCTCGGTCTGGCCGTCGGAGAGCAGGAAGGCCGGGTTGTTCGGGTAGGTGAAAGCGCCGGTCAGCGCCAGGGCGGCCTCCTCGGGCCGCATCCCGGAGAGGTCCACGCCCCAGGCGCGCACACCGGGATAGATGCGCCCGCGGAAGGCCAGGTCGTAGAACACGGCGCCGGCCAGGGCCAGCGACGCCGCCATGACCGCCACCAGGCCGACCGTGTACGCCAGACGGATGAACCAGAGGCTGGCCGGGGAGCGGGAGGGCAACGGGGCGGTGTGAACAGTCATCCGGGCCATTATATCCGTGAGCGATCCGGGTTCCAGACGACGCCGGCCATGAAAAAGTTCCCGGTTTAAGACGACGCGAGCCGCGGCGGGGAGGCGCCGGGCTCGCGCTTGGGGGGAGGGGAGCCGGGGGAAGACTCAGCGAGGCAGGGCTCCCCGGCTAATCGTCATCATCGTCGTCGTCGTCGTCATCATCATCATCATCATCATCATCGCCGCCGCCCCCACACGGGCCGAGGGTGTCGCCGTGGTTGAGGTGGGCTTGCAGGGCTGCGGCGTCGACCGTCATCGTCTGGCGCCGGCCGCGGTTGCCGGCCGGGATGTGGCAGATGACGACCCGGCCGTTCGCGGGCGGCGGGGTGGCGGTCGCCGTTGTGGTCGTCACGGTGATCACGACGGTCCCATCGGCGTTGACGCACACCTGCACGGTCAGGGACGCGCCGGCCGGATAGTCGCCGGCGCCGGTCACGGCCAGGGACCCGCGGCCCTCGACCCTGACCTCGATCTCGCCGCGTTTCTTGACTTTGATCTTGAGCTCGGGCTTTTGGCCGTTGATCTTCAGCTTAACCTCGTCGCCCTTCTTCCTGAGCTCGATCTCCAGCCAGGTGTTGCCTCCCAGGGAGAGGGTGGTGGCGCCGGGCACGAGGATGCGGCCATTGGCCACCTGCACCGCGGTGACGCAGCCCGTGACCGGGGCCGGGGTCGGCGCGGGCGGCAGCGCGTCGAGCTGGAAGACCACCACGATGGCGACTACCGAGGACTGGCCGGCGTCGTCCACGCACAGCGTGACGACCACGATGCTGGCGACCTGGACCTGGCCAGAGACTGTCGCGGCGCTGGTCAGGGTGATGGTCTGGCCGTTCAGCAGGGTGAGGTTGTCGCCGGTTACGGCGCTGACGATGGCGCTGAACGACGCGCAGCCGTTGCCGCCCGAGACGCGCGTGATGGATTTGGCCAGGACAACGCCGTCGGGCTGGAGGTTGCCCTTGACGGTCACCAGGTCGTCCACCTGGATGGCGCCGATGATCCGGGTCCGCGCGTCCACGGTCACGCTGACGCCGCCGACCACCCACGGGTTGATGGACTCGACCGCGGCCGTGAACCGGATGGCATGCCGGTTCCCCTCGTCGAGCTGGACGAGGCTGGCCGCCAGCCAGGTCCCATCGGCCAGCACCTGCCCGCGCGCGCGCACCCGGTTGCCGACGGCGAGGCCGTCGTCGATCTGCGTGGCGGCGTTCACGGCCAGCGGCACGCCGCTGACGTTCCAGGGATCGGTCGTGATGACCACGCCGACGAAGTCGAACGTGCCGGCGACGGCGCGCGTGATCGACTCGGCCAGCCAGGCGCCGTCCGCCTGGATGTGGCCGCGGACGTCCACCACGTCGCCGACCGCGAGGCCGGCCTCGACCGTGGCGCTGACGTTCACGGTGACGGAGATGCCCGAGATAACCCAGGCCGGGTCGCCCTGGCTCTCCACGACGCCCGTGAAGGCGAACGGCAGGCCGGCCGCCCCCGTGTCCAGCCGCCGGATGGACGAGGCCCAGAAGGTGCCGTCGGCGGCAATGCCGCCCGTGACCTCGACATCGTCGCCCACGGCCAGGCCGGGTTCAACCTGAGTCAGCGCGTCCACCCGGATCAGGCGGCCGGAGACGGTCCAGGCGTCCGCGCCGATGGCGTCCGCGGTCCCGGCGAACGTGAAGCGGTTGGTCAGCGAGCGGCGCAGAAGCGTGATCGTGTCGGCGAGGCGGCGTCCATCCGGAGACAGGCGCGCCTCGAAGGCGACCCAGTCGTCCACCTGCGGGTCGCCCACGATCCGGGTTTCGGGGGTGACGGCCAGCGATTGCCCGGCGATGATCCAGACCTCGCCCGTCTGCTGGACCTGGCCTTCGCCGGTGAGACGGAAGACGGGTTCGGCCGGCGGCTGGTCCGGGGCCGGGATGAGCGTCGTCTGCCCGGCGACGACCAGCACGGTGACGCTCACGTTGGTCACCGCCACCGCGCCCTCGTCCACGGCGAAGCGCACGGTGAGGGCCGTGGAGATTGAGACATGGAACTGTGTGCCTTTGGCCTGGCCCACGCCGGACGGCGTGGCGACTTCGTAAATCGAGTCCGGGTCAGCCGATTTGGCGACGTCGTGATCGGAGTCGCCGGCCGTCTGCCGCAACTGGACGATGCGCGGGCCGGCGCGGCGGGCGTCGAGCGCGACCACGGCCAGTTCGGCCTGCGGCCCGAGGCGGGCGGTGCTACCGTCGAAGAAGGCGAGCGTGGCGGCGGACAGCGCGCCGGTCCGCACCCGGTCGCCGGCCTTGAGCACAGCGCCGGCTTGCACCGGCCGCCAGGCGCCGTCGGCGCGCGACGCTTCCACCAGACCGGTCACCTCAGACAGGATCGCCGTCTGCGGATCGGCAGGCGCGGCGGCGATGGGCGTCGCGGCGGCGATGGGGCCGCGCGGCGCCGCGCCGGGGGCCTGCGCCACCGGCGTGGATTGCGACGTCCACCACCAGAGCACGCCGGCGCTGGCGGCGGCTGTCGCGCACAAGGTGATGAGGGCCAGGCCGCCGATGAGGGCCGCGGCCCAGGCCCAGGGCGCGCGGCGGACCGGCGCCGCGGCTGGCCCGGTCTGCTGTGAGGCGTTGCGAGACCGGGCGGCTTCGACGAGCGCCTGGCGTTGGGCAGCCAGGCGGTCGGCCGGGCGCGGGGTGTAGGACACGGACCGGGCGGCGGCGGCCACCCGAAGCAATTCGGCGTCTTCGCCGGGCAGGCCGGTCAATACGTTCTCGAGCGGCTCGCCGGTCTCCACGCGGGCCAGGGCCTCTTGAAGACGGTCGCTTGCGGTCATCATAGGATCACCTGTTCGTCAGCCAGGGCCTGGCGGAGCGTGGCCAGGCCGCGATGTTGCAGAGCCTTGACGGCCGCCTCGGTCCTCTCCAGGGTGGCAGCGGTCTCCTGCAAGGACAGACCGGAGAGGAAGCGGAGCGTCACCACCTCGCGCTGGGCGTCGTCCAGACGGGCCAGGGCGTGGTGCAGTTTCTCAATGGACAATTGTCGGACCACGTGGCCCAGCGGATCCGGTTCGGGCGCGCTGGCGGCCTCGGCGACCTCGAGCGGCAGGGCGGGTCGGGCGCCGGTTCGGCGGTAGTGGTCGACCAGCAGATTGCGCGCGATGCGGTACAGCCAGGCCCGGAAGGGGATGGCCGTGACCTGGTAGTTGGGCAGGGCGCCGAGCATACGCAGGAAGACCTCGCCGGTCAGGTCTTCGGCCGTCTGCCGTTCGCCCAGGCGCGCCCACAGGTAGCGGAAAATCGCCTCCTGGTGCTGGTCATAGAGCAGGCCGACGGCGTCCGCATCGCCTTTCTGCGCGCGCGCCACCACGTCCAGGTTGGGGACCTCAAACCGGTAGTGATGGCGGGAGGTCATAGTTGAGGTGTCCATCTAACCGGTATAACGTAACCGGCGGGGAAAGGATTCGGGCGGTTACAGGTTGACAGTTTGTGGCGTGTTCTTCCACGAAGGGACACGAAGGGACACGAAGGGGCACGAAGGAATACGAAGGGACACGAAGGAACACGAAGGGGCACGAAGGAACACGAAGGAACACGAAGGGACACGAAGGAACACGAAGGAACACGAAGAGTGAGCCGAGAACGAAAACTCCCGGTTGCCCCGGGAGCTATATGGCTGAAGCGGTTTTCAGGCGCAGACGGCGGCGGCCCTATATCTCAATCGGTTTCTTAAGCGTCTCCAGCAGAAGGCTCACCACGCCCTCCACATCCGTCAGGTCCACCATCTCCGACGGCGTGTGCAGGTAGCGGGTGGGGATGGAGACGCAGCCGGCCGGCATGCCGCCGCGCGCGATCTGCATAGCGGCGGCGTCGGTGGTGCCGGCCTCCAGAATCTCGAGCTGGTACGCCAGGCCGGCCTCGCGCGCGCGCTGGACCAGCAAGT
Source organism: Anaerolineales bacterium (assembly GCA_034434015.1). Lineage (GTDB taxonomy): Bacteria > Chloroflexota > Anaerolineae > Anaerolineales > UBA6663 > SpSt-583. The sequence continues at coordinate 27,336 of DAOUAB010000059.1, forward strand.
CTTTGACGCGCGGGTCGGCCAGCATGCCGGAATCGCGCACCTTGATGGCCGGGCCGCCGCCCAGGCCCACCGCCATCTTCAGGCCGTTGGGCGTGTCGCCGGTGCGGGTGACGTCCACCGCCAGGCCGAGGTCGGCCTCTACGCCGAAGGCCGCCGTGCCGGCGCCGCGCAGGCCGACCTCCTCCTGCACGCTGAAGACGAAGGCCACCTCGTGCGGCGTGCTCTTGAGTGCGCGCATGACCTCGATCAGGATCGCGACGCCGATCCGGTCGTCCAGGCTCTTGGCCACCAGGCGGTGCTCGCCGACCTCCTCCATGGGCCGGAAAAAGCCGGCCACGTCGCCGACCTTCACCGGGCAATCGGCCTTGCTGGCTGCGCCGAAATCGATGAACAACTCGGACAGCGTCGGGGGCCGGGACGGGTCCTCGCGCCGGGCGTCCATGCCGATGACGCCGGTGACGCCGCTGGCGAAACGCACGCGGCCGCCGAGGCAGGTCAGCGGGCTGACGCCGCCCAGGTTGGTGAAGCGCGCGAACCCCCCGTCGTCGATGTGCGAGACGATCACGCCGATCTCATCCAGGTGGGCGGAGAGCATCACCTTGCGCCCGGATTTGGATTTCTTCTTGATCACGGCGATCAGGTTGCCCAGCGGATCGACCGAGATGTAATCGGGCAGGTTGCGGATCTCCGCGCGCACCAGCTCGCGCACCTGGCCCTCATGGCCGGACGGGCCGTAGGCTTCGGCGAGTTTCTTGATGAGAGGCTTCATGTCGCTTCGCTCCAGTGCTCAAGGCACAAATTCCAAGGCCCAAGGCTCCCTGGCGTATTGCGCCCTGCGCCTTTGGCGTTCTCACGGCGCCAGCCGCGTGATGGTCCAGCTCTCGCCGGCGCGCCGGTACAGCAGCCGGTCGTGCAGGCGCTGCGGGCGCTCCTGCCAGAACTCCACCTCGTCCGGCACCAGCCGGTAGCCGCCCCAGTAGGCGGGGCGGGGCACCGCTTGGCCCGCGTACTTGGCCTGGAGCTGCAGGAAGCGCGCCTCCAGCTCGGCGCGGTCGGCGAGCGGCCGGCTCTGCGGCGAGGCCCAGGCGCTCAACTGAGCGTCCAGCGGGCGGGAATGGAAATAGGCGTCGGATTCGGCGGCGCTGACGCGCTCCACGCGTCCGGCCGCGCGCACCTGGCGCGCGAGCGCGGGCCACAGGAAGACCAGCGCCGCGCGCGGGTTCTCGTCCAGCTCGCGCGCCTTGCGGCTTTCGTAGTTGGTGAAGAACACAAAGCCGCGCGCGTCGAACTCTTTCATCAACACCACGCGGGCCGACGGCGCGCCGTCCCGGGCCGCGGTCGCCAGCGTCATGGCGTTGGGTTCGTCCAGGCCGGCGGCCACGGCGTCCGTGAACCAGCGCGCGAACTGCGTGATGGGGTCGGCGCTGACGACGGTTTCGGACAGTTCTGGCTGAGACATGCGTCAACGAGCCGGCGCCCCGAGGCCGCGGCGCCGCGGCGTCAGCCCTTCCACACCCTGGCGCTCCAGCCCTCCAGCGCGCGTTGCAGCAGCGCCGCCGTCGCCCGCCAGTCGCTGAGCCGGGCGACGGCCGCCGGGCCGTGCAGATAGCGGCCGGGGACGGAGACGGAGACGCTGGGCACGCCGGCGCGCGCGCGGTGGATGGCGCCGGCGTCGGTGCCGCCGCCGCCCGGCTGGCGGAACTGGTAAGGCAGGCCGGCGGCCTCGGCCGTGCGCTGCAAATGCTGGATCAGGCGCTGATCGGAGAGGGTCGCCCGGTCGGCCAGATAGATGGCCGGCCCCAGGCCCAGCCGGGTGTTGTACTCCACGTTCTCGCGCTCGGCGAAGGAAGGCGGCAGGTCGTAAGCGGGCGTGCAATCCAGCGCGAAGGCGGCGGCCGGGTCAATGGCGTACGCCGCGACCCGGGCGCCGCGCAGACCGACCTCCTCCTGGACCGTGAACGCGGCGTGCAGCTCGCACGGGTACGGGCCGCCGCGCAGCAATTCCACCAGCGTCGCGCAGCCCAGCCGGTCGTCGAGGGCCTTGCCGACCAGGGAGCCGGCGAAACCGCCGCCCGCGCCGACGACGGTCAGCTCGGACGCGAAGGTGCCGCGTTCGCCGACCTTGACCAGCTTCTTGGCGGCCTCAGCCGTCTCGGCGCCCACGTCGATGCGCAGCGCATTCGCCTTGACCACGCTGTTCCGCCGCTCGTGGTTGAGCAGATGGACCGGCGCCGCGCCGATCACGCCCGGCACCCGGTTGGGGCCGACGACCACGGGCTTGCCGATCAGGAGGCGGTCGTCCACCCCGCCGACCACCTCGAAGCGTAGCGTGCCGTCGGACTCGTGCCCGCTGACCATGAAGCCGATCTCGTCCATGTGCGCGGCCACCATCACCCGGTCGTGACGGCCGCCGTTGCGGGCGGCGGCTTTCTTTACGGCCAGGACGTTCCCCAGGGCGTCCACCTTCACCGCCTCGACGTGCGGGCGGATGGCCTCCAGGATCAGCCTGCGCACGGCGCCCTCGTCGCCTGAGACGGCCACGGCGTCGGCGAGTTTTTTGAGGAACTCGACCTCCGGCGCGGCGGCTGCGGCGGCGCCGCCCGGGGCCGCTTTGGGCTGGGCCGGCGGGCGGGCTTTGGCGGGAGCCGGTTGGGCGGGTTTCTTGGCCATATCAGTCCAGGACCAGGGTGCTGACGTAATCCGGCGCCAGGCCGCTGATGAACTCCGCCAGCAGGCGCCCGGCGCGCTGGACATCCTTGACGGCGACGATCTCGACCGGGGTGTGCATGTTGCGCAACGGCAGGCTGACGACCATCGTCGGCACGCCCTCGCGCGCCACCTGCACGCCGAACGCGTCGGTTCCGGAGTGCAGGGCCATGGCCTCCACACTGTGCGGCATCTCCAGGCGTTCGGCCGCGGCCTTCAAGCCGGCGTGCAATTTCGGGTGGATGTTGGGGCCGAGGCCCAGCGTCGGACCGCCGCCCAGGCTGTACGTGCGGTCGGCGAACTCCTTGGTCGCGGCGCCCGCGCCGTAGGTCGCGTCGATGGCGATGGCGAGCTGCGGCTCCAGGGCGAAGGCGGCGGCGATCGCGCCGCGCAGGCCGACCTCCTCCTGCACGGTCGCCACCGCGATCACGTCCCAGGCGTGCGGCCGGGTCTGCAGATCGTCCAGGCAGGCGGTGACGGCGGCCACCGAGGCGCGGTTGTCCAGCCGGTTGGCGACCAGCAGGCCGCCCGGCAGCTCGCGCGGCGGCTGGGCCACCGAGATGACGTCGCCGACGCGCACCTGCGCGGCCACCTGATCCGCCGGCAGGCCCAGGTCAACCAGCAGTTCCTCCACCGGCACCACGCCCTCGCGGCTCGCGCGCGGCAGCAGGAAGGCCGGCGGCTGCGCCACCACGCCCGGCAGGTCGGCGCGGCCGTGGACGGTGACCGGCTGGCCGGGCATCACGCGCGCGTCGATGCCGCCGATGGCCGCGACGCGCAGGAACTCGCCCTCGATCTGCGTCACCATCAGGCCGATGGCGTCCATGTGGGCGGCGAGCATGAGCCGGGGCCGAGGCGCGGGCCCGGTCCCGCGTCGGACGGCCCATAACGAGCCGAGCCGGTCGACGTGGAGCTCGTGGGTCAGCGGCGCCCAGGCGGCGCGAATCAGGTCGCGGACGCGGCCTTCATAGCCGGAGACGCCCGGCGCCGCGCACAGGTCTTTAAGATGGGCCAGGAGGTCCATAAGGGCTTAAGGCGAGCCAGTTGGGGTGAGAGTTGGCGTGGGCGTGTCCGCCGGCGCGGTGTTGGTCGGCGTGGGCGTGTCCGCCGGCGCGGTGTTGGTCGGCGTCGGCGTCTCAGTCGGCGGGAGCGTGGCGGTCGGCGTCGCGGTCAACAGGGTCGCCGTGATGGACGGCGACGGCGATGGCGTGATGGTGCCGGTCGGGGTCGGCGTCCAGGTATACGTGGGCGTGGGCGTGTTGGTCGCGGTGTTGGTGGGCGTGCGGCTGGGCGGGACAAACTGCGTCGGCGTCGCCTGGAGCGTGGGGGTGGGCGCGCCGGGCGTGCTCACCGTCGCTGGGAGGGTCGGCGTCGCCGATGGCGGGAGCGTGATGGTGGCGACCGGGGTCAGGAGCGGGTTGCCGGTGACGGTGGCGAGCAGCGTGGCGGTGGGTCCGGGACCGCCGGGCGCACGGTCCGGCGCCAGGGCCAGGGCCAGGATTCCCAGGCAGTAGAACGGGAGGGTGAACAGAATGATGCCGATGAGGATTCGGTACGTCCGCTGACGGACGCTGTCTGCGCCTGGCTCCATCTTGGCCTTTATCTGGCAGTCTGAGGGGACACCGCGCCGATGATAGCAGAGAGGATTGAAAATCACAAACGCGGTCGGGATCGGGGTACAGCCACCGTGGGGGGTCAGTTTCCGGCGCCCCGATCCTTCCGCCATCTCGACGAAGCCGAGCCGCTCAGGGTGCAGGCCGAAAGGCGTATTGTTTTATGTGAACGAATATGGGGTGAGGATGCGGACCTCGGTGATGCGGTCCACCGGCAGGCTGTTGCGCATGGCGGCGCGGCGCACGGCCCCCGGCGAGGACGCATCACAGATGCAATAAGCGCGGCACCGGTCGGCGGAGACGTACGTGTGCAACCAGATCACACCGTCGAGCGCGTCGTCGCCGAGGAGGGGCGACGCCGTGGACGCGCTGGCGCCGTGGGTCGGCGAGCTCAACGGTTCTGCCAGGGTCTGCTCGACATGCTCAATCTTGAGCGCCAGCGCCAGGGCGCGTTCCAGGAATTCCAGGCCGCGCGCGTGATCGAGATACAGCCAGCACAGCCCGGCGATTTCGTACAGGCGCGGCAATTCGCCGTCTTCTTCAAAGTGCCGGGCCAGGGCCAGGCCCTTCTCGGCCATCGCCACGCCGCCGGCGTTGTCGTTGCGGCCGAGTCTCAGCCAGGCCTCCATGTTGTAGGCGAAGATCAGCTCGCGATTGGGCGTGAGCGGCTCCAGCACCGCCAGCGCGGCCTGGTTGGCGCGCTCGGCTTCGTCCTTCTGGCTGGTGACTTGCAGCAGCATCGAGAGCGCGCTCAGGGCGCGGAGGCGCGTCAGATCGGCGCGGGCGGCGGGCGAGCGCCGCAGGGCGACGAGCGTCAGGCGGTGCAGCGCCAGGCGCTGGGTGGGCGGCATGGTCTCGAGGATCGTCTGCCGCGCCAGTTCGTGCCGGAACGACAGCGCCTCGCCGTGCGCGGCCAGCATGCCCAGGCTCAAACACTCCTCGGCGGCGTAGGCCTCGGCGCTGGTGACCGCGGCCAGCAGCGCCGGCTCGATGCGCGGGCCGATGACGGCGGCGGCCCGCAGCACCGCCTGCCCCGAGAGCGAGAGACGCGCGGCGCGCGCCAGCACTGCCTCCCGCACCGTGGGCGGAAGGCCGCCGCCGGCGGCGATGGCTTCGGTGACAAAGAAGGGGTTGCCGCCCGTCTGCTGATGCAGGCTCTCCGCCTCCAGGCGGCGCTCCCCGAGCAGGGTGCGCACGGCGCCGACGGAGAGCGGCGTAAGGGGCAGGCGGACGACGACGTTCGAGGCGGCCAGATCGACGAGCAGCGCGCGCAGGGGATGGCGAACGCCGAGCTCATCGTCTCGATAGGTGAGCACGACGAGCGCCGGCGCGCCGGCAACGCGGCGGCTGAGGTACTTCAGCAGGTCGAGCGTGGCTTCGTCGGCCCAGTGCACATCCTCGACGATGACCAGGCTGGGGCGCTGGCGCAACTCGGCCAGGAAGACGGCAAAAAGCGCAGCCGGTGGCCCGCCGGCGCTGAGGCGCGCCGGCCACTCGCCCTTGAGCTGGGCCGCCATGTCGTGCAGCGGGCCGAGCGGGCGAGGGGTGAAGAGGGCGTCGCACGCGCCCCACAGCACCCGGACCTGATGGCGCTGGTCATGCGTGAACTGCTCGACGAGGGCCGTCTTGCCGATGCCGGCCTCCCCGCTGACGAGCACGACACGGCCGCGGCCCGCCAGGGCCCCGTGCAGCGCGGCTTCGAGTTCGGCGAGGGGCGGTTCGCGTTCCAGAAGAGGCATCAGGCGCAGCTGAAGAAAGCCGGTCGCGGTTGCCGGACCGGGCCATTGTATCAAAGTACAAAACGAGCCGGTCATTGACCGGCTCGCCTGTTTGCCTGGGTCGCGTGCTCAGTGGGTGGTCAAAAAAGACCTGAATTTGTAGCTGTACACATGATTTCGAACCTGTCTCTAAACCTCAGCAGAGGCGTCGCCGACGGCACTGCCGTCGGCTATCGGGCGGGTTTAGAGATAAGCTCTTAACGAATTTCGCCAGGCGCGGGGGGCGCGGTGACGAGCGCAAGTGGTCCGAGCCTGAATGCCGCGACTGTCCTCAGTCGGGCCCTTCGCGCGTCTACTCCCACTTGAACTTCCAGGCGGCCAGCGCGCTGAAGCCCACGGTGTAGGCCGCCAGACCCAGCATCGGCCACCACGGCTCGGCGGGCAGTGACCCATTCGCCAGCAACGGGCTGATGAGGGTGTTCAGCATCGCCGTCGGCAGGTACGGGCTGATCGTTTGCAGGAACGGCGGCAGGATGTGGGGCGGGAAGCCGCCGCCGAGGAAGAACATCGGCAACAGCGTGAACATGAACGCCGCGCTGGCGACATCAGGTTTGCTCGCCAGACAGGCGAGGAACAGGCCCAGAGCTATAAAGGCCAGCACCCCAAACACCAGCACAAGCATCGCCGTCACCGCGCCCGGGCCGTTCACGCCGATCCCCAACGCCAGCCAGCCGAACAGCAGCACGATGGCCGCCTGCGCCGCGCTCACCAGGGCCTGCGCCAACCCGAGCCCGATGACCAGGTGGCCGAGCGGGGTGGGCGTAACGGCCAGACGCTGGAACACGCCCTGCGCCCGCCAGTTGACGATGCGCATGGCCGCTGTCTGCCCGCCCAGCATCACGGTGAGGCCGACAATGGCCGGGAAGATGAAGGCGACCAGGTCCATATCGCCCGGCTCCTCCGGGCGGCCCACCACCCAGAATAGCACCAGCATGAACAGCGGCGTGAGCAGGGTAATGGCGAAAGTGCGCAGATCATTCAGGCTGGCGCGGATCAGGGCCGAGGCGAATTGAATGATCGGACGGAGAGCGGTTCGAGCAGGGGGGATAGAAATCAGGGTGTTCATGGTTTGCCTGGGAGGTTGCGGACGGCGACGCTTGTGGGGCGGCGCGGCGTTCACGCCTCGCGCAACGCGCGGCCCGTCAACTGCAAGAAAACTTCCTCAAGATTGAGCGCGCGCCCGTGGGGCGCCGCCGATGGGGCCGCAATGCGGCCCAGCAGGGCCGCGGGCGTATCCAAGGCGATCAACCGGCCGCCATCCAGGATGCCGACACGGTGACACAACGCCTCGGCTTCTTCGAGGTAATGGGTGGTCAGGATGACGGTGCGCGCCTCCGCGCCCAGCCCGCGCACCAGATCCCATAGATTGCGCCGCGCCTGCGGGTCGAGGCCGGCGGTCGGCTCATCGAGAAAGACGATCTCCGGATCGTTGACCAGCGCCAGCGCCAGCGCCAGGCGCTGCTGCTGGCCGCCGCTCAGCCTGGCAGGCAGAGCGTTCGCCTTTTCGGCCAGCGAGACGCGCTCCAGCAATGCCAGGGCGCTGGCGCGGTTGATCTGACGGCCATACAGATGCGCGAACAGTTCGATCTGCTGAAGCGCCGTCAGGTCAGGCAACAGGCTCGTCCGCTGCAGCTGCACGCCGATGCGGCGCTTGACGGCCTGCGCGTGCGCGGCGAGGTCCTGTCCCAGCACGGTGACGCGGCCCGCGTCGGCCCGGCGCAGACCCTGCAAGAGGCCGAGCGTGGTCGTCTTGCCCGCGCCGTTTGGCCCCAGCAGGCCGAAGATCTCGCCGCGATACACGCTGAAGGAGAGATCGTCCACCGCGCGCACATCGCCGTAGGCCTTGTGGAGGTGTTCGACGTGAATGGCGATGGAGGCGTTCATTGGGCCTTATCCTTCGGATCGCGAGCGTTGGACGCCAGCGCCAGCGCGATGGCCGCGCCCAATCCCACGCCCGGCGCGAGGCCCTCCGGCCCAAAGCTCGCGCCCAGCGCCACGCCGACGCCGATCCCCAGAGCCAGCCACATTCCAACGTTGTTTGAGCGTCGTCTTTGGTTCATAGTATTTGCTCCTGTTGGCTGACACGTTACGCCAGAGTGCGCCGCCGCTCCAGTATCTGGCGAGATAGATCGGGGTAAACAAAAAGGCCAACGGGAGGGTTGGCCGGGGGGTGGACAGGCGACTATGACTTTCGGTATAGGGTGTGGCGCTCAATCGAGATGCACGATCCCGCGCTTGAGCGCCTCGGTCACCGCTTGCGTGCGGTCGGTCACGCCCAGTTTGCCCAGCAGGTTGTTGACGTGGATCTTCACCGTGCCTTCGGCGATGCCCAGGGCTGCGCCGATCTCTTTGTTGCTCCGGCCGGCCACGATGAGTTTCAGCACCTCGAGCTCGCGGGGGGTCAGGGCCTCGGCCGTCAGCCGGACGGCCAGTTTGGCGGCCACCTCGGCGGGGATGCGCTTCTGGCCGGCGTGCACGGCGCGGATCGCCTCGAGCAATTCATCGCGGGGCGTGTCCTTGAGCAGGTAAGCTTCGGCCCCGGCCTGGAGCGCGCGGTAGATGTCCTCGTCGCCGTCGTAGGTGGTGAGGACGATGATGCGGGCCGCGGGCCGCGCGGCCCGAATGTGCGTGATGGCCTCCACGCCGCCCATCTCCGGCATCCGCAAATCCATCAGGATCACGTCCGGCTTGAGCTGACGGGCCAGTTCCACGGCGCGTCGGCCGTCCTCGGCCTCGGCGGCGACTTGCATGTCCGCGCGGCGGGCGATCATCGCGGCCAGGCCCTCGCGCACCACGGCATGGTCGTCGGCGATCAGGATGCGGATGAGCGATTCAGGCATGGGTCGGGATGCGGCATCTGACAGTCGTTCCGCCCGCTGGCGCGCTGGTCACGATCAATTCGCCGCCATGTTGGGCGGCGCGCTCGCGCATGCCCACCAGGCCGAAGCCGCCCGGCGCGCCAGGGCGGAGGCGCTGCGGATCGAAGCCGCGTCCATTATCGCTGACTTCCATTTCAACGGCGTCCGGCCGGGCGCGCAAGGCGACGCGCAGGCGCGTGGCGCCGGCGTGCCGGAGGGCGTTGATCACGGCCTCCTGCCCGAGGCGCAGCAGATCAGCCTCCAGACCGGGCGAGAGCGCTGGCCATTGCTCGGGCCACTGCCATTCCACCGAGAGCGGCGCATCGGTCGTCAGGGCTGTGATCGAATCGCGCAGGGCGCTGGGCAGGGGCTTGCGTTCGAGCGGCTGTGGGCGCAGGGCATACACCGAGCGGCGCGCTTCGGCCAGACTCTCGCGCGCCAGGTCGCGGGCGCGGGTGAGATGCCGGTTCACGTCGCCCCCCGGCTCGCCCAGCGCATCCTCAGCGGCCTCGAGTTGGATGACGATGCCGGTGAACCCCTGCGCCAGGGTGTCATGGATTTCGCGCGCCATGCGGTTGCGCTCCTCCAGCAGGGCCGCCTTTTGATTCTGCTCGGCCAACCGGGTGAGCTGCATGGCGAGGGTCACCTGCTGTGCCAGGGCCTGCGCCAGCTCAATCTCGTCGACGCTGAAGCGGCGGCGGGTGAGGCAGTTGACGCTAAAGTGGCCGAGCACTTCGGCGCCGAGCAGGAGCGGCACGATCAAAATCGTCTGGAGGCCCTGCGCCAGGAGCCGTGCGCGCTGCTTCAGGCGCGGATCGTTGGCGACGTCTTCCACCACAAGCGGGCGGCGCGTACTGAGCAGCTCATTCCAGACGGCCAGGTCGGCGGGCAGCGAGCGCGGGGCGTCATCGCCCAGGTCGGCGGCGCTCATCACCCGGCCGTCGAGATAGGCCAGGTGCAACCTCACCTCGCCCTGCTGGCCATCGTGCAGGAACAGGCTCACGGAAGGCGCGTCGAGCTGCGCGGCGATGGCCGAGAGAGCCTGTTGGAGGATGCGGTCGAGCGAGGTCTCCGGCGTGAGCGCATTCAGGGTGTGGGCCAGCGCCAGCGTCTGCCCGCGCGACACTTGCAGGGCGCGCTCCAGAGAGCGCGCGGATAGCCAGCTCAGCCACGCGCCCGCCGCGTACACGCTCCACCAGAACAAAACCAGCCCCAGGCCCTGCGCGGGCGTGCCCACGGGATACACGGGCGTCCAGCGCCCCGTCTGCTCGCTGAGGGTGAATAACGCGGTGAGGATCGAGATGGCCATCAGCGACCCGAAGAAGCCGTTGGATCCCAGCACCAGACCGCTGATGAGAATGCCGAGCAGATAGAGCGCGTTGACCGGGCTGTTCATCCCATAGAACTGCGCATTGAAGGCGACGGGCAGAAAGATGCCGCTCATGAGGCAGCTGGCGGCCCAGAATGACCGGCCGCGCCGGAGCAGTATCTCGGCCAGGCCGCACAGGGCCAGCAGGCCAACGCCGTCCCACGGGAAGAGCAGATTGAAGGGCACGCCCGCCCACCCGGCGAGCAGGTAGAGTGTCGCGCCAAGGGCGGTGAGGGCAAGCGCCCAGCGCAGCAGGCGGGCGTTGACGCCGGGCAGGGACGACGTCATGGGAGGCCGCTCGCGCCAAAAGCGCCATCCGACGGCGGCCAGGCCGCCGGCCACCACGCCCAACGCCAGCCCGACCACCCAGTCGCTGTTCACCCAGCGGCTGAGCGCGACGCCGGCCGCGCCGCCCAGTGCGGTGCCCGCGCTCCAGGCGACGATGAACTTCCAGGAATAGGGCGTGCGGGAAGCGTGCATGGCGAGACGGTGTCTGATGCGTGAGCAACCTCAGGATAGCAGAAGCCGATGCCGGGCGGAGTGAACCTAAGCCAGAGCGGCCACTATAACTGAGGTTATACCTCACCGCGTGGGTAATCTCAAATGTCCTGGAACGGCGCAGTTTCCTGGCGAGGCCTCGTATTCGCCGCCCGCATACAGGGCGCAGCCGCTGGCCGCTTTCAGGCCTTCGTGAGCGTCACAGGTGACCAATTGCTCCGCTGCGTCGTGCGCTTGTGCTTCCCGACGCCAATCTTCTGCGCCGCTTCCAACTCGATCAGCGCCTGCGCCAGCTACTGCAGTGCCTGGCGCAGGAAGCCCCGTCCAGCGTCAGGCATCCAGGCAGGCCGGTGACTCTCAACCGGCTGAGCCGGTGGCCTACTGCCCGGGCATCGTCAGTGCAACCGGGAAGGGAAAGCGCTTGGGACAAAGCAAACAGGCGGCGGACTCCATGAATTGAAGTCCGCCGCCTGTTGCCCAACAGATGGTATGGCGTTCAGTTGGTGGTCAAAACAGGCCTGAATTTGTAACCGTACACCAGCATCCCGCGTTCCCCGTCTTCACGGAGTTTGCGCGTGACCATCTCCACCGGCGTGCCGATGGAGACCTGGCCATTCTCGACGTCGGTCAACTGGGCCGTGACCAAAGGGCCCTCTTCAAGCTTGACCAGGGCAACCGTGTAAGGGACGTTGCTCTCGTATCCCTCCGGCGCGTCATAAACTGTCGTGTAGGAGAAGACCTCACCTCGCCCGGTAAAGACATAAGGAGTCTTGGCCTCACCCGCGCAGTTCGGACAGACGTCACGCGGCGGGAAGATTTTCACCTCACAATGCGGACAAACCTCTCCAACAAGACCATACCTTTGCTGCTGAAGCCGCCAGTGGCGCGAGATTTCCATAAAGCTCTCCTTCTGAATTACCTGCGGGGAATGCTATCTCGATTGCGCTATCAGAAACTATCGGAGAGGCTTTCTAGGGCTATCACTTTGCTTATAGTCAATCTACTCTCTCGAAAATATGCGTAACTACCGTAGATCCTGCACCGCCGATTGATTGAGACATTCCATAACGAGCGCCCTTAACCTGATTTGGACCGGCCTCGCCTCTGAGTTGTAGGACGGTCTCGGCCACCTGATAAACGCCCGTCGCCCCGCCCGGGTTGCCGCGCGCTTTCAAGCCCCCAAAGGTCGAGATCGGCACTCTTCCATTTATGGAAATTTCGTTGTCGGCGGCCAGCTTCCAGCCGAGTCCCGGTTCGGCGAATCCGGCCGCTTCCAGGCTGAGCGCGCTGAAGATCGTGAAGGCGTCATATAGCTCGAACACCTGGATCTGGTTGGGCGTGATGCCTGACGTGCCATACGCCTTGGCGGCCGAAAAACGGGCGGCTTCAAACACCAGCGGGTCCGGACGGTCGTGGACGGCCAGGGTGTCGGTGGCCATCGTCGAGGCCGCGATGCGGATGGCGGGGTGATCGGGGGTGGGCCGGGACGTGACCAGCAGCGCCGCCGCGCCGTCGCATTCCGGGGCCGTGTCGAACATGTTGATCGGGTCGGCTACCACGCCGGCCTTGACGAAGGCCTCGGCGGTGAGGGCGTTGCGGAACATCGCGTTCGGGTTCGACCTGGCGTTGGCGTGCGCGTTGACGCTGAAGTTGGCGAAATCCTTCAACGCGACGCCGTGCGCGTGCATGTAGCGGCGCATGAGCAGGGCCGCCAGGGCGGTCGGCGTGGCGCCCTGGGCGCTTTCCCAGTCGCTGTCGGCGGAGGTGGCCATCGCGGCGGCCACACCCGGCCCGACCTTGTCCGTCATCTTCTCGACGCCGACCACGAGCGCGGACTCGGCGGCGCCGGCGGCCACGGCCAGGTACGCCTGGCGCAGCGCCGCGGCGCCCGAGGCGCCGGCCGCCTCGACCGAGACGGCCTCGATGCCGCGCAGCCCGGCGAAATCGGCGACGAGCGCGCCCAGGTGGGCCTGATGGCTGAGCGGGCCGCCGAGCATGTTGGCCACAAACAGGGCCTCCGGGTTTGGCCGGGGCGCGTCCCGGGCGACGGCCTCGATGGCGTAGAAGGCCAGCTCGCGCAGCGATTTGTCCCAGTGTTCACCGGCCGGGGTCAGCCCCACGCCGGCGATAAAAACGTCGCGCATCGTGTTCACTCCGCCAGATTGTCGGCCAGGGCCTGCGCCAGCGCGCGGGCCAGGGCCAGGTTGTCGGCCAGGGCGGCCTGCCGATCGGCCTCCGCCGAGAGCGGCGGCGACTGCAATTGCACCGTGGCCACGTAGCGGCCGACGACGAAGCTGATCTCGGTGACGGCGATGGACGCGCCGTCGGCGCTGGTCATCACCTGGCTCCACGCCCGGCTGCTTTCACCCACGCTCGGCGGGGACGAGAGCTCCGCGGCGCCCGGCAGACCGATCATGGCCCGCAGACCGCGCGGCGCCGCCGAGGCCTGGCGGTAGGCTGAGATCTGCTGGAACAACGCCGAGCCCGCCACCTGGTCGAACTCCTCCGCGTTCACGGGCTTCACCATGTAAAGCTGATAGCCGGCGATCCGGCCGAGCTGGTTGAGGGTGGCGCGGGCGCCCTCGCTGAAATCGGAATTCAAGGTCCAACCGCCGAGATACTGGTCGCTGATGATCCAGCGTTCGCCCAGGGCCGGGTCCAGGGCCGCAAGCTGCGTCTGGCCGAGGAGCCGGGCGCGCAGGTCCGGCAGACCCGCCTTCAGCAGGTCGCGCAGGGCGGCGGGTTCGGCGCCGGCCTTGAGTTTGTCCGCCACCCGCTGCGCGTAGCGCAGCGGCTCGTCCGGACCGGGCAGGACGTCGGCGGACCCGAACATCGTCACCGAGCCGACGGCGTTCCGGTAGCGGAAGTCCACCCGATACAGGCCCTGGTCCACGTCGATGTCCGGCGGCGTGTAGCGCCACACCTGGCTCTGCTCGCCGACGGCCGACGCATCCACGCGCTCCCAATCGGCGCCCGGGCTCTCGATGTCCATGCCGGCCTGGGCGTCGGCGACGGTGCGATAGAGCAGGATCTGCAGCGTGAAATCCACATAGTCCGAGTCTTCCGGCGGCGTGTAGCGGGCCGTGTACAACTGTTCAACGTTGTGCAGGCTGCCGGCCGGGACCGTGTCGGTGACGACCGGCGCGGCCGGGTCAACGTCCGGCGGCCGGGACAGATCCACGGCGGTCTGCAGGGTCTGGTCGGTCAACGCCCAGCCGGCCGGCAGGTCGGCGGTGGTCAACTGGTAATCCCAGGCGTCGCCCAGCACCAGCGCGGGGGCCGGCGCGGCGCAGCCGGCCAGGACGAACAGGCAGAAAACAAGCAGGAGGTTTCGTTTCATACGCAGGCGCAATGAGATTGCGCGGCGGGGGCGTGAAGCGCTGTCCGCGCCTGGCGCGCCGCCGCGCGGCGAGAGAGGCGGGGTTATTTCATCACCAGCTTGCCGCGCAGCCGCGCGTACACGGCGTAGTCGATCTCGGTCCGGCGGGCGATGTAGTCGCGCGTCTGCGGGGCGCGGGCGCGCGCCGCGGTGATCCGGTCCGTGACCTGCAGGCCGAAGGCGTCGGAGCCGGCGCCTGAGCCGAAGGAGACCAGCAGCACGCGGTCCCCGGGCTGGGCCTCGTCCAGCACGGCCGTCAACCCGATCATGGCGCTGCCGGCGTAGGTATTGCCGATCTCGCCGACCAGCAGCCCGGTCTTGATCTGCTCGTCTTTGAAGCCGAGGGTCTTGGCCGCCTTCTGCGGGAACTTGACGTTGGGCTGGTGCAGGACCACGTACCTGTAGTCGCCCGGTTGCGTGCCGGCCAGCTCCATGTACCGGCTGGCGGCGGTGGTGATGTGCTTGAAGTAGGCCGGCTCGCCCGTGAAGCGCTGGCCGTGCTCCGGGTACTTCTCATATTGCCGGCGCCAGAAATCGGGCGTGTCGGTGACGAACGAGTACGAGCCGTCGAAGACCGCCAGCGCCTCGTCGGCCGGGCCGAGCAGATAAGCGGCGCCGCCCGCGCCGGCCGTGTACTCCAGCGCGTCGCCGGGCCGGCCCTGGGCGGTGTCCATGCCGATGGCCAGGGCGTAATCGGCCATGCCCGAGCCGACAAAGCCAATGCCGGCCTGCATGGCCTCGGTGCCGGCCTTGCACGCGAATTGCCAGTCGGCGGCCTGGGTGTTGGGCACCGCGCCGATAGCCTCAGCGACGATGGTCGCTGTGGGCTTGACGGCGTACGGATGGCTTTCGCTGCCCACCCAGACCGCGCGGATGCGGCTCGGATCAATCCCGGCCCGCTTCAGGGCGTTGCGGGCCGCCTCGATGGACATGGTCGCCACATCCTCGTCCAGGCCCGGCACGGCCTTTTCCTTGATGGGCAGGGCGCTCGTCCCCTCCGTCCAGACGCGCGCCACTTCTCTGGCCGGCAGCCGGTAGCGGGGAACATAGGCCCCATAGCCAACGATGCCGACCGGCCGGGCCGGGCGCATTAGTTTTGGCGCATGATCGTGGTCCATTATGAAAACTCCCTCGGTGACAACAGAGTGAATTTTATCATCAGCGGCCTGGCAAAAGCTCTCAGGAGCGATCACTCGAATTGTAACCGGCCGCCCAGCAGGGCTTGCGGTTTCCAGGGCCGGGCGCGGTCGCTGGACCAGGGGGCCGGCGGCGCGCTGACCAGGGTGCACAGCGCCAGGAGGGTGGCGTCGTAGTTCACGCGCCAGCCGGCGAAGTCGGACCAGGCCTGGTCCAGGTCCGGCTTGAGCGGCAGGCCGGCGGCGCGCAGACGTTCCACCGCGTCGTCGAACTCGGCGCGCGTGAGGCTGATGGGCTGGGCCGGGAAATGTGGATCGGGGTGATAGGGGAGGCCGAAGAAATCGCAAATGTGGCGCAGGGCCAGGTAGCCGGCGCGGATGCACAAAGCAGCCTGCGGGTTCGGCGGGTGGCCCAGCGTGGATTGGTACAATGCAGCGGCATCCAGGATCGCGCCGGCCGCCGTGATCCAGGAGTGATGCGGCTGAGGCGAGCGGAAGAAGGCCAGCACCGGCAGGGAAGTGTGCGTCTCGTCCAGTTGCGAGAACCAGATCTCCCACTCGCGCCACAGGTCGTTGAAGTGGTCCATGCGGCCGAGCGGGAAGGCCAGTTCGAACATATACACAGCCGAGGGCGGCGAGCCTGCCCGCGTCTCCAGCAGGTTGACAAGCGTCTCGCGCGCGGAGAAAGCCGAGTAGATGGTGGGCAGGTAAGAGATGAGCAGGGCGGCCAGCGTCATGCCGAACGCAGCCTCGGAGAAGGACAGCGCCGCGATCAGCGGAGTCTGGGTGGGCGGGACGAAGCCGAGCGTCAGCAAGGTGGAGCCGCTCTCCAGGAAAGCGTCAAAGAAAGGCCGGACGCCCAGCGCCCAGAAGAGGCACGCGTAGCCCAGGCACACCAGCGTCAGCAGCGCCATGGGCAGGACGAGCAGGCTGACGGGCGCGTACATGGCCAGCGCCGCGTCCTGGGCCGCAAAGGACCGCGCTCGTTTCACCCGCAGATGAAACGCCAGGCGCACCGCCCGGAAGATAGAGCGCGTGATCCGGTCCGGCGCCGAGCGTGGCAGCACGAAGGTCCGCAGGGCGGAGACCACGGCGCTGTAGATCAGCCAGACGCCAAGGCCGACCGCCAGGGCGCGCAGAGCGAGGTCGAGGGGGGTGAGGGGCGCATTGGTCATGACGGAACTTAAGGTAAGATGGGCGGGGTCCAGGAGTGACTATACCGCCCCTGGCGGTTTTCGTCCCCTGCCGGAAACGGCAGCCTGGTTGCCCGCCTGGACAACGCCGTTGGCCGATGGGAACCATAGCTCTGCCCACGGATATGCGCTCTCGCCTGGCCTGTTCCGCCGGGTTGATGGCGGTCTGGCTGGCGGGCGCGCTGCTGGCCGGCGCCTGCGCGGCGCCCGCGCCGGTCCGCCTGGGTTTCGCCGGGGAGCTGACCGGGAACCAGTCCGACCTGGGCATCGAAGGGCGCGATGGCGCGCTGCTGGCCGTGGCTGACCTCAACGCCGCCGGCGGCGTCGCCGGCCGGCCCCTGGAATTAATCGTGCGCGACGACCTGGGGACGCCCGAAGGCGCGGCCGCCGCCGACCGCGCCCTGATCGCCGAAGGCGTCGTCGCCATCCTCGGCCACATGACCAGCAGCCAGACGCTGGCCGGCCTGGCCGTTACCGAACCGGCCGGCGTGGTGATGTTCAGCCCCACCACCTCCACACCCGCGCTGAGCGGCCGCGACGATCTCTTCTTCCGCGTCATCACGCCGACCCCGGACCTGGCCTCCGCCCTCAGCCGCTACGCGGCGGACGTCGCCGGCCTGCGCCGGGTGGCGATCGTGCTGGACCTCGACAACGCCGGTTACACGCTGCCCTTCGCCGAAGCCTTCAGCGCCGATCTGCAGACGCGCGGCGGCCAGGTGGTCCGGCGGCTGGAGATCTCGTCAGCGGAGAACCCGGACTTCGCCGCCGTGGCCCGGGAACTGCAGGCCGCCGAACCGGACGGGGTCCTGCTGGTGTTGTCGGCGGTGGACGCGGCCCTGTTTGCCCAGCAGGCCCGGCTCGCCGGCTGGGCGGTCCCGCTGGTGGCGGCGCCCTGGGCGCAGACGGAGACGCTGTTGCGGACCGGCGGCGGCGCGGTGGAAGGGATGGTCCTCAGCGCGCCGTATGACCTGGTGCGCGAGGCGCCCGCTTTGCGCGATTTCCAGAGTCGTTACACGGAGCGTTTCGGGCGCGCGCCGGGCTTCGCGGCTGCCCTGGCCTACGAAAGCGTGCACGTCCTGGCGGCGGCGCTGCAACGCACCGGCGGGGCGGCGGCCGGCCTGGCCGAAGCCCTGAGCCAGGGCGACCGGGTGACCGTCCTGGGCGGCGAGCTGGCGCTGGATACGCACGGCGACGTCGTGCGGCCGGTGCCGCTCGTCGTGGTCCAGGCCGGCGCCTTCCGCTCGCTGGAGGCGCTCACGCCGACGACGCCCGGCAGCCCCTGAGACCGTCCCGGCATGTCCGCCTCCTCGACTGGCTCTCTCCTGAAGGTGCTGGCGCGGCTTATCGCCGTGCGCCTCGTGCTGCCGTTTTTCGGGCTCCTGCTGGCCTTGAGCGCGTTGACCCTGTACGTGCGCGGCCAGTCGATCGCGGCCGAGCGCGGCGCCGCCGCGCGCGAGGTGGCCGCCGCCGCCGCGCGCCATGTGGCGTTTGCGCGCGAGTGGCTGCAGATCGCGGCCGACGGCGGCGGCGACTATGTCGAGCGGTACTTCGACGCCGGCCGGCGCAGCCTGCCTTACTTCGACGTCGTCCATCAGGTGGATGCGGCCGGCCGCCTGGTGCGGTCCAGCCCGCCCGACCCGCGCTTCCCGGCCAGCTTTGATCTGTCCAACGAGCCCTTCGTCCGCGACGCCGGCCCGGAGCCGATCTTGTTCGCGCCGTTCATCTCGCCGCGCACCGGCCGCCCGACGGCTTATCTGGCGCTGCGCCAGGCCGATGGCTCGGTGCTGGCCGGCGAACTGAACCTGGAATGGCTGCAGAGCCAGGTGCAGGCGAGCGCCGCGCCTGGGACCGCGGCTTTCGTGGTGGATCGGACCGGCCGATTGCTGGCCCACCCGCGCTTTGACCTGGTACAGCAGCAGCAGAATGTCGGCGACCTGGCCGTCGTGCGGGCCGGCCGCCTGGGGCCGGCGACGCGCCTGTACTTCTCCGGGCCGCGCCTCGTGCAGGGCAGCGTGGTCCCGGTGCCGGGCACGGACTGGGTGGCGGTCAGCGAGATTGACGTGTGGACCGCCTACGGCGGCTCCCTGGCCGGCCTGAGCGCGATCCTGGCGCTGGCGCTGGCCCTCTGGCTGGGGCTTCTGCGCGGCCTGCGGCTGCATCTGCGTCAGGAGGTGGCGGCGCCTCTCGAACGCCTCAACCAGGGCGCTCGCGCCCTGGCCGCCGGCAGTCTCACCGGGCCGGCTTTCCGTCAGTCCACGCGCTATGCCTTTGAGGAGGTCCAGGAACTGGCCGAGAGCTTCACGCGCATGGACGCCGCCATCCAGGCCCGCCAGGCGTCGCTGGAGGAGCGCGAGGCGCAATACCGGGCCTTGTTTGAGGGCGCGCCGGAGGCCATCCTCGTCTGCGAGGCCGAGACGGGCCGGATCGTGGACGCCAATCCCAACGCCGAGCGGCTTTTCGGCCTGCCGCGCGCCGCGCTGTTGGAAACCACGCTCGAGCAGTTGAGCCCGGAACGCCAGCCGGATGGCCGGCGTTCGGCGGACGCCGGCGCCGCTTACCAGGCGCAGGTGCTGGCCGGCGGGACGCCGCGCTTCGAGTGGCAGCACCGCGGCGCCGACGGCCGCGCGCTGGTGTGCGAGGTGTCTCTGGCGCGCCTTCCGGCCGCCGATCGGGCGCTGATCCGCGTCAGCCTGATTGACATCGCCGAGCGCAAGCGGGCCCAGGCTGCCCTGGCCGAATCGGAGCAGCGCCTGGCCGCGATCTTCCGTGAGATGTCGTCGGCCATCGTGGTCTCCGCGCTGGACGACGACTGCATCCTGGAAGTGAACGACGCCTTTGTGCGGCTCTCCGGCCATCCCCGCGAGGCCGCCCTCGGGCGCACCACGGTGGAACTGGGCCTGATCTCGGCCAAGGACCGCGAGCGCCTCATCGCCGAACTGCGCGAACACGGCGCCGCGCGCGGCGCCGAATGGACGTTGCGCAATCGCTCGGGCCAGGTCATCACCGGCCTGGCCTCCGCCTCGGCCATCACGATCAACGGCCGGCCGTGCCTCCTGACCCTGCTGACCGACATCACCGACCTGCGCCGGGCGGAGGCGCAATTGCGTCAGCTGTCGCGGGCGGTGGAACAGAACCCGGCCTCGATCATCATCACCGACCCGTCCGGCGCTATCGAGTACGTCAACCCCCGTTTCGAGGTGGTCACCGGTTACACGCTGGCGGAGGTGCGCGGTCAGAATCCGCGCCTGTTGCGCTCCGGCGAAACGCCGCCCGAGGTCTACCAGCAGCTCTGGGAGACCATCGCGGCCGGCCGTGAATGGCGTGGGGAGTTTCACAATCGCAAGAAAAGCGGCGA
Organism: Anaerolineales bacterium; assembly: GCA_034434015.1. Taxonomy (GTDB): domain Bacteria; phylum Chloroflexota; class Anaerolineae; order Anaerolineales; family UBA6663; genus SpSt-583. Next base: position 47,221 of record DAOUAB010000059.1, read on the forward strand.
GCTGTTCTGGGAGTCGGCCTCGATCTCGGCCATCACCGACGCCGCCGGCCGGATCACGCACTACGTCGCCGTCAAGGAGGACATCACCGAGCGCAAGCAGCGCGAGCGCGAGATGGAGACCCTGGTGCGCTTCAGCGCCAGCCTGCGGGCGGCGGCCTCGCGGGCGGAGATGCTGGCCATCATCCTGGACGAGGTGCTCGACCTGCTGGACGTCGAAGCGGCCGTGTTGATCATGCCGGACCCGCGCGGCGACCAGTTGGAGGTGGTGTCGGCGCGCGGCGCCTGGTCCGACTACGCCGGCCAGCGCCTGCCGCTGGCGGGCAGCCTGTCCGAGCGCCTGATGCACGAAGGGCTGGTGTACTGGAGCGATCGGCCGTTCACGGACCTGACGCCGGAGCAGGCCGACCGCTTCGGGACGATGCGGATCACGGCCGGCGCACCGCTGACGGTGCAGGCCCAGCTGGCCGGGGCTTTGTGGGTCGGCCGACGGGAACGCGGCCTGACGGCCAGCGAGGTGCGCCTGCTCGCCACCATCGCCGAGACCGCGGCCAACGCCCTGATGCGGGCCGACCTGCACGAGCAGACCGCGCGCCGCGCCGAACGCCTGGCCGTCCTGCACCTGATCGACACCGCCATCAACGAGAGCCAAGACTTGCAGGCGACGTTGAGGGTGTTCCTGGGACACCTGGTGACTCAACTGGCCGTGGACGCCGCCGCCGTGTTGTTGTTCGACCCGGCCCGCCAGGTGCTGAACTACGCCGCCGGCTGGGGTTTCCGGACCACGGCGATCGAGGAGACCCTCCTGCGCCTGAACGAGACGGCGGCCGGCCGCGCGGCCATGCAGCGGCAACCGGTCCGGGTGACGGACCTCTCGGCGGACGACGATTCGGACCGGCTGGCCCTACTGGGCAGCGAGGCGTTCCGCGCCTACTTCGCCCTGCCGCTGGTGACCAAGGGCACGCTGAAGGGCGTGCTGGAAGTCTTCCACCGCCAGCCGCTGGACCCGGACCGCGACTGGCTCGATTTCCTGGAGGCCCTGGGAGCGCAGGCGGCCCTGGCGATCGACAACGCCCGCCTGTTCGAGGACTTGCAGCGCTCCAACCAGCAGCTGGCCGCGGCCTACGACGCCACCATCGAGGGCTGGTCGCGCGCCCTGGACCTGCGCGACCGGGAGACCGAGGGTCACACCCAGCGCGTGACGGCGATGACGCTGCGTTTGGCGCGCGCCCTGGGCGTGCCGGAGGCCGACTTGGAGCATATCCGGCGCGGCGCGCTGCTGCACGACATCGGCAAGATGGGCGTGCCGGACCGCATCCTGCTCAAACCCGGTCCGCTGACGGACGACGAATGGGTGATTATGCGCCAGCACCCCCTGCTGGCGGTGGATATGCTCGGCCCGGTCGAATATCTTCGCCCGGCGCTGGAGATCCCGTATTGCCATCACGAGCGCTGGGACGGCGCCGGTTACCCCAGCGGGCTGCGCGGAGAAGCCATCCCCAGGGCGGCGCGCATCTTCGCCGTGGTCGATGTCTGGGACGCGCTGCGGTCGGACCGCCCCTACCGGCCGCGCTGGAGCCGGGCCGAGGCGCGCGAGCACATCGCGCGCGGCGCCGGGTCGCATTTCGATCCGGAGGTCGCCCGGGTCTTTTTGGAGCTGGAGGCCGACGGGGCGTTCGAATTCTAACATTATATTCCTTGACAAGAATATTCCTTTTGGGGTATATTAGGGTATGCTTCCCATGTTGACGGCGTTGGCCGAGCCGAATCGCCTGCGGATCATCGAACTCCTGCGCGAGGGCCCTCGCCCGGTGGGGGAGATTGCCGCGCGGCTCCAGCTCCGCCAGCCACAGGTCTCCAAGCATCTCCGCGTGCTGAGTGACGCCGGGTTGGTCGAGGTGCACCCGTCCGCCCAACAGCGTATCTACCGGTTGCGGACCGAGCCGTTCCAGGCGCTCGATGCCTGGCTGGAGTCCTACCGCCAGCTCAAGGAAGCCAGCTACGACCGGCTGGAAGAGCATCTACAGGCGCTACAAGCTAAGGAGAAAGAACATGGCCGCACCGACTGAATCCGCTTACCGGATCACACTGCCCTCCGACCGGGAGCTCGTCATGACGCGCGTCTTCAAGGCGCCGCGCGAACTGGTGTTCCGCGCTCACCTGGACCCCGCGCTGATCCCGCAATGGTGGGGGCCGCGGGGCAGCACGGCCAGCGTGGAAAAGCTGGACGCCCGCCCCGGCGGCCCATGGCGCTTCGTCGTGCGCCGGGACGACGGCACCGGCGAAGTCGCTTTCTTCGGCGAGTTCCGGGAGATCGTGCCGCCCGAACGCTTTACCTGGACGTTCGGGTTTGACGGCCTGCACGGCCCGCCCGGCCTGGAAACCTATGTGTTTGAAGAGCGCGACGGCCAGACCACGCTGACATCCACCGCTTACTTCGGTTCGGCGGAGGAGCGCGACGCGTTGCTGGCCTCGGGCATGGAGGCCGGGGCCAACGAGTCCGCGGACCGCCTCGACGAGCTGCTGGCCCGCCTGCAGGCCTGAACAGCCGCCGGCCCAACAAACCGCAAGCCCCGGGCGCTCCGTCGGGGGCTTGCGGCGTTTGGCCCCCGTCGGCCCGCGACAGGTCGCGGCAGACCGGCTATACGAGGCCGTATCCCGATGCCTGTGTCAAAGCGTTGGCTGGTGGGGAAGTACACAAAATTCGAAAAACGACCCTATACTGACTTGGGGATAAGCCCCTGGTCGCTGGCGTTGCCTGGCCCTGAGCGAGGCCGGAGGCGCGCGGCGGGCGGCGGAACAGGAGGGTCGCGATGCAGGCAGCAGACCGGACGGCCGAAGAACGCTCCGCCCTGTGGATCGCGGCCGTGTACGCGGGCGTGGCGGCGGCCTGGATCTTCTTCTCGGACCGGCTGCTGGAAGTCGTCTTCGGCCCGATCGCCCAGGAGTGGCAGACGCCCAAGGGCCTGCTCTTCGTCCTGGTGACGGCGGGCCTTCTGTACACGCTCATGCGGCGTGAGTTCGCCGAGCTCAACCGGGCGCAGGCCGCGGTGCGCGAGAGCGAGGCCCGCTACCGGACCCTGTTCGAGCACAGCTCCGACGCCATCTTCATCGCCGACGCGCACGGCCGCTATGTGGACGTTAACGCGCGCGGCTGCGCGCTGCTCGGCTACACGCGGGACGAGCTGCTGCGACTCCGTACGACTCATCTGATCCCGCCGGAGGACCTGGCGGCGCCACCTTTCCAGACGGACGATCTGCGCTCCGGGCGCGCGGTGCTGGTGGAGCGGCGGCTCCAGCGCAAAGACGGCGCGCCGGTGCCGGTGGAGATCAGCGCCCGCCAGCTGCCGGATGGCCGGCTGCAGGCGTTCGTGCGCGATATCAGCGAGCGCCGGCAGGCGGCAGAGCGGCTGCGCCAGCAGTTCGAGATGCTGACGGCGTTGTACGCCGTCGCCCGCCGTCTGTCGCTCTCGCTCGAACTGGACGAGGTGGCCGTCGCCGTCGCCCGCGAATGTGTGGAGGCTTTCGGCGCGCGGCTGGCCTGGTTGGGGGAGGCCCGGCCGGACGGTGAGGTGGCGCCCCTGGCTCACTGGCCGCCCGAGCACCCTTATCCGCGCCAGATCCATGTGCGCTGGGACGCCGGGCCGGAAAGCGCCGGCCCCACCGGGCGCGCCATCCGGGAGGGCCGGCCCGTCGTGGCCGCGGATGTCGCCGCCGACGGCGACCTGGCGCCCTGGCAGGCGCCGCTGGCCGCCGCCGGGCTGTGCGCCAGCGCCGCCTTCCCGCTCATCAGCCGGGATCAGGCGCTGGGCGCATTCAACGTCTACAGCGACCAGCCGGGTTTCTTCACGCCCGAGCGCGTCGAACTCTTCCAGGCCTTCGCTCACCAGGCCGGGGCGGCGCTGGCCAACGCCCGCCTGTTTCGGTCGGTCACCGAGCAGCGTGAGCAGTTGCGCGGCCTGGCCGCGCGCCTGGCCGAGGTGGACGAAGCCGAGCGCCGGCGCGTCGCGCACGAACTGCACGACAGCGTCGGCGCCAACCTGACCGCGCTCAACCTCAACCTGACTCTGATCCGCAGCCAGCTTGCGTCGCAGGCCGAGGCCGCCGTCGGCGCCCGCCTGGACGACACGGCCGCGCTGCTGCAGGAGACCATGGCCCAGGTGCGCGGCGTCATGATGGATCTCCGGCCGTCGGTGCTGGACGATTACGGCCTGCTGGCCGCGCTGCGCTGGCACACGGAGCAGGTGGCGCGGCGCAGCGGCCTGCGCCTGGTCGTGACCGGCGATGAGCCGGACCCGCGCCTGCCGCCCGCGGCCGAGACGGCCCTGTTCCGCATCGCGCAGGAGGCGCTCACGAACGTTGTCAAGCACGCTCAGGCCGCGTGCGTCCGGTTGCAGGTAGAGACGGACGGGGCCGCGGTGCGCCTGACCATCGCCGACGATGGCCGCGGGTTTGAGCCGTCCGCCGCCCCGGACTCGCGCGGCGGCGCCCATGGCTGGGGGCTGAGCCTGATGCGCGAACGGGCGCTGGCGGTGGGCGCGGAACTGCGCCTGGAATCGGCGCCGGGGCAGGGGACCCGGGTGATCGTCGAGGCGCCGCGATGACCATCCGCATCCTCCTGGCCGACGATCACGCCGTCATGCGCGACGGGCTGCGCGCGCTCCTCGAGGCGGCGCCCGGTCTGCGCGTGGTCGGCGACGCCGCCGACGGGCGCGCGGCCGTCCAACAGGCCATCCATCTGCGCCCGGACGTGGCCCTGCTGGACATCGCCATGCCGGGCCTCAACGGCATCGACGCCGCGCGCCAGATCCGGGAGGCCTGCCCGGACACGCAGGTGATCATCCTGTCCATGCACAGCGCCACCGAATACATCTTCCGGGCGCTGCAGGCCGGGGCGCGCGGCTATCTGCTGAAGGACTCGGCCGGCGCGGCCGTGGTGGAGGCGGTGCGGACCGTCCACGGCGGCCGGCGTTACCTCAGTCCGGCCCTGTCCGAAGCCGTCCTCGACGACTACGTGCGCCAGCACGCCGCTCAGGACCCGCTGGCGGCCCTCAGCCCGCGCGAACGCGAGATCCTCCAGTTGATCGTCGAGGGCCATTCCAATGCGGAAGTCGGCCGGCGTCTGTCTCTCTCGGTGAAGACCGTGGAGACCTATCGCAGCCGCCTCATGGAGAAGCTCGGCATTGACAATCTCCCCGGCCTGGTCAAGTTTGCCCTTCAGCACGGCTTGATCACCCTGGACTAGGCGGTTTCCCTGACGCCCTCCTGGTCCACGCCCCTTAAGCCTGCGGGTTTCCCCTGACAAAAGCATCAAACTTCCCCGACAGACGCGGGCGGCCCGCTGGTATAGAGTCAGGCGATATCGGCGGCCGCTTCCCTCTTCTCCGGCCCCCAAGGATGATGACATGCTCCTGACCCCCTCCAGTAACCCGGCCCGCGCGCCACGCGAAGGCGACCTCACCATCTTGATTGTCGAGGACCACGTCCGCACGCGTGAGGTGGTGCGCGACTGGCTGGGTTTCGTCTTTCCGCAGGCCCGCTTTGTCGAGGTCGGCACGGGTGAGGAGGCCCTGGCGGCGGTGGCGAAACAGCCGCCGCAGCTCGTCCTCATGGACGTCGAGATGCCCGGCATGAAAGGCATCGAGGCGACGCGTCGTATCAAGCTTCTGGCCCCGGGAACGCAGGTGGTGATCCTGTCAATCTACCAGGCGCCGGAGTATCAGAGCGCCGCCATCGCCGCCGGGGCCAGCGCCTACCTCCCGAAGGCGTCGATGCACACCGAGCTGATCCCGCTCTTGCGCACCCTCCTCGGCCGGCCGGCGGCCTGAACGGCCGCCGAGACGCCCGGGATCAGCCGGCGGCTCACGCCGCCAGCCGGTCGGCGCTACAGTTCCAGCCCGGCCATCACGTCCACGATCGGCTGGACGGAGTGGGCGGCGTCATTCTTCAGCTCCTTGACGAGCCGCCCGTCCTTGATGAACACCACCCGGTCGGCGAAGGACGCCGCCCGCGGGTCGTGCGTCACCATCACGATGGTCGCTTTCAACTCGTCGCACGTCTTGCGCAGCAGCGCCAGGATGGCCGCGCCGGATTTCGAATCCAGGTTGCCCGTCGGCTCATCGGCCAGCACGATCTCCGGGTCGTTGACGAACGCGCGCGCGATGGCCACCCGCTGCTGCTGGCCGCCGGAGAGCTGGTCCGGCCGATGGTCCTTGCGGTCGGCCAGCCCCACCAGCGCCAGCAGCCGCGTGATCTTGTCGCGGTGCTTCTCGAGGTTTTGTCCGTCGATGAGCAGCGGCAGGCCGACGTTCTCCTCGGCCGTCAGAGTGGGCAGCAGGTTGTAGAACTGGAAGATGAAGCCCAGCTTGCGCCGGCGCACGAGCGTGATCTCGTCGTCGCTCAGGCGGGCCAGCGGCTGGCCGGCCAGGGTGATCTCGCCGTCGCTGGGGCCGTCCAGGCCGCCGAGCAGGTGCAGGAGCGTGGACTTGCCCGAGCCGGACGGGCCCATGACGGCCACGAACTCGCCTTTCTCCACGGTCAGGCTGACGCCGGCCAGGGCGTCCACGGTCACTGCGCCCATCTGGTACTGCTTCTTCACCTGGTGAGTTTCGAGAACGGCCATCGCTGAGTCTCCTCTTCTTCTTGCAGGGCGCCGGCTTCCGGCGCGCGATCTCGCGGCTGGAAGGCGCTCTTATCGGACGGCGTAGACGCGCACCGGCTGGCTCTTGCCGCGGATCTCGGCCTCGCCCAGGTCCACCAGCGCATGGCGCGCCGCGGCCTCGCCCAGCGCCGCGACCGTGTACTCGCTGATGAGCAGGTCATGCTCGGGATAGGTCTTGGTCAGGGCCTGGATACGCGCCCCGGTGTTCATGGCGTCGCCGATGACGGTGTATTCCTGGCGCTCCTCCGAGCCGGTGGCGCCGGCCACCACCTCGCCGGTGTTAATCCCCAGCCCGAAGCGCAGGGTCGGCTGGCCGAGCGTCTCGCGCCTGGCGTTGACGTAGGCCAGGCCCTGGCGGATGGCCAGCGCGGCCTGGACCGCGCGCTCGGCGTGGTCGGGATGTTCCGTGGGCGCGCCGAAGACGCACACCGCCTCGTCGCCGACGAAGCGGTTGACGATGCCGCCGTGCGCCTCCACCGCCAGGATGACCACTTCGAAATACTGGTTGAGCGCCGCCATCACTTCCTCGGGCGGCCGGCTCTCGGCAAAGGCCGTCGAGCCGCGCATGTCCACGTACAGGACCGTGATGGTCTTGCGCTCGCCGGCCAGCGAGACGCGCCCGGCCAGCACCGCCTCGCCCACCTCGCGGCTGACGTAGCGCCCGAACAGGTCGCGCAGGCGTTCGCGCTCGCGCAGGCCGGCCACCATCTCGTTGAAGGCGCCGGCCAGTTGCGCCAGCTCGTCCCCCGAGCCGGCCTGGAAACGTGCGCGCAAATCGCCCTGGGCCACGCGCCGCGCGCCGCCCGCCAGCTGCTCCACCGGCGCGGCCACCGCCGCCCCCAGCGCCTGCGCCAGCAGCACGCCGGCCAGCAGCGCGCTCAGCCCGATCAGGCCGAAGAGCGTGCGGCTCTCGGCCAGGAAGGCCTCGACGCTGGCCCGCCGCAGCCCGATGTTCAGCGTGCCGAGTTGTTCGCCCTGCCGGCCGCGGCGCAAGGGGGCCGCCGCCACCCACACCGCCTCGCCCCGCCAGCGCGCGTCGGCCACGCGCGCCTCGCTCGCGGTCACGCCGGGCTCGCCCTGCAGGTTGAGCTGGTCGGAGAACACGATGCGGCCATCCCGATCCACCCAGGCCGTGTACGCGATCAGGTCGCCCCGGAACCGGGCGACGATGTCTTGCAGCCGGCCGAAGTCCAGGCCGGCCGCTCCCGCCGGCCCCCCGCCTCCCGGTTGTCCCATCTGCCCGGCGAGATTCAGGGGATCCGGCAGGGACGCGGTGGCGGTCATCGGCTGGCCGGCCAGCTCCGAAAACGTGTCCCCGAACCAGCGGGCCGAGGTCAGCACCGACGTCTGCACGGTGCGTTCCACCTCGCGGCGCTCGATGGGGATGACGATCAGGCCCAGGCCGCCCACCAGGCCGGCCACCAACAGCGTCATCAGGATCGTCAGCCGGGTCCGCATGGAGACGCGGCCGGCGCGGATTTCGAGCGGCGTGTAGTCGCCCGCCTGCACGCGAGTGGCCTGCGCCGCCAGCCCGCGGGCGGCGCGCGCCAGCGGCCTGATCAGGGCGGAGCCGAGCGCCAGGCCCGCCAGCACGATCAGGCCGCCGCCCAGCCAGAGCGTGCGCTGGAGGTTGCCCAGGAACTGGCGCAGCGTGTCGAAGCGCAGGGTGACGCGCACGTAGCCGAGCACGACGCCGGCCCGGTTCTTCACCGGCGCCACGGCCGCGAGCAGGGGCGCGCCGGCCTCATCGGCGCCCTCGGTGACCGTGACGGTCTCACGCTCAGCCGGCGGCGGCCGAGTCTCGCCGACCTGGTCCGGATCCAGGCCGAAGAGCACCACGCCGTCGGCCGTGGTCAGCGCGTACTCGGCGACGCCGTTCTCGCTGAAGCTGTCCAACAACGATTGGAAGCGCAGCAGCGCCGGCGCGTCCAGCGGGAACGCGCTGCCGGACAGCGCCGTGAAGTCCAGGCGGTCGGCCTCCGGCGGCAGGGCCGCCTCCACCGTGGCCGCGTTCCAATCCGCCAGCGCCGCCAGCATGTCGCGCGACTGCGCCCGCAGGTAACCGCCGGCGTGCTGGACCACGGCCAGCACGAGCACGGCCAGCACGGCCAGCAGCAGCGCGGCCGTGCCCAGCACGAAGCGGGTCTGGAGCGAGCCGCGGCCCAGGAAGCCGGCCACGCGCCGCGCCGTGAGGGGCGCCGGCTGCTCCGGCTTGAGCGTCTCGAGGGCGGCGCCGCGCAGGACCGCGTTGGCGGGAAGGTAGGCGGCCAGGGCGCAGACGAGCGGGGACGTGATCAGGCCGACCAGGCCGATGGCCAGCACGCCGGGCAGTGTGCGGCCAAGCGCGCTCCAGGGGTCATAAGCCGTCGCGCCCACGCTGCTGCCGCCGTAGACGGCCGTGAAGACCAGGGTCAGACCGGCGGCGGCGAGCAGGCCCACCCCGCCGGCCAGCAGGCCCATCAGCGCGGCCTCGCCCACCACGACGGCGCGGACCTGCCTGCGGGTCGCGCCCAGCGCGCGCAGTTGGCCGAACTCCCGCCGCCGTTCGGTGACGCTCAGCAGAGTCGTGTTCACCACGCCGAGCGCCGCCGCCACGACGGCCAGCAGCAGGAAGGCGTTGAAGAGCGTCGGCACGGTGTCCATGGCCTGCAAGATCAGGTCCGAGTACTGGCGCATCGTGTCGAAGGACAGCCCGTGCCGTTCAGCCACCCCCCGCAGGTCGGCCTCCAGCGCGGGCAGGTCGGCGTCCGGCCGCGCCTGGATGAACAGGCTGAACGGCTGGCCGCTGTCGAAGCGGTCCTCGACCACGTTGCTGATGAGCGTGGCGCCCACGAACGTCGTTCCCAGGCCGGCGACGGTGCACGCCACCGGCCCGTCGGCGCCGGTGACCGTTAACGCGTCGCCCAGGCCGACGTTGTTCCGGGCGGCCACAGCCGGCGTCATCAGCAGGCCACAGCCGCGCTCCATGATCGGCAACGCCGTCTCCCAACCGCCCTCCTTGAAGCGTATAAAGAGCGTGTCCGCCTGCCGCAACTGGCGCGGGTCGAGCACGAACGAGAAGTAGGCGTCGCCCAAGAACGCCAGCTCGGGGACGATGACGAACTTGAACGGCATCACCTCGGCGCGTCCGTTGGCGGCGGCGCTGAACTCATCGATCGCGGCCTGCGGCACCCGCATCGAGTCCATCTCGGTGTAGGCGGCCAGCCCCTCTTCGATGCGGATGACCGACGTCACCCAACTGTCCTCCCGCCGCAGGGCCTCCAGTTGCGGGCCGAACGACTCGTAGAGGAAGAAGGTGATGAAGCCCGTCAGCCCCCCGATCATGGTCAGGCTGACCGCCAGCGTCGCCACGGTCAACAGGACGCGCCCGCGCCCGCGGCGCACGTTGTCGGCCATCAGGCGGCCGGCCGCGCCGCCCAGCCGCGCCAGGAGCGGCCGCGCGGTCGCGCCGATCCCGCCGACCAGGGCCGGCATCAGCAGCGCTACGCCGGCCAGCCAGGCGGCGCCGAAGCCCACCGTTGCCCAGACGTTGGCCGGCGGCGAGAGCCACAGCGCCGGCGGGGCCAGCAGCAGGTAGGCCGGGACGGCCAGCAACAGCGCGGCCCCGCCCAGCCCCAGGCGCCCCGAGGCGTGTTCGAGACCGGCGGCCTCGGCGGCGCGCAGGGCCGTCAGCGGCGAGACGCGCATGGCCTGCCGGGCCGGGACGAGCGCGGCCAGCAGCGTGACCCCCAGGCCGGCGGCCGTGGCCAGCGCGAAGCTGAAGGCGGACGGCGCACCCGGCGCGAAAGCGTTCAGGATCGGGTTGTCGAGCGAGCGGATCAGCGCGATCACGCCCTGGCCGAAGACCGGGCCGAGGGCGACCCCCAGCAGCACGCCCAGCCCGCCGATGAAGACGGCCTCGGCCAGCACCAGGCGCACGATCTGGGCGCGCGTCATGCCCAGCGCGCGCAGCAGGCCGATCTGCTGGCGGCGCTGCGTGATGGACATGGCGAAGGTGTTGAACACCAGGAAGCCGGCCGCGAGTGTGAGGCCGACCCCGACGCCCTTGAACATCGGGTCGAGCTGGCTCCACAACCCCTCGCCGATGGCGCGCAAGTCCTCGGTGCGCGTGACCACGCCGATGATGGCGCCGGCCAGCACATCGCCGCCGACGGTCATGGCGGCGCCGAGCAGGACGGCCAGCACGCTCAGGGTGGCGCGCGTGCGTTGCTGTGCCAGGCTGCGCCACATCAACGTCCACGCCAGCGAGCGCGGCAACCGGCGGCGCGGGGGAGCCGGTCGTTTCGCGGCCGGCGACGCGAACCCCGCCGCGCCCTCGGCGCGCATGGCCACGGCCGGGTCCACCTCCGCGGCGCGCCCGGCCGGCCAGAGCGCGGCCAGCATGGCGATGACGGGGCCGATGACGAGCGCGGCCAGCGCCAGCGGCCAGGGCAGCGGCAGCCCTTCCAGCGGGCTGGCGCCCGTCATCGCCTCCATGGCCGTGTTCATGCCCTGCCCGAACAGCGCCGCCAGCCCCAGGCCGCCCAGCGCGCCCAGCGCCGCCCCGCCGAAACCCAGCAGGCCGGCCTCCAGCACCACCAGGCCGCGCACCTCGCCGCGCGTCAGGCCGACCGCGCGCAGCGCGCCGATCTCGCGCTGGCGTTCCAGCACGGACGCGAACAGCGTCACGACGATGCCCAGCGCCGCCACCAGCCCGGAGAGCGAGGTCAGCCCGCCGAAGAGCGCCTGGATCGGGCCGATGAGCTGATCCACGACGCCGGTCAACTGCGCCGTGTCGAACAGGCCCAGCTCGGTGCGATGCCGCTCGCGCAGCGCGCCCACCCGCGCTTCTAAGTCGGCGCGCTCAACGCCGGCTTTCGGCGTGAACAGGATTCCGAACGGGTGCGAGCCGAAGTATTCGGCGGCGGCGGCCGGGCTGATCACCGGGAAGCCGCCGCCCACGGCCGCCACCGTGAACGCGACCCGGCCCTTGAGTGTGTCGATCTCCAGCGTGTCGCCGGGGTGCTTGTCCAGCTTGCGTCCGGTCAACTCCGGCAACAGGATGGCCGGCTCGTTTTCGGCAAAGCGGCGCTCGGCTTCCTCCCAGGACCCTTCGGCGATGGGGAAAGTGCGTTTGCCGCGAATGGCGGATATCGGCAGGGCGAAGGCGTACTGGTCGCCGGCGCCGCTCTCCACGCCCACGCCGGGGATGGCGACGTTGGCGAAGTAGTTGATCTCGGCCACAGCGCGCAACGAGTCGATGTCGGCCTGCACGTCGGGCGGGATGGGCGGCAGGCTCGGCAGGGCGGCCGAGGCGCCTAGCGAGGTGCCGGGCGGGAAGGGCCGGATCAGCACGACCTGCCCGCTGAACATGGAGGTGTTGAACGAGAGCAGGAACTCGCTCATGAACAGCGCCAGGCCGGTGAGGGCGATGACGAGCATGAAACTGAGGGTGAGGGCGGCGGCGGTCAGCGGCGCGCGCGAACCCTGCCGGCGCAGGCTGGCCGCCGCCAGCCGGCCGGCCAGCCAACGGCCGCGCTCCAGCAGCGCGAGCAGGCCGTCCAGCGCCAGCGGCAAGGCGGCCGCCACCGCCGCGCTGAAGGTCAGCGCCGGCGCAAAGATCGGGCCGTAACTGGGCGTGAGGGCCGTGCGCGCGTATTCGACGCCCCAGGCGTACAGGCCGGCGGTCGCGGCCAGCAGGCCGATCACGACCGCGACCAGCCAGGCGCGCCGGCTGCGGCGTTTCGCTTCGCCGGCCAGAGGCGGCTTGAACGCCTCCAGCGGGCTCACTCGCGCCGCCGCGCGCGCCAGGCCGAAGGTCACGGCCACCGTCACCAGCACGCCGGCGCCCGCGGCCAGCAGCCAGGCATCCCAGGGGATAACGGCGCCGGCAGCGCCCTCGTCCCCATTGAGGGCGCGGACGACGGCTACCATGCCGGCCCCCAGCCCCAGGCCGAACAGCAGGCCAAGCGCCGAGCCGAGCCCGCCCACCAGGCCGGCCTCCAGCAGAGCCTGGGCCAGCACCTGCCGGCGCGTCATGCCCAGCGTGCGCAGCTGACCGATCTCGCGCTTGCGTTCCGCCAGCGTGATGGCGAAGGCGTTGAAGACCAGGAAGCCGCCGGCCAGCAGCACGGCGAAGCCGGACACCGGCAGGGCCAGGTTGACGAGGCTGTAGAGGGAGTTCAGGCTGCTGCTGCCGGCCGCGCTGGTGACGATATACTGGTCCCCGAGCGCGGCCTGCAGTGAGACCCGAACCGTTTCCGGGTTCTGGCCGGGCGCGAGCCGGACCTGGACGGCCGTGGCCGCGCCGGGCGCGTCGAAGGCCGCGCTCAGCGCCGCGATCGGCAACCAGGCTGTGGGCGTCGTCGCCGCCGCTTCGCGGCGCGGCTTCAGCAGGCCGACGATGGTATAGGTGTGAGTCTGAGCGCCGGTGGTCAGCCTGATCTGGCCGCCGACGCTGTGGCCGCGCGGCGCGGCCCAATCCGAGGGCAGGAGGACGGCCCGGCTGTCGCCGGCCTGCAGAAACCGGCCGGCCGCCAGCTCGTAGGGTGTGAGCGTGCGGGCGGGGTCCACCCCCAGCAGGGCCAGACCGGTGCCCTCCAGGGTTAGGCCGCCCATGCTGAAGGTCGCGTCGCGGCCCGGTTTGCCTTCCAGGCCGCGATACAGCGGCGCGGCCACTTCCACTTCCGGCCGCGCCGCTAACGTTTCCAGGAGGGTGAGGGGAATTTGGGCGCTGGCCGCGCTGGTGATCTCCAGGTCGGCGCCGGCCAGGCGGCTCTCACGGGCCAGGCGCGCGCTCTCCGTGACCGTAGCGCCCACCAGGCGCATGGCGAAGATCATGGCCACGCCCAGGGCGATGGCGGTGGCCGTAAAGGCGGTGCGGGCCACGCGTGCGCGCAGGTTGCGGACGGCCAGAAGGAGCAAGCCTGACTCCCTGTCCCCGCCCCTGCGGGGTTTACGATCTGAGTTTTTATGGAAGCGCACCCGATTGTAGCACTTACTGCGCGTTCTGCTGGGACCAAACCAGAAAGGGTGCCTTCGGGCTTTTGGGCTGACCCGTCCGCCTGACAGACAGCCATCACCCACGTCATGCCGGCGAAAGCCGGCACCAGGAGCAGACGCGCGCAGAAGAGCGGGAGCTTCTGGGCCCCGGCCTTCGCCGGGGCGACGGTGGAAATGGTGGCGCCCAGGCGCGGCGCCTGTTCCCGTCATCCAGCACCCACGTCATGCCGGCGAAAGCCGGCCTCCAGGAGCAGACGCGCGCAGAAGAGCGGGAGCTTCCGGGCCCCGGCCTTCGCCGGGGCGGCGGTGGAAATGGTTGGGCCAGGGCGCGGCGGCCGGGAGATTGACCACCATCGGCGAATGCAGCCAACCGAAAACGGAAATTGACATACGGGTGAGCCGGAGTATAATTACATTAGTAATTGGTGAGCCTGGTCCAATTAGAGAGGCGACGACGATTTATTGCAGTCCACCCGTCGGCTTGCTCTGTCAGCGCATTTCTACGGCGCAACCCAGGCCTCCGGTTGCGCCGTTTTCTTTGATTTAGAGAGGTGAGTGAAGGATGCCGAAAAGCGACGACAAAATCATGGTTGAGGGGGTGGTCGTGGAGGCCATGCCGAGCACCACGTTCCGGGTCCAACTGGACAACGGCCACACGGTGCTGGCCTACCTCTCCGGCCGGCTGCGCAAGAACTACATCCGCATCCTGCTGGGCGACCGCGTCAAGCTTGAGCTTTCGCCCTACGACCTGACCCGCGGGCGCATCACGTATCGTTTCACCGCGCAGCAGCAGCAGCCCGTCCAGCCGCCGGCCGAAGCCGCTTAGCGCGGCATCGCGTCCGTCTGCGCGCCTCGGCTTGCAGAGGCCGCCCCGGTTGGGGCGGTTTTCGTTTAACGGGCGGCGTCCAGCCATTGCTCGGCGGCCCGCGCCGAGCGCAGGCGCACCCACTGCAGGTGGGCGTAGGCCGGCCGGCCCAGGTCGGCCAGGAACTCGCGCCGGTAGCGGGCGTGCGTCTGGAGCGCCCAGAGGAAGAGCGAGTCCCGGCTGAGGAACTGCGCGCGCCACGTCTCGCGGTTTCCGGCCCACAACTCTTCCTGGGTGATGATCCGGCGCAGCGTGCGCCGCAGCAGCCGCCCGAGCACGAACGGCAGCGGGTAGTCCAGCCAGACCAGTGTTTCGGCTCGCGCCCAGATCAGGTCGCGGGCCATCCCATAATTGCCGCCGACCGTCCAGCGCTCGCCTGCCAGCGCGGCGGCCACACGCTCACGGAAGATCTCCGTTGGCGTGCGCGTCCAGCCCGGCCCCCAGAACAAGGCATCCAATTCGACGAATGGGCAAGGGAGCGTCCGGGCCAACCGTTCGGCCAGGGTGGTCTTGCCCGAACCGGTGGTGCCGACGACGGCGATGCGTTGCATGCGTGGCGGGATGTGGAGGGGCCGGTCTCAGGCCGGCCCCTATCCGGAATATCGTCGGCTAAGGCGAACCGTGCACGGTCGGCCGGCGCGCGATGATCGCCGCCCAGTCGTCGAGGTGTTCCTGGGCGGCCAGCGTCAGGCCGTGACGTTCCAGGGCGGCGCGCACTTCGTACGCCTGGGTGTCCAGGATGCCGGAGAGGATCAGCAGGCCGCCCGGCTCGACCAGGTCGGCCAGCCCCTCGTCGAAGAGCTTGACGATGACGCGCGCCAGGATGTTGGCCAGCACCAGCGGCGCGCGGGCGCCGGCGGCGCGCAACTCGGCCAGCGAGCCGAGGGCCACCTGGACATGTCCGGCGACGCCGTTGAGGGCGGCGTTCTCGCCCGCCACGCGCACCGCCTCCGGGTCGATGTCGTAGGCCAGGATTCGGCCGGAGCCGAGTTTGGCGGCGGCGATAGCCAGGATGCCCGAGCCGGTGCCCAGGTCGATGACGGCCTGGCCTGGCCTGAGATGACGCTCTACGGCCGCCAGACAGAGCTGGGTGGTGGGATGAGTGCCGGTGCCGAAAGCCATGCCGGGGTCCAGGAGGATCGGCACCTCGCCTCGCGCGGCGTCGACGGGCGTCGCCGCCGCCAGCCAGACCGGGACGATGATCAGGCGGCGGCCGATGCGGATGGGCTTGAAGTTGGCTTTCCAGGCCTCCGACCAGTCCGTCTCGGCGATGGGCTTGTACTCGGGCGCCGGCAGGGGCAGGATGCGGCCCAGGTGCCACAGGCTCTCCTCGAGGCGGGCGCGGGTCGCCTCAAGCTGGTCGTCGGCGGGCAGATAAGCGCGGACCACCACCGGGCCGACCGGCGTGGCATGGTCGTCGGGCGCGACCTCGAAGCGCGTGGCCTCCAGGGCGACGCCGTTCGGCGCAAAGCGGGCCAGGACCTCGCTCACGGCTTCGGCCGCCTCGGCGCTGACGGTGAGGGAGACCTCGAGCCAGCTCATACGCGGGGGCCGGGTAAGCGCACGTCGCGCTGCGCCCCAACGCCGGGTCTGGTCATCCCCCCAGCACCTCGCGCAACCGGTCGAGCAGGCCGTGTTCCAGGGGTTGAGCCTCGCCGCCGAGGGTCTTCTTTAATTCTTCGACCAGCTTTCGCTGTTCGCGGCTCAGGTTGCCGGGCGTGGCGACGTTGACGATGACGTACAGGTCGCCCTTGCCGCTGCGCTGCAGGCGCGGAACGCCCTTGCCGCGCAACTGGAAGATGGTGCCGGATTGCGTGCCCGCCGGGACCTTGAGTTTTTCGGGGCCGTAGGGGGTCTGGACGACGACGTCGCCGCCCAGGGCGGCCAGGGCCATGTTGACGCTCACTTCCAGGTACAGGTCATCGTCGCGGCGCCGGAAATAGCGGTGAGCGGCGACGTTGATGACGACGTACAGGTTGCCGTTCGGGCCGCCGTTGAGCCCCGGCTCGCCCTCGTTGCTCAGGCGGATCTGCGTGCCGGTGTTGACGCCCGGCGGCACGTTGATGGTCAGGCGGCGCGTGCGGCGCACCTGGGTCCGGCCGCCGCACGTCCGGCAGGGGGTGTTGATGACCTCGCCGGTGCCGCGGCAGGCCGGGCAGGTCGTGACGTTGACCATCGCGCCCAGCAGGGTCTGGCGCACCTGGCGCACTTCGCCGCTGCCTTTACAGGTGGCGCAGCGCACGGGCGAGGTGCCCGGCTCGGCGCCGGTGCCGCGGCAGGTCTCGCAGGTCTCGTTCTTGGTGACCTCGATCTCCTTTTCGACCCCGGCGATGGAGTCTTCGAATGAGATCGACAGGTCGTAACGCAGGTCGGCGCCCCGGCGCGGCGCGCGGCGCGCGGCGCGGCCGCCCGCGCCGCCGAAGCCGCCGAAGAAAGTCTCGAACAGGTCGTCGAAGCCGGTGAAGTCCGCCGGCGCGGCCCCGAAACCGGCGTTGACGCCGGCATGGCCGAAGCGGTCATAGGCGGCGCGTTTCTCGGCGTCCGAGAGCACGGCGTACGCCTCGTTGATCTCCTTGAAGCGCTCGTCGGCGCCCGCGTCCTTGTTGACGTCCGGGTGGTATTGCTTGGCGAGCTTGCGGTAGGCGGACTTCAGCTCGTCCGCGCTCGCGTTGCGCTGGACGCCGAGCGTCTCGTAGTAATCGCGCTTGTCGGCCATAAAGGGGGCGGAGGGCCGCTGGCGGATGGCGGCTGGCGTGTTTGCTCCGCCAGCCGCCAGCCGCTACCGGCTATCAGGCTTCCTTGAACTGTCCCTCGACCACGTCGTCGCCGCCCGGGCCCTTGCCATCGCCCGGGCCGCCCTCGCCGCCCGGCATCGGGCCGGCGCCCGCCGCGCCCGGCGTCCCGTACATGGCCGCGCCGATTTTCTGCACCGACTGGTACAGGTCGTTGGTGGCATGCTTGATGGCGTCCAGGTTCTTGCCCTCCAGGGCCTTCTTGACCGCCGCGACCTTGGCCTCGACCTCGGCCTTGACGTCGGCCGGGACCTTATCGCCGCCGTCGCGCAGGGCCTTCTCGGCCGTGAAGGCGGCGGCGTCGGCCGCGTTGCGCGTCTCCACTTCCTCCTTGCGTTTCTTGTCCTCGGCGGCGTGCGCCTCGGCCTGCTTCACCATCCGCTCGACCTCTTCCTTGGACAGGCCGGACGAAGCCGTGATGGTGATATGCTGGCTGCGGCCGGTGGCCTTGTCCAGCGCCGAGACTTTGAGAATGCCGTCGGCGTCAATGTCGAAGGTCACCTCGATCTGCGGCATGCCGCGCGGCGCGGGCGGGATGCCGTCCAGGATAAAGTTGCCGAGCAGCTTGTTGTCGGCCGCCATCGGGCGCTCGCCCTGGACCACCTTGATCTCCACCGAGGTCTGCATGTCGGAGGCGGTGGAGAAGATCTGGCTTTTGCGGGTGGGGATGGTGGTGTTGCGCTCGATCAGGGGCGTGGCCACGCCGCCGAGCGTCTCGATGGACAGGGTCAGCGGAGTGACGTCCAGCAGCAGGATGTCTTTGACTTCGCCGCCCAGCACGCCGGCCTGGATGGCGGCGCCGACCGCCACCACCTCGTCCGGGTTGACGCCCTTGTGCGGCTCTTTGTTGAAAACCTTGCGCACCGCCTCCTGCACGGCCGGCATGCGCGTCATGCCGCCCACCAGCACCACCTCGTCAATGTCGCCGGGCTTGAGCTTGGCGTCTTCCAGGGCCTGCATCACGGGCTTCACCGAGCGCTGGATCAGGTCGTCGCACAACTGCTCCAGCTTGGCGCGGGAGAGCGTCATGTTCAGGTGCTTGGGGCCGCTGGCGTCGGCGGTGATGAAGGGCAGGTTGATCTCGGACTGCATCACGGTCGAGAGCTCGATCTTGGCCTTCTCGGCCGCCTCCTTCAGGCGCTGCAGGGCCTGGCGGTCATTGCGCAGGTCGATGCCCTGTTCCTTCTTGTATTCGTCGGCCACCCAGGTGATGATGCGCTGGTCGAAGTCGTCGCCGCCCAGGAAGGTGTCGCCGTTGGTCGAGCGGACCTCGAAGACGCCGTCGCCCACGTCCAGGATGGAGATGTCGAACGTGCCGCCGCCCAGGTCCTACACGGCGATGGTCTCGTCCTTCTTCTTGTCCAGCCCGTAGGCCAGGGAGGAGGCCGTCGGCTCGTTGATGATGCGCATCACCTCCAGGCCCGCGATCCGGCCGGCGTCCTTGGTGGCCTGGCGCTGCGAGTCGTTGAAGTAGGCCGGCACCGTGATGACGGCCTGGGTGACGGTCTCGCCCAGATAGGCCTCGGCGTCGGCCTTGAGTTTCTGCAGGATCATGGCGCTGATCTCGGGCGGCGAGTACTCCTTGCCGCCCATCACCACGCGCACGTCGCCGTTCGGGGCGGCGCTGACCTTGTAGGGCACCACCTTGAGGGCGCGCTGCACCTCCGGGTCATTGAACTTGCGGCCCATGAAGCGCTTGACGGAGAAGATGGTGTTCTCCGGGTTGAGGATGGCCTGCCGGCGCGCCACCTGGCCCACCATGCGCTCGCCGGTCTTGGGGTTGACGGCCACCACCGAGGGGACCAGGCGGGACCCCTCGGACGAGGAGATCACGACCGGTTCGCCGCCTTCCATCACCGCGACGACGGAGTTTGTGGTGCCGAGGTCTATGCCGATGATTTTGCCCATGGAATTGCTCCTTATCAATGCGCACTGCCGAAGGCACAATACTCAATTGTCAAGGGGGTATTGTGCCTTGAGGATGGCGAATTCATTTCGCGACCTTGACCAGCGCCGGCCGGATGACGCGGTCGCCGAGCTTGTAGCCGTGCCGCAGGACTTCGACGACGTGGCCGGACGGATGCGTCTCGCTGTCCTCGTGCACCACGGCTTCGTGCAGGTTCGGGTCGAAAGGCTTGCCGTCGGCGTCGATGCGGGTCACGCCCTCGGCGTCCAGCAGGTTCTGGAATTTTCGGTAGATCAGGGCCACGCCCTCGGCCCATTTGGCCAGCGCCTCGGCGCCGTCGCCCTCGGTCGGTTTGCCGCGCAGGGCGCGGTCGAAATCGTCCACCACGTCCAGATAACGGCTGATGACGCGGCTGGTCGCGTTCGCGTACATGTCCGCCTGCTCGCGCTCCACGCGTTTCTTATAGTTGGCGAACTCGGCGCGCGCCCGCTGCCAGCCATCCAGGTATTCGGCGGCCTTGGCCTGAGCGGCCTCCAGCTCGCGCTGAGCGGCCTCGGGTTCGCGCGGGGCGGCCTCCGGGGCGGCCTCCGGCCTGTCCGCGGCCGGCTCAGCCGGCGTCTCGGGGGCGATGATTTTCTCGTCGTCCATCCTCACTTCCCTTGTTCAACGGATTTCACGGATGGGACGGCGCAGGCCGGCTCCATCCGTGAAACTGGTCGGCGACCCGGTCCCGGCTTTCGCCGGGAGGAACACCCGCCGGGCCTACTCGAAATAGATTTCGTAAATCAGCTCGCTCATCAGCCCGGCCACGAACCGGACGGTGGAGATGGCGCGGCTGTAGGCCATCCGCTGCGGCCCGAGCACGCCGAGCGCGCCGGTGGCGTAGCCCGGCACGCCGTAACGCGCCAGCACCATCGAGCACTCCTTCAACTCCTGCCAGGCGTTCTCGCCGCCGATCACCACCTGCACGCCGCCGATGGTGGGCGAGACGGCCTTGGACAGAAACTCCTCCAGGAAGGTGCGCTCCTCCAGCACCCGCAGCGCCTGGCGCGCGGACTCGGACGACTCGAACTCGGGTTCGGCCAGCACGTTGGCCACGCCGTCCCGGAAGACGTCCCAGGCCGCAAACGACTCGCTCTTGCGCATCATGGCGACGACCAGCCCGAGCACCTCCTGCTCCAGGGTGGGCAGGCTGCTCAGGTGCGCGGCAATGCTGTCGGCGTCCAGCCCGGCGCCCAGGGCGTTGAGACGGGCCGCGGCGGCGCTCAGCGCCGCTTGTGGCACCGGCTCGGCCAGGGTCAACATCTGCTGGCGGACCTCGCCGCCGTTGAGCACCAGCACCAGCAGGACCAGACGGCCCTGGGTGGAGATCAGCTCCAGGTGCTTGAAACGGGCCTGTTCCTGGCGCGGCGCCGTGACCAGGCTGGCGCCGCGGCCATGCTGCGCCAGCACGGACGCCGCCAGCCGCATCCACTGATCCATCTCGCCGCGCGCCTGATAGAACTGGTGGCTGATGGTGCGCTGCTCCGCCACGGGCAGCTCGCTCTCCCCGATCAGACGCTGCACAAAGAGCCGGAAGCCCGCCTCGGTCGGCTCGCGCCCGGCCGAGGTGTGCGGCTGGCGCAGGTAGCCCAGCTCGGTCAGCACCGCCAGTTCGTTCCGCACCGTTGCCGAACTGATGCCGAGGTTGTACTTCTCCACCAGCGCCTTGGAGCTGACCGGCATCGCCGAATCGGTATACTCCCGGATCACCAGGCTGAGCAACATCTGCTGGCGCTCGGTCAGGGGTTCCATACGTTTACCTCGATTAGCACTCTCGCGTGGAGAGTGCTAACTGGTCGAGAAAGATTATACTCCTCCTGAAAGCGGGGTGTCAATAATGCAGATAAAAACGATGGTAAATCCAGCCGGCCATTAACTTTTATCGCTCTCCGGCTATAATTCGGGATGCGTTCCGGGCGACGGCCCTCTCAGGAGTCCTGTATGCGCCTTATCACACGAGCCGATTGGGACGGTCTGGTCTGCGCGGTCCTGCTTTCGACCGTGGAGCATATCGAGGCGATCCAGTTCGCCTATCCCAAGGATATCCAGGACGGCAAGGTGATCGTGCCGGACAACTCGGCCATCGCCAACCTGCCCTACCATCCCAACTGCGTGCTGTGGTTTGACCATCACGCCTCGGAGGAGGAGCTCGGCGCGCCGATGGCGGCCTTCACCGGCATCAAGGGCAAGTTCGGGATGTCGCCCAGCGCGGCGCGCCTGATCTACGACTACTACGGCGGCGATGCCGTCTTCGGCAAATACAAGGAACTGGTGGAGGCCACCGACCGGGTGGACAGCGCCCAGCTGACGATGGACGACGTCGTCCGGCCGTCCGGCTACGTCCTGCTGGCCTACACGGTGGACCCGCGCAGCGGCCTGAAGGACCTGGAGCTGCAGATGTACTTCATCATGCTCATCGACTGGCTCAAGAGCAAGCCGATCGACGAGATCCTGCAAATCCCGGAAGTGAAGCTGATGACCGAGCGCCTGCTGGCCGAGGACCAGAACTTCCGCGAGGCCCTGCTGCAGCACTCGCGGCTGGACGGCAACGTGGTCATCACCGACTTCCGCGGCCTGCCGGCGGTGCCGCCCGGCAACCGCTTCACCATCTACACGCTCTTCCCGCAGGCGAACGTCTCGGCGCGCCTGTACGACGGCAAGGACGGCAGCATCAGCACCATCGCCCTGGGCCACAGCATCTTCAACCGGACCTGCCAGACGAATGTCGGCAAGCTGCTGGCCGAGTACGGCGGCGGCGGCCACAAGGGCGCCGGCACGGCCCAGTTCCCCAAGGCCGAGGCCGAGGCCAAATTCCAGGAGATCATCGCCCGCCTCAAAGAGGCCGGATAGCCGCATCTGCGAAAACCCCGCGAGGCGGCAGCTGGCAGGCGGCGGTTGGCCGAGCTGCCGGCTGCCGCCTGCCGGTTGCCGATTAAGAGGACCATGCTGGATAAACTGGCGGCCATCGCGGCCCGCTACGAGGAACTGAATCAATTGATGGCCGCCGGCGCCAACGGCGACTACGCCCGGATCGCCGAGTACGCCAAGGAGCGCGCGGGCCTCGAGGAGGTCGTCGGCGCCTTCCGCGAGTACCAGGCGCTGCTCAAGGACCTGGAGGGCGCGCGCGAACTTCTGGCGGACCCGGCCATGGCCGACATGGCCGCCGAGGAGGTCCGCCAACTGGAGGCCCGCCGCGGCCCGCTGGAGGAGCGCCTCAAGCGCCTGCTCGTGCCCAAAGACCCGCGCGATGACAAGAACGTGATCGTCGAGATTCGGGCCGGGGCGGGCGGCGACGAGGCCGGCATCTTCGCCGCCGACCTGTTCCGGATGTACCTGCGTTACGCCGAGGCGCGCGGCTGGAAGACCGAGATCCTCTCGGCCAACGCCACCGGCGTCGGCGGCTACAAGGAAGTCATCTTCGAGGTCCGGGGCAAGGGCGCCTACTCCCGGCTGAAGTTCGAGTCCGGCGTGCACCGCGTCCAGCGCGTGCCGGCCACCGAGTCCGCCGGCCGTATCCACACCTCCACCGCCACCGTCGCCGTGCTGGCCGAGATGGACGAGGTCGAGATCAGCGTGCCGGAGCGCGATATCAAGATCGACACCTACCGGGCCTCCAGCGCCGGCGGCCAGAACGTGCAGAAGAACGCCACCGCCATCCGCATCACGCACCTGCCCAGCGGCCTGGTGGTGACCTGCGAGGACGAGCGCTCGCTCACCCAGAACCGCCAGCGCGCCATGAGCATCCTGCGCGCGCGCCTGTACGAGCAGGAGGTCGCCAAGCGCCAGAAGGCCGAGGCGGCCGAGCGCAAATCGCAGGTGGGCACCGGCGAGCGCTCGGAGAAGATCCGCACCTACAACTTCCCCCAGTCGCGCGTCACCGATCACCGCATCGGGCTCTCCATCTACAACCTGGCGGCGGTGCTGGACGGCGACCTCGACCAGTTCATCGACGAGTTGTCCGCCCGCGAGGAGGCCGCCCGGCTGAGCGGCGAGGCGCTCCCGGCGGCAGCGGGCGAGGATGACGAGTGAGCCGGGCGCCGTCAGCCGTCAGCAGAAAGCAGGGGCCGATGACCGGCCGACTGCCGACCGCCTCCTGCTTTCTGCCGTCCGGACCCTGGCGGCCGCCGGCGCCGACTCCCCCCGCCTCACCGCCGAAGCCCTGCTGGCCGGCGTCCTCGGCCTGAGCCGCGCGCAGCTGCTGGCCCGCCCGGAACAGACGCTGCCCGCCGGGGCCCAGGCCCGCTTCGCGGACCTGGTCGCCCGCGCCGCGCAGGGCGAGCCGCTCGCCTACCTCACCGGCCGCCGCGAGTTCCATGGCCTGGAGTTCATCGTCGACCGGCGGGTGCTCATCCCGCGGCCGGAGACGGAACTGCTGGTGGACGAGGCGTTGAAGTTCCTCGCCTCGACGGAACGCGCCGAGGCGAAAGTGCTCGACGTCGGCACCGGGTCCGGGTGCATCGCCGTGACGCTGGCCGTCCGGCGCCCGCGGGCCGCCGTCACGGCGCTGGATATTGCCGAGGACGCGCTGGACGTCGCCCGCCTCAACGCCGAACGGCACGGCGTCGCCGGCCGCGTGGCCTTCTTCCGCTCCGATCTGCTGGAGGGCCTGCGCCTCCTGCGCCCCGGCTTCGACCTGGTCTGCGCCAACCTGCCCTACATCCCCACCGCGGCCCTGGCGGGCCTGCCGGTCGCGCGCTTCGAGCCGGTCCGGGCGCTGGACGGCGGGCCGGACGGCCTGTTGTGGGTCCGGCGTCTGCTGGTCGATCTGCCGCGCGCGCTGCGGCCGGGCGGGGCCGCGCTCCTGGAGATCGAAGACACGCGCGGCGCCGACGCCCTGGCGCTGGCCCGCGCCGCGTTCCCCGAGGCGCGCGTCGAGCTGCAGCAGGACCTGGCCGGACTGGATCGCATCGTGGAGATTTTTACCTGAACATGATCCGACTCATCGCCTGCGACATTGACGGCACGCTCGTCGGCCGCGATCTGCAGCTCTCGCCACGCGTCAGGCACACCATCGCCCGGGCGCTGGAGCGCGGCCTGCTGGTCACGCTGGCCACCGGGCGCGGCCCGTCGCCCACCGATTACTTCGCCGAGCAGCTCGGCCTGACCGCGCCGCTGGTCTGCCTGCAGGGCGGCGTGATCTACGACTACCGGCTGGGCCGGGCGCTGCACGAGACGCGCCTCCCGCCGGCCGTCATCCCCTGGATCGTGGGCCACGCCCGCGCGCGCGGCTGGCACCTGCATTTCGAGACCACCAACCTGGTCTATATGCCCTACGGCGTGGAGACGCCCGACGAGCTGGCGGCGCTGTTCCGCGTGGCGAACCTGACGCGCGTGAAGGATTTCCTGACCGGGATGCCCGAGCCGCCCCACAAATTCATCGTCTCCGTCCACCACCCCGCGGAGCGCGATGGCGTGCAGCGCGAACTGGACGCGCTGGTCCAGGCGGCGGGCCTGCCGCTCGACGTGTTCCCCTCGCACCCGGTCCTGCTGGAAGGCCTGCCGGCCGGGATCAACAAGGCGACCGGCCTGGCCTGGCTCGCCCGGCATCTGGGGGTCGAGCGCGACCAGGTGCTGGCCATCGGCGACAACGACAATGATATCCCGATGCTCCGATGGGCGGGCGTCGGCGTGGCGATGGCGGGCGGCTCGCCCGGCGCGCTGGCCGCCGCCGATTGGGTGGCGCCGGGCGTGGACGCCGACGGCGCCGCCGTCGCCATCGAAAAATACGCCCTGAATCCGTAGAAAATCTGTGCTTGACCGGCGCGAACATCCGGTCTACAATAAAGGCCAGAATCGCTCATTTGTGCGGGCCGCCCGGCGGGACCGCGGATGGAGGCGCTTATGGCCAAAGGCAAGCTTTCCCCACGACAGCAGGACATCCTGAAATTCATCGGCCGGTTCACGCAGGAGCGCGGCTACCCGCCCACCATCCGCGAGATCGGCGAAGCCGTCGGCATCTCATCCACCTCGGTCGTCAACTACAACCTCAACAAGCTGGAGAAGGAGCACCACATCGTGCGCGACCTGAAAGTCTCGCGCGGCGTGCGACTGTCGGAAACGGCGCACCGGCCCTCGCTGAGCGAAGTGCTGTCCGTGCCGCTGGCCGGCTTCATCTTCGCCAGCCAGCCCGTGATGGTGGGCGACACCGCGCAGACCGCCGCCGATGAGACGCTGGAGCTGACGCGCGGCATGGTGAATGAGACCGGCGACCTGTACGCCCTGCGCGTCAAGGGCGACTCGATGATCGACGCCATGGTGAGCGATGGCGACATCGTGGTGATGAAGAAGACCGACCAGGCCCGCAACGGCGAGATGGTGGCGGTCTGGCTGCCCGACCGGAACGAGACCACGCTCAAGTACTTCTATCAGGAGAACGGCCGCATCCGGCTGCAGCCCGCCAACCCCACCATGCAGCCGATCTATATCGATAACCCCAGCCGGGTCCAGGTGCAGGGCAAGGTTGTCCTGGTGATGCGCCAGTTAGACCGGTGAACCCATGGTTCACGACGTCATGGGCCGGGCCGGCAAGCCCGGCCTTTTTGTTTGTCGCGTATGGTAGGATGGCGGCAGTTTTGAGAGGGAGAAACAAGCGGAGTGTCACAACCCAAGCTGATCCTACTGACCAACGACGACGGCATCGGCTCGCCCGGCCTGTGGGCGGCGGCCGGCGCGCTTGAGCCGCTCGGCCAGGTGGTCGTCGCCGCGCCGAAGAACCAGTGCACGAGCGTCGGCCGCAGCATGCCGCCCGGGTTCTCGGGCCGGATCGAGACCCTGACGATGACCGTGAACGGCCGGCCGCACACGGCCTATGCCGTGGACGGCACGCCGGCGCTGGCCGTGCAGCATGCCCTGCTGGAGCTCCTGCCGCGCGCGCCCGACCTGGTGGTGGCCGGCATCAACTATGGCGTCAACATCGGCAGCGGCGTGACCATCTCCGGCACCATCGGCGCGGCGCTGGAGGCGGCCAGCTGGGGCCTCCCGGCGCTGGCGGTGTCTCAGGACACCGATCCCCGCCATCACTACAGCCACTCGGACGAGGTGGACTTTTCAGGCGCCGCGCACTTCACCGGGTATTTCGCCGAGCGCCTGCTCGCCCTGCGCCTGCCGCCGGACGTGGACATCCTGAAGGTCGACGTCCCGCTGGGCGCCACGCCGCAGACCGCCTGGGCCATGACGCGCGTCTCGCGCACCCGTTTCTACTTCCCGGTCAAGGCGGCGCGCGCCGACCTGAGCCAGCCCGGCCCGCTCGGCTATCGCGTCCAGCTCGAGCCGGACCGCGTGGAAGCCGACTCCGATGTGCAGGCGGTCGCCCAGGGCTTGGTGGCCGTCTCGCCCCTCAGCCTGGACCTGACCTCGCGCGTTGATCTGGCCGGCCTGGCGCGCCTGGTGGGCGCGCCCCGGAGCTAGACGACGGGCTGGGTCTGCGCCCGCGGCTGCCAGGTGACGTGGATGCGCGTCCCGCGGCCCGGCTGCGCGTAAAGCCGCAGGGCGGCGCCGATCAGGGCCGCCCGCTCATGCACGCCGGCCAGACCGAAGTGCCGCCGTTCGATCAACACCGAAAGGTCGCCCAGCGCCTCCGGCGGCAGGCCGCGCCCGTCATCCTCGATCGAGAGATCCGCGTAATTCGGGGCCAGTCGGGCCGAGAGGCGCAGGCGGCGGGCCCCGGCGTGTTTCAGGGCGTTTTCGCCGGCCTGCTGGGCGATGCGGAAGAGGTGCTGCTCCACGTGCGCGGGGTAGCGCGCCTCCCCCTCCACGCTGACGCTGACGGCCAGGGCGCCCCCGGCGCGCTCGTCCAGGTCATCGCCCAGTTGCTCCAGCGCGCCGCGCAGTCCATAGGCCAGCATGGCCGGACGCAGGCCGCTGATGATCTGCCGCACCCGCTGCACGGCGCGCTGGTAGGCGGCCTGCGCTTCCAGCTCCGAGGGCCGGGCGTCGCGCCCCGGCGCAATCAGCGCCAGCTCGTTCAGGATGTCGTCGTGCAGCTCCAGGGCCAGCGCGGCGCGTTCCTGTTCGTCCCGGTCGATGTTGGCCTGGTGCATCTGCCGGAGGCGCTCGGTCTGCAGCAGGTGCGCCAGGGCGATGGCGGTCTGGTCGGCCAGGGCGCGCAGGCTGGCGATTTCGGCCTGGGCGTACAGGTCATCCGGGTCCCGGCGGCCGAGCAGCCACACGCCGATCACCTGGTCAGCCAGACGGAGCGGCAGCACCAGGCGCACCCACGGCAGGGATTGTGGCCGGTCGCTGGCGTCGGGCGGCAGCCGGTAGCGTTCGGCCTCGGCCAGCAGGCCGGCGAGCTCGGACGCGCCGGGAATCTGCGGCGCCTGCTGAGCGTAGAGGACGTGCGGGCCGCCGGCGTCGTCAAGGCGCAGCAGGGCGGATTGCCGGACCATCAGGCTGGGCAAAATCTCGTCCCGCAGCAGGCGGATCATGCTCTTCAGGTCCGGGCTGGCGGCCAGGCGGCCGGAATATTCCTGGAGCAGTCGCGTCGGCGGCAGCGGCATCCCGAGGAGATAACGGTCCACGCCGCGCTGGAACGGGCGATACAGGCCCAGGGCGCTGAGCGCGCCGGCCACGGCTGCCAGCACGGCGCCGAGCAGCGGATCGCGCTCGAGGGGCAGCCAGGTGTTGACGGTCGACAGCAGCGGGCCGATGGCCATACACAGGAGGAACAGGAACAGGTAGAAACCGATCGTCCGGTTGGCCCGCGTCTCCAGGGTGCCCAGTTGGCGGCGGTAGGCGGCGTAGAAATACAGCGCCGGGAGCAGCGGCCAACCGAACAGCACGCCGATCCGGCCGTATTCGGCCGGCCAGGCCGGGGCCAGCAAGGCGGCGACGCCGACGATAATGGTCGGCCCAACGGCGACGATAGCGGCCAGCCACAGGGCGCGGGTCCCCGGCGGGGCCTGCCGTCGAAGCAGCCGGAGGCCCAGGGGGACCACGATGCCCAGCAGGGCCGCCAGCAAGCCGAACAGATATAGCCTGGTGGGCAGGAGTTGCAGCCACTCGAGGCCGGCCACCAGGCCGGCGGCCAGGTACGCCGCCGCCCACATCCGCTTCGGGATTCGCCGCAAGGGTTCGGGGAAGACCCAGTGCAGGTGCCAGTACGCGGGGACGCTGAGCCAGGCGACCATCCGGCCGACGATGGCGCTCTCGGCAACGTGGTCGCGGGCCAGGACGCTGGTGATCAGCGTCAGCGCGGTCAAATCACAGAAGGCCACCAGCAGCCGCCAGCGGCTGTCGCGCGGCCGGACGAGCAGCAGCGTCAGGGCGCCGAACCCCCAGAAGACCCAGGCCAGGAACCACTGGTTCCAGACGCGATAGGCGAGCATCGTCCCGGTCTGGGCAGACAACGGCCAGGCGATGGTCATCGGCTGACCGGCCCGCTCCACAACCAGCGTGAGGGTATCCGCCCGGCCGGCGGGGGGGAAGAGGCGCAGGCGCTGGTTGGCGAGGTAGTCCGCCACCCGGACCTGGTTGACCTGGATGAGGCGGTCGCCGGCCTGCAGGCGGCCGCTGGAGTCGACGGCGATGATCACGCCGGTGCGCGGGTCCCACAAAAAGCCCGGCTGCATCACGTCGAAGAAATGGAGATAAGTGTAGATCAGCAGCAAGATGCCGGCGCAGGCGTTCGCCACAAACGTGAAGTAGGTCCGCAGGCGGTCGGTGGACATGTTCGCGCCAGGCGCGCTCAGCACGGGCCGGCTGGCGCCATTATACGCCGGCAGCGGGGAACCGGCGGCCCGGGAGGTCCGGGGTTACGGGGCCGGCGGCGGATAGGGCGTGATCAGGCTGCGGCGGCGGGCTTCGGCTACGGCGCCGGCCCGCGTGCTCACCCCCAGGCGCAGGTAAGCGCCGGACAGCAGGTTGCGCAGCGTCGAGGGCGCAATGTTGAGCCGGGCGGCGAGTTCGTAGGTCGTGGCGTCCGGATACGCCGCGCACAGCGACAACACCTCCGACTGGCGCTGGGTGACCGGCTCCAGGGCGTCCGTGCTGCGTCGCTTCCACAGGGCGTAGGCCTGGGCGCTCAGGCAGATATCCCCGCGGGCGGCGCCGCGCACCACGTCCGCCAGGCGCTGGAGGTTGTCCTGGTCATCCTTGAGCAGGTAGCCGCTGGCCCCGGCCCGCATCATGGCCCGGATCAGACTGCTCTCCGCGTGCATCGTGATCACGATGATCACCAGGGAGGGGTGGGCCTGAAGCAGGCGCGGCAGGACGGTGAGGATCGGGTAGGGGTTGCGGTTCTCGGCCGAAGTGGGCACGCTGACGTCGAGCAGCAGCACGTCGGTCGGATGCGCGGCCAGGAGCGGCTCCAGGTCCTCTCCCACGCTGGCCACGCCGACGATCTCAAACCGGGCCGGATCGCTCAGCCGGTAGCGGTAGCCGTCCACGATGGGCGGGTGATCCTCCAGGATGGCGACGCGCAGCGGGGCCTCAAACGCCAACATCTACAGAAATCTCCATACTTCCAGAATAGGCAGAACTGAACCGCCTGGCAAGGGCCGGCGCTCAGAAACAGTACATCTGCCTATTCCCTTAAACGCCGGCAGGGCGTATAACCACGATGCACGCACTTCGCAAGCGCGCGGCTGCGCCGACGAGGGAGAAAACGCGCAGCCAGGTGAAAAGGCGTTCAGCGGGTTGTCGGGCAGGGAGGCCGCTGAAGGCCTTTTCTTTTATCGAAACCGACTTGACAAATTGCTGGCGCTGCCGATAATTGGAGTTGGCAAGCTTCCGGGTGCCCCCCTCACCCGGGGGCTTGCCAATTTTTTGTGACGGAAACGTGACCGCGTCAAAAAAAACGGGCCGCCATGGCCCGTTTCGTACAAGAGGTGTGGGCAATATAGGGCTCGAACCTATGACCTCACGGATGTGAACCGTGCGCTCTGACCAGCTGAGCTAATTGCCCGTCCTGACGATCAGCGCCATTATAACATGGGGACCGAGGGCCGGCAAGATTCCGGCCCGGCGCGGGCGCATCCGCCGTTGGCGATCAATTTCCGGCGCGCCGACTGAGAAACGCGAAGGCGCTCGCCCGGCGGCAAAAATGTGATAAACTTCACGTATCCATTTTCGGCTGGAGACATTATCATGACGCAACGTATAAAAGGAGTCGTCCGCTGGTTCGACGGCTCGAAGGGCTACGGTTACATCCACTCTCAGGGGCAGGATGTGTTCGTCCACTATACGGCCATCGCCAACAGCGGCCTGCGCAACCTGCGCGAGGGCGAACAGGTTGAGTTCACGGTCGAAGACTCGTACCGCGGCCCGCAGGCCGTGCAGGTCATCCGCCTGAACTGACGCTCTGCGCCTGCCTGCCCGCACCCCGCCAGCAGCATCGGCGGGGCTTTTGTGTTAAACTCGTTTCCGCCAATAGAGATAGAAAGGTTTGCCGCTATGGCACAAAAACTGCGCGTCATCCCCGTCGGGGGGCTGGGCGAGATCGGCAAGAACATGACGTACATCGAGTACGGCAACAACGCGCTGATCGTGGACGCCGGCCTGATGTTCCCCGAGAACGACATGCTCGGCATCGACTACATCATCCCGGATTTCCGCCACCTGCTCGACAAGAAGGACCTCGTGCGCGGCATCGTCATCACGCACGGGCACGAGGACCACACCGGCGCCATCAAGCACGTGATGAGCGAGTTCGACGCGCCGCTGTATGCCACCCCGCTCACCCGCGGCCTGCTGGAAGTCAAACTGCGCGACGCCAAGCTCTTCGACCGGGTGACGCTCAACACCGTCAACGCCGGCGACCGCATCAACATCGGCCCGTTCGCGGTCGAGCTCTTCCACGTCTGCCACTCCATCCCGGACGGCGTCGGCCTGGGCATCACCACGCCGGCCGGCCTGATCGTGCACTCCGGCGACTTCAAGTTCGACCACACGCCCGTGGACGGCTGGCCGACCGACTACGCCAAGCTGGCCGAGTTCGCCGGCCGCGGCGTGCTGGCCCTGTTCTCGGACTCGACCAACGCCGACAAGGCCGGCTGGACGCCGTCCGAGGCCGTGATCGACCCGGCCTTCGACGCCGTGTTCCGCGAGGCGCCCGGACGCATCATCATCGCCACCTTCGCCTCGCTCATTTCGCGCATCCAGCAGGTGGCCAACGCCGCCGCCCGGCACGGGCGCAAGATGACGCTGGTGGGCACCAGCATGGTCGAGAACGCGCGCATGGCCCAGAAGCTCGGCTACCTGGAGGTGCCGGACGGCCTGATCGTGCCGACCGATGAGGCCCTGCGCCTGCCGCCCAAGAAGGTGGTCATCATGACCACCGGCACCCAGGGCGAGCCGTCGTCCATCCTCAGCCGCCTGTCCGAGGGCCGCAACCGGCAGTTCGACCTGCTGACGAACGACACGGTCGTGCTCTCCTCGCACCCGATCCCGGGCAACGAGGAGATGGTCCACCGCACCATCAACAAACTGCTGCAACGCGGCGCGCGCGTGATCTACGACCCGATCGCGTCGGTGCACGTCAGCGGCCACGCCAGCCAGGAGGAGATGAAGCTGCTCATCCACCTGGTGAAGCCCAAGTTCTTTGTGCCCATCCACGGCGAACTGCGCCACCTGCACCAGCACGCCGCCCTGGCGCGCGAGGTCGGCCTCCCGGCCGAGAACATCGCCGTGGTCGAGAACGGCGCCGTGCTGGAATTCCAGAACGACACCATGACGGTGGGCGACCGTATCCCGGGCGGCTATGTCTTCGTGGACGGCACCGGCGTGGGCGACATCGGCCCGAGCGTCATGCGCGAGCGCGAGGCCCTGGCCGAGAGCGGCGTGGTCATCGTCAACCTGCGCGTCGGCGCCGGCGGCCAGCTGGCCGGCAAACCCGAGATCATCTCGCGCGGTTTCGTGTTCGTGAAAGACGAGACCGAGATGTTCGAGGCGGCCCAGGAGCACGTCTCCCGGGTCGCGGCCCGCCATGCCAGCGCCAACGGCAACCTGCAGGCCAAGGTCGAGGCCGAGCTCTCCGATTTCTTCTACGCCGAGACCAAGCGCCGGCCGATGATCTTCGCGCTGGTCAATCCGGTCGGCTGAGCGACGGGTGACGGGCGCTCTCCGGCAGGCCGCCCTCACCCGCCGCCCGTCACCGCCTCACGTTTGCATCCCCATGCCCCGTGTGTATAATCGACGCTCGACTTTAACCCTGCTGGTCCTGGGCCTGGCGCTGGCGGCGTGCGGCGGCCCGTCGCCGACCGCCGCGCCCGGCCTCACGCCGGCGCCGCCGACCGTCGCGGCCCCGACCCCGGCGCCAACCGCCACCGCCACCGCCGCGCCGGCGCCGACGGAGACGCCGGAGCCGCTGGCGGCGCGTGTGGACGGCCGCCCGATCCGTCTGGCCGACTACCAGGCCGAGGTCGGCCGCTGCCAGGCGGCGCAGGCGTTCCCAGACTGCCCGGAGCGCGCGCTGCGGAGCCTGATCGAGCAGGCGGTGACGGCGCAGGCCGCGCAAGCCGCCGGCCTGAGCGTCGGCGACGCCGAGCTGGACGCCGAGCTGGACCGGATCACGCGGAGCCGGGGCGGGGCGGAGGCCTTCGCGGCCTGGCTGGAAGCCAACGGGTACACGGCCGAGGCCTTTCGCGCGGCGCTGCGCCAGGACCTGTTGCGCGCGCGCCTGGCGGACCAGGTGACGGCCGCCATCGGCGAGACCGCCGAGCAGGTGCACGCGCAGGCCCTGCTGGTCCGGGACGAGGCGCTGGCGCGCGATCTGCTGGCGCAGTTGCAGGCCGGCGCGGATTTTGCAACGCTGGCCCTGGCGCATTCGCTCGACCTGAGCAGCCGCGTCGCCGGCGGCGATCTGGGCTGGTTCCCGCGCGGCTGGCTGACCGTGCCCGAGGTGGAGCAGGCGGCTTTCGCGCTCCAGCCGGGCGAGACCAGCGCCGTGATCCAGAGCGCGCTCGGCTTTCACATCGTGCGGGTGCTGGAGCGTGACCCGGCCCGGCCGCTCAGCCCGGCCGCACAACGGGCCCTGCGCGAGCAGACCTGGCAGGCCTGGCTCGACGCCCGGCTGGCGCAGGCCGTGATCGAAACACCGGTCGGCCCGTGACCCGCCTCTGGCGGCGCGGGGCGGCTCTTGAGGGAGTCGACGTATGCGGAAGAAGCGTGGGACAAGCGCCGGGTGTGCGGTGGTGTTCAATCTGCTGGCGGCCTTGCTGCTGGTCATGACCTGCCTCAGCGGCGCGGCGTATGCCGCCCTGTTCGCCAACCCGCAGCTGAACCCGATCGTGGCCCTGCGCCCGTCCGGCGGCGCGGTCGGCGTGCCGACGTTGATCCCGACGTTCGGCGTCGGGCAGATCACGCCGACCCCGACCGGCTCGAGCGGCGGCCTGCCGACGCTCCCCCCGGCCTGGACCGCGACCAACACGCCGCCCGCCAGCAATACGCCGCCCGCCAGCAGCACGCCGGAGAATACGGCCACCCGGACGCTCGTGCCGCCCACCCGGACGCCGACCCACACCGTGACCTGGACCCCCACGCCGACGGCGACCGGGCCGACGCCGACGGCGTCCATCACGCGCTCGGCGTTTCAGTTCACGCCCGGCGCCGGCTCGCCCAGCTATGTGGCCAACATCTCCCCGAACTACAGCGCGCAGGGCTGCAACTGGTTCGGCATCGCGGGCCAGGTCTTCGACCTGGACAAACGCGGGATGGTCGGTCTGCTGGTCCACCTGGAGGGCCCCAACGGCCTGTCGGTGGATGCGGTCACCGGCAGCCAGCCGCGCTACGGCCCCAGCGGCTGGGAGATCGTCCTGGGCAACGCCCCGGTCGCCACGACCGGCTCGTATCGCATCCAGCTCCGCAACGGGTCCGGCCAACCCCTCTCTGAGACGATCGTCTTCTCCACGTTCCAGGATTGCTCGCGGAACCACATCCTCTTCAATTTTGACCGGAACCATTGACCGGCAGGGGCGGGCGGTTCCCGACCAGGCCGCCTCACGCCCCAAAATAAAACAGATGCCCATTTGACAAATAGGGCCGGCTTGTTAGAATAACATTACGCTATGGCCCTTGATCGCTTCGGACGCGACATCCACTATTTGCGCATCAGCCTGACGGATCGTTGCAACCTGCGCTGTGTGTACTGCATGCCGGAGGCGATGACGTTCCGGCCGCGCGCCGAGTTGATGCAGGATGGCGAGCTGCTGACGCTGGTGCGCCTGTTCACGCAACTGGGCTTCCACAAGTTCCGGCTGACGGGCGGCGAGCCGACCGTGCGCGCCAACATCGTCGAGATTGTGCGCGGCATCGCGGACACGCCCGGCGTGCGCTCGCTGTCGATGACGACCAACGGCGTGCTGCTCAAGCAACTGGCGCGTCCGCTCAAGGACGCCGGCCTGCAGCGCGTCAATGTGTCCATCGACACGCTCGATCCGGCGCGCTTCAAGCGCCTGACGCGCTGGGGGACGCTGGAGGATGTCTGGGACGGCATCCTGGAGGCCGAGCGGGTGGGGCTGCTGCCGATCAAGCTGAACGCCGTCGTCGTCCGCGGCTACAACGAGGACGACGTGGTGGCGCTGGCCGCGCTCACGCTCAAGCACAACTGGCAGATGCGTTTCATCGAGATGATGCCGTTCGGCGAGGTCTCCGGCTTTCAACAGGCGCAGGTGGTGACCGAACGCGAGATGCGCGACCGGATCGCGGCGGCGCTGGGCCCGCTGGAGCCCGTGAACGGCGGCCAGCTGGACGGCGAGGCGCGCCTGTTCCGCCTGGCCGGCGACGGCCAGGGCCCCGGCCGCGGCGATGTGGGGTTCATCAGCTCGGTGTCCGAGCCGTTCTGCGCTGCGTGCACGCGCGCCCGCCTGACCGCCGACGGCAAGCTGCGGATGTGCCTGCTGCGCGAGTACGAGGTGGACCTGCTCACGCCGCTGCGGGCCGGCGCCACCCTGGACGACCTGCAGGCCCTGATCAGGAAGGCCGTGTACCACAAGCCCTGGGGCCACGGCCTGGCCCAGAACGTGGTGCCGATGAACCGCGTGATGAGCGAGATCGGGGGCTGACGTTCTCGGTCCGCGAAGGCCTGCCCCGCCCGCCGTCCGCCTCCGGCGGCGACGCGCTCCTGCTGTCGACCCTTGGGAGAAGAGTACCGCGCCGCGCGGCCGGGATCCGGCCCGAGACGGGGTAGAATTGCGGGACCCAATTGTCCGCAGGAGACCATGTGACTCAACTGACCGCGCCGCTGGCCGGCATCCGCGCCGTGCTCTTCGACCTGGACGGCACGCTGCGCCATAACGACCCAACCGGCTTTGAGACCTTCACCGCCTACCTGAGCGAGCTGGGCTGCGTGTTCACCGCGGAGCAGCTGGCCCGCGCCGAGCGCTGGACGCATTATTACTGGTCCATCGCGCCGGAGTTGAAGAGCGACATCGAGGCGCTCGGCGCGGACACGCCCGCCTTCTGGCGCCGGCACGCCGAGCGCCAGGTGCTGGCCTTTGACCTGAAGGACGGCCAGGCCGCGGAACTGGCGGAGCAGGTGAACCAGATGTTCCTGGACCGTTACCGCCCGGTGAACCGCGTGGACGCCGACGTTCGGCCCACGCTTGAGCGCCTGCGCGCCGCCGGCTTCCGGGTGGGGCTGGTCTCCAACCGTTCTCAGCCGCTGGAGCCGATCGCGCAGGAGCTCGGGCTGGCGGACCTGTTCCACTTCACCCTGGCGGCCGGCCAGATCGGCTACTGGAAGCCCGCGCCCCAGATTTTTCTGCGGGCGACGGAGATGGCGGCCTGCGACCCGGCGCAGGCCGTGTACGTGGGCGACAACTTCTACGCCGATATCGAAGGCGCGCGCGGCGCCGGCCTGCAACCGGTGCTCATCGACCCGCGCGGTCTGTTCCCGGAGCCGGGCTGCCCCGTCATCCGCGCCATCGGCGAGATCCTGCCGTGGCTGGGCCAGCCCGCCTGACCAGGCTCGACGAACCGCGTCGAATGGCGCGCCTGAACGCGCATCGGGCGCGGCGCTCCCGTCTCGCCGCGGCGCGGCGCCCGGCGTTTTGCCGCCCGGAACCTTAAACCCGCCGCCGGCGTCTATTTCCATGAAACCGAATCACATGGAGATGACGCTATGCTTCGCAGTCCTTCCTTCCGTTCGCTGCTCCTAGCCGGCGTGGCCGGCTTGAGCCTGCTGGCCGCCGCCTGCGCGCCGCTCAGCGTGCCGGCCCAGGCGGGCGAGCCCACGCGCAACACGCTCTCGGTCACCGGCACCGGCAGCGCGTACGGCGCGCCGGACATCGCCACCCTCCAGATCGGCGTGCAGAGTCGCAACGCCGACCCCAAGGCGGCGGTGGACGAGAACACCGCCCGGATGAACGCCCTCACCCAGACGCTGACCGGCCTGGGCCTGGACGCCCAGGACCTGCAGACCGCCAATTTCTCGGTCTCGGTCCAGCAGGACTATGACCCCGTGACCGGCCAGCCGAAGAGCACGTTCACGTACGTCGTCGACAACACCCTGACGGTGCGTGTGCGCGATCTCGCCCGTCTGGGCGACGTGCTGGGCCAGGCCGTGGGCGCGGGCGCGAACAGCGTCTATGGCGTGTCGTTCACGGTCAGCGAGCCGGCCCGGCTGGAGGCCGAGGCGCGCGAGCGGGCGATGGCCGACGCCCGGGCCCGGGCCGAGGCGCTGGCCCAGGCGGCCGGCGTGACGCTGGGCGACCCGATCACGATCAGCGAATACCTCAGCGGCCCGCAGCCCTTGCTGTACGCCGACAAGCTCGGCATCGGCGGCGCCGGCGCGGCCCCGGTTCCGGTGGCGGCCGGCCAGCTCGAGATCAGCCTGCAGGTGAACGTCACCTACGAGATCCGCTGATCGCGAGTGCGTCCACGGCCGCGCCGGCGGCGGATGAGGCCCTCGTCCGCCGCCGGCGTTTTCAGGCGGGCGGTCCGTTTGCGTTTTTCTAATACTTCCGGCATAAATTGGGGAGCGCTCATAATCCGTCTTGAGGTAACGCGCGATGACCAACGCTACGGCCCCCGAGACCGTCCCCTTCCGCACCGAAATCCGCCAGCTGCTCAACATCCTCATCCACTCCCTGTACACCGACCGCGAGATTTTCCTGCGCGAGCTGATCTCCAACGCCTCCGACGCCCTGCACCGCCTGCAGTTCGAGATGCTGACCAATGCGCATGTGCTCGACCCCGACGCGGAGCTGGCGATCCGGATCACGGCCGACAAGGAGGCGCGCACGCTGACCATCAGCGACACCGGCCTGGGCATGACGCACGATGAGCTGGTGGAGAACCTGGGCACCATTGCGCACTCGGGCGCGGCCGAGTTCCTGAAGTCGCTTCAGGCCGGCAAGAAGATGTCCGACCTGATCGGCCAGTTCGGCGTGGGCTTCTACTCGGTCTTCATGGTGGCCGACGAGGTGCGGGTGACGTCGCGCTCCTTCCGCCCGGAGGCCGCCGCCTGGACCTGGATCTGCGCCGGCGAGGACCGCTTCACGCTGGAGCCGGCGCAGAAAGAGAAGCGCGGCACGGACATCGTCGTCAGGCTCAAGGAGGATGCGGCCGAGTTCGCCGAGGCCTGGCGCCTGGAACAGGTGATCCATAAGCACTCGGATTTCATCTCCTTCCCGGTCTACGTCGGCGACAAGATCGTTAACCGCCAGACGCCGCTCTGGCGCCAGCCGCGGACCGAGATCACGGACGAGGCCGCCCACGAGTTCTACAAGCAGTTGACGCTGGACTTCGAGGCGCCGCTGCTGCGGATTCACATGCACACGGACTCGCCGGTGCAGATTTACGCCCTGCTGTTTGTGCCGGCCAAGGCCGAGCCGGGCGTGTTCAGCCTGCGCAAGGAGCCCGGCCTCAAGCTGTACTCGCGCAAGATCCTGATTCAGGAATACGCCAAAGACCTGCTCCCGAATTATCTGCGCTTCATGCAGGGCGTGGTCGAGTCCGAGGACCTGCCGCTCAACGTCAGCCGCGAGACGGTGCAATCCAGCAAGTTCATGGAGCGCATCCGGAACGCCCTGACGCACAAAGTGATCGAGAGCTTCAAGGAGCTGGCGGCCAAAGACCCGGACAAGTACCAGGTCTTCTGGAAGACCTACGGCCCGTTCCTGAAGGAGGGTCTGGCCACCGACCCGTCGGCGCGCGACAAGCTCAAGCCGCTGCTGCGTTTCCAGTCATCGCAGACCGTGGACGACGAGCGCATCTCGCTGGCGCAATACGTCGGGCGCATGAAGCCCGAGCAGCGCGAGATCTACTACCTGCTGGCCGACGATCCGCAGTCCGCGGCGCGCAGCCCGCACCTGGATCCCTTCCGCCAGGCCCGGCTGGAAGTGCTCTTTCTGACGGATCCGCTCGACTCGTTTATGCTGGCCGGCCTGCAGAATTACGAGGGCTTCGCCCTGAAGAACGCGGCCAGCGCCGACGTCGACGTGGCCAAAGGCGACGACCCCGCGGAAACGCCGGCGGCCGAGGCCCTGCCGCCGGGCGAGCTGGAGGCGCTGATCGCGCGTTTCAAGACCCAGCTGGGCGAGCGCGTTACGGATGTGCGCGTCTCCGAGCGCCTGGTGGACAGCCCGCTGCGGCTGGCGGCGCCCGGCGACGGCCGTGAGCAGGAGATGGACCGGGTCCGCCGGCTGATTGAAAAAGACTACAGCGTGCCCAAGCGTCTGGTGGAGGTCAATGCGCGCCACCCGCTGATCAAGGGGCTGGCCGGCCGGCTGGCGGCCGGCGGCGACGACCGCCTGGTGAGCGACGCGATCGAGCAGCTCTACGAGAACGGCCTGTTGCTGGAGGGCCTGCACCCCAACCCGGCGCAGATGGTCGGCCGGATTCAGGCTCTGATGGAAGCGGCCGTGAGCGGCGACCGTCGGCAGTAGCACAAGGCCGCCGCCAGGCGAAGAGCCGACGGTAAGCCCCCGTCGGCTCTTTTTTTTGTCGTCCGTCCCGGCGTCTGCCTAGAACTTATCTCTAAACCCGCCCGATAGCCGACGGCAGTGCCGTCGGCGACGCCAGAGACAGGCTCTAATGGAGTTGCTCGAGCTCGTTGATCATGCGGCTGATGACGTCGAAGCCGCCCTGCCAGAACTGCGCTGAGGCGATGTTGATGCCGGCCTCCTTGAGGATGCGCGCCGGGGCCTCGGAGCCGCCGTAGGACAGGATCTTGAGATAGCGGGGTATGAACGACGCGCCCTCGCGTTTGTAGCGCTCGTAGAGGGCCAGCACCAGCAGCTGGCCGAAGGCGTAGGCGTACACGTAGAACGGCGTGCCGTAGAAGTGCGGCACCGCCACCCACTCCCACTTGAACTCGTCGCTCACCTGCACCGCGTCGCCGAACTGCTCGCGGAGCGTCTCCAGGTAGCGCGCGGCCATCTCGTCGGTCGTCTTGCCCTGGGCGATCAGCGTGTGCGCCTCCTTCTCCCATAACGCAAAGAACCCCTGCCGCCCGACGGTGGCGTAGGCGTCGTCGAGGGCGCCGGCCAGCAGGTCGCGCCGCACGGCCGGGTCCGGTTCCTGGGCCACCAGCTTCTCGGTCAGCAGCATCTCGGAGAAGACCGAAGCCGTCTCGGCCAGGGGCAGGGAGGCGTCGAAGACCAGCGTCGGGTGGTCGCCGGCCAGCAGGTAGTGGATGGCGTGGCCCAGCTCGTGGGCGATGGTGGCGACGTCGCGGGCCTGGCCGTTATAGTTAATCAGCACCCAGGGCGAGAGGCCGGGCAGCGCGCCGTAGCAGAACGCGCCGCCGCGCTTGCCGGGACGCAGCTCGGCGTCCACGTGGCCATCGGCGAACACCTGCCGGGCCAACTGGCCGACGCGCGGCGAGAAGGCCTGGAACGTGTCCAGCACCATCTGCACGCCGTCGCTGTAGGCGATCTTGCGGTCGGATTTGGCCAGCGGGGCGTAGATGTCGTAGCGGCGCAGTTGTTCCAGCCCAAGCCACCTGGCCTTGAGCTTGAAATAGCGCTGGAAGACGCCGGCGTTCCGGCGGATGACGTCCAGCAGCGTGTCCACCACCTTGTCCGGCAGATTGTTGGCCAGGTTGCGCACGGCGATCGGGCTTTTAAACCGGCGCAGGCCGACGTTCTCGTTGCGCCAGTCGGTCATCATGCTGCGGTAGACCTGGGCCAGCACCGGCGCCTGGGCGCTGTAGACGCGGTACAGTTCCTGGTAGGCCGCCCGGCGCAGGTCCGGGTCCGGGTGGTAGGCGTAGGCCATCAGCGCGTCGCGCGTCAGGGTCCGGCGCTCGCCGTCGACCTCGAGCGTGAACTCGAAGCCGCTGGTCAGCATGTCGTAGAGGTTGTCCAGGGCCTGGAAGCCGGTCACGTCCTTGAGGTTGATGACCTTCTCCTCGGCCTCCGAGAGGGTGTAGGGCTTGAAATTGCGGAGCTGCTCCAGCCAGTAACGCAGGTCGCCGGCCGCGGCCATCAGTCTGGCCGCGCGCTGGTCGTCCAGGGCCTTCCACCACAGCGAGAAGAACAGCGTGCGGTTCTGCACCTCAGCCGCGCGGGCCTGGATCTGGCTGAACAGGGCCAGCGCCGCCGAGTCCTGCGTGTCGGCGTAGAAGCGCAGCGCGGCGTAGACGAACAGCCGCCGGCCGGCGTGGGTCATGGTCTCATAATCGCGCAGCAGCGCCTGGAAGTCCTTGACGGCGATCGTGGGCTTGAGTTTCTTGCGCCAGGCTTCGACCTTTTTGACCGTCTTGTCGTGGGCGGCCAGCGCCCGGTCGATGGCGGCCTGGTCGCCGCCCGGGATCAGGGCGTCGAGCGTCCAGCGGGTGGGGGTATAGGGCATGCTTGTCCTCTCTTATTTCTTCGCCGGGGGGCTGAAGCGGATGTTCAGGATGTCGCCGTCCTGCACGGCGTACTCTTTGCCTTCCAGCCGGAACCGGCCTTTGGCCTTGAGTTCGGCCACGCCCCCGAATTGTATCAGGTCTGCATAGCTGTAGACCTCGGCCCGGATGAAGCCTTCGCGCAAGTCGGTGTGGATTTCGCCGGCCGCCTCCGGGGCGGTGGCGCCGCGCCGGGTGGTCCAGGCGCGCACCTCGTCCTCGCCCACGGTGAAGAAGGACTGCAGGCCGAGCAGGTCGTACGAGATCTGGATGACGCGGTCCAGGCCGAGCTGGGCGATGCCGTATTCCTGCATGAACAGGGCAGCGTCCTCGGGCGGGAGCTGGGCCAGCTCCATCTCCAGCTTGCCCTTGAGCTTCACGGACCGCGCGCCCGCGCCCACCTGCGCCGGCGTCGGCACGCTGTCCTCGTCGCCGATGTTGAAAACCACCAGCATCGGCTTGCGGGTGAGCAACTGGTAACTGGAGATTTGCTTTTCTTCCAGCGGCGAAAGCTCCAGAGCGCGCAGGGGCTGGCCGGCGGCCAGGGTGTCTTTGAGCCGCGTGAACAGCGCGATCTCCTGGGCGTGCAGGCCCTTGTCCTTGACGAGGCCCTTGCGCGCGTCCTCGTTCAGGCGTTCCAGCTTGCGCTCCACGGCCAGCAGGTCGTTGAGCAGCAGCTCGCCGTCCACGGTCGCCAGGTCGCGGGCCGGGTCCACCGCGCCGGAGGGGTGGGGGACGGTCGGGTTCTCGAAGGCGCGGACGACGTGCAGGAAGCCGTCCATGGTGGCCAGCGCGTTGAGCAGCGGGCCGGAGAAACCGGTCTTCTCGGCCGCCGCGTCGCCGGCGGCCTCCAGGCCGGCGATGTCGGCGTAGGTCACCTGGGCGTAGATGGTCTTGCGCGGCTTGAAGATCGCGGACAGGCGGTCGACGCGCTCATCCGGCACCGGGACGACGGCGGTCTGGACCTCGAAGCGCCCGACCTGGCGCGCGCCGCCGACCGGCTTGTCGCC
This sequence comes from Anaerolineales bacterium, assembly GCA_034434015.1. Taxonomy (GTDB): domain Bacteria; phylum Chloroflexota; class Anaerolineae; order Anaerolineales; family UBA6663; genus SpSt-583. The sequence goes on from DAOUAB010000059.1 coordinate 89,244, forward strand.
GCGGGTCAGGGCGTTGAAGACCGTGGTTTTGCCTGCCTGCGGCAGGCCGAGGATGCCGAGTTTCATAGGCGGTGGGTGACTTGTGGCCGTAGACCGGGCGTTCTATAAGGGCGACACTGACAGGGATGACTGAGCCTGTGCATTCTAACTCAGAAGAACTCCGGCGTCTGTATGTGGTCGAAGGCCTGACGGTGGAAGCGATGGCGCGCTGGCTGGGCTGCGGCGCGACGACCGTCATCCGCCGGCTGGCGGCGCTGGGCGTGCCGCGCCGGCCGCGCGGGCCTCAACCGGCGTCGCGCACGGACTTCGCCGGCTGGTCCGCGCCGCTGGCGTATGCCGTGGGCCTGATTGCGACGGATGGCAATCTGTCGCCAGATGGTCGACACATCAGCCTCACCTCCAAGGACACCGATCTGCTGCAAACCGTGAAAACGATCCTGGGGCTTCCCAACGCGATCACGGCGAATAGCAACGGGCAGGGGGGCTTTGCCTGCCGAATCCAGTGGGGGGACCGTGTCATGTATCAATGGTTGCTCTCCATTGGTTTGATGCCGGCTAAAAGCCTTCGCCTCGGTCCGCTGCTGATCCCCGACGAGTTCTTCCGCGATTTTCTGCGTGGTTGTATTGACGGCGACGGCTCCATCATCACTTACACCGACCGTTACAACACAGTCAAGAACGCGAAGTACGTCTATGAACGGTTGTTCGTCATACTGGTGTCCGCCAGCCGACCATTCCTCGAATGGAGCCACGACACCGTGACCCGGCTAATTGGCCTTCGCGGTGCTGTGATCACTCGGGAATTAAAGCCACTCAAACATGCTATTTCGATGTTGAAGTACGCCAAGCATGACTCGATCCGGCTCTTGAACTGGCTCTACTATGCGCCAGACGTCCACTGCCTGGCTCGCAAGAAGGCAATCGCGCTGCCCTTTCTCCATCGCCCATGACTTCACACTTCGCCCAGGTCTCAGCTATAATTTGAATATCCCCATGCCGAGGTGGCGGAAAGGCTTACGCGGTGGTCTCAAAAACCACTGTCCTCACGGACATGAGGGTTCAAATCCCTCCCTCGGCACTCAGAACGCGACGGCGCGCCCGTCGCGTTTTGCTTCTGTTTGCGGCGCGGCGCTGTTCTGTGGCACAATCCCGGTGATGTCACGCGGCGCGGTGATCACGTTCCTCGTCACGCTGGCGCTCGGCCTGGGCGCCGGGCTGTATATCGGCTGGGTGGCGGCGCCGGTCCAGTACGTGAACACCGCGCCGGCCTCGCTGCGCCAATCGGCCAAAGATGACGCCGTCCTCATGATCGCCACGGTCTATGCCAACGACGGCGACCGGGAGGCCGCGCGCGCCCGCCTGGCCGAGCTGGGCTTCGCCGACCCCGGCTCCGCCGTCGCCGCCGCCGGCCTGCGCGCCCTGGAGGCCGGCGCGGCGGAGGCCGATGTGCGCCGCCTGGCGGGCCTGGCCGCCGCCTTCGGGCCGCTCCCGCCCCAACTCCAGCCTTTTCAACCATGAAGCGCCTGATGGCTTTCCTTGGCCTGGCCGCCGGACTCGGCCTGGGGCTCCTGTACGCCTGGGTGCTCAGCCCGGTCGAGTACGTGAACACGGAGCCGGCCTCGCTGGCCCCGCAGTATCAGGCGGCCTGGATGCAATGGGCGGCTGAGGCTTACGCCGTGGACGGCGACGTGGAGCGCGCCCGCGCTCGGGTGGCGATCCTGGGTGTGGCGGACCCCTCCCGAGCCGTCGCCGCCCAGGCCCAGCGCCTGGCGGCGGCCGGCGGCGACCCGGCCGCCGTGCAGGCCCTGGCCGCGCTCGCCGCCGCGTTGGGCGCCGGCCCGGCCCGGCCGACCGCCGCGGTCGCGGCCGCCACCCCAACCCCCGCGCCGCCGACGCCGACCCTCGAGCCGACGGCCTCGCCGCCCCCGACCTTCACGCCGCAGTTGTTGCCCACACCGCTGCCCAGCCCCACGCCGCCGGGCGTCTTCGCGTTTGAAGGCCAGTCGTTCGCGTGCGACCCGCGCCTCCAGCCGCCCCTGCTCCAGGTGGCGGCCCTCGACCCGGGCGGGAACGGCGTGGCCGGTGTGGAGGTCATCGTGGAGTGGAGCGGGGGCCAGGACCGGTTTTTCACCGGCCTCAAGCCGGAGCTGGGCGCCGGCTATGGCGACTTCGCCATGGAGCCGAATGTGGACTACACCGTCCGGCTGGCCTCGGACCCGGCCGGCGAGATCGCCGTCCGCTCCGATCCATGCAGCGACAGCGCCGGGAACCTGATCGCCACCTCGGTGCGGTTGACGTTTCGGCAGCCGCAGGAGCCATGAGCGCCATCATCCAACCTCTGCTGGCCCTGGCTGAGGCGGACCTGACCCGGCTGATCGTCGGCTATGTGTCGAGCGAGAAGTACCTCGTCTCCAAGACCGAGACGCCGCTGCGGACCGTCATCGCCCTGGAAAGAGTCGCGCTGGATCGGCCTTACGAAAAACACTGGGGTCCGCCGGACCCCGAACTGGCGCGACACTACGCCGGGCTGCCGGCGCTGGGTTTCTCGTTCGGCGCCTATGCCGGGGACGAGTTGGTCGGTCTGGCGCTGGCCGAGCCGTATACCTGGAACAGGACGTTGTGGATCTGGGAGTTTCACATCGCCGCCGGCCAACGGCGCGGCGGGGTCGGGCGGCGGCTGATGGAGGCCGTCGCCGGGAAAGCCCGGGCGGCCGGGCTGCGGATGATGGTCTGCGAGACGCAGAACACCAACGTCCCCGCCATCGATTTCTACCGCGCGGTCGGCTTCGCGCTGGAAGCCGTTGACCTGTCTTATTACCGCAACGACGACCTCGGCCCGGAGGGCGAGGTCGCCGTCTTCATGAAGCGGAGACTGGGCCAGGGCGGCTACAGCCTCACCACTGCCGCCGGGTCCACGGCGTAGCACATCGCCAGGTAGTACGCCACGTAATCCCCGTAGTGCGAGAGCGTCAACAACTGTGACAGCAGAGAGCGGCCGACGGCGGGGATGGCGTCGGTGTTGAAGCCGTTCGTCATGAAGGCGCGGCGCACCGCGTCCATGCGCTGGCGGACGGCCTCCGTCTCCAGCGCGCCGCGCAAAAACAGCATCAGGTATTTGTGCACCAGCGCTTCCGGGAAGAGCATGCCGGAGACGGCGTGGCTGGCCTCCGCCAGCGGGATGCACTGCGCCCAGGCCTTGCCGATCTGGTTGATCTGCCCCTGCCAGCGGCGCCCGGCCGGCGCGAGCGCGTCGGCCACGAACAGCACCGAGTAATGTTCCATGAGTTGTCCGGCCATGCGCTTGGCGGGGTTATGGCTGACGGCGCTGTCGGCGCGCAGGGCCGCCTGTTGCCGCCGCAGGGCGTCCACCGCCTCGGCGACGTCGGCCGTCTTGTCGTCGGCGACGCCGAGCCGGGTCAGCAGCGCGAGGGTGAGCAGGGCAAGGTCCGCCATGGCCGCGCGCGAGTCGACCTTCAGAGGGTAGCGCCAGACGGTCGCCCCCGGCAGCGCGGCCAGCCTCCCGCCGGACGTGATCGCCAGCACCTGCGCGCCGCGCGCCAGCGCCGTCTCCGCGGCGGCGACTATCTCCGCCGTTTCACCGGAATGGGAGAGCGCCAGGACCAGCGTGCCGGCGCCCACCCAGGCGGGCAGGTCCGGCCCGGTCCAGGCCATGACCGGGCGGCGGGATTCGGCCGAGACCACGGCGCGCGCCAGGTCGCCGGCGGTGGCGGAGTCGCCGCGGCCGATCATCAGGATGTGCTGCGCGTCCGGCCACGTTTCCGGCAGAGGCAGCGCCTGGCCCAGCGTCCAGGCCGCCGCCGCCTGGTCGGGCAGGGCGTCAATCACGCGGAGGTAGCCCTGGCTGTCGATCGATTTGAAGTAGTCGAGGTCGTCGAGGTTCATGGCAGATCAGAGGACCAATGACAGATGACGGACGGCAGACGCCGGGCGGAAGGCCCAGGCTGAGTATACCGGGTTCGGGCCCGGAGGGGGCGCCGGCCGCGCGAGGTGGGTCAGGGCCCGGTGGGCAGGTTGTAGATGTCGCGGGCGGGCCAGCCGGACCGGAGGGCGAGTTGTTTGGCCGCGTCTTTGCGTTTCAGGCCGGCGGCGACCAGGCCTTCCAGCTCGGCGCGCACGCGGCTTTCGGTCCATTTCTCGGCCGACCGGCCGGCGGCGCCGGCGATGACCAGCGTGATCTCGCCCGCGACCCCCCTGGCCTCGAAATGCGCGCGCGCCCGGCCCGCCGGGCCGCGAAAGATTTCCTCGAACCGCTTGGTCAGCTCGCGCGCCACCGCCACGGGCCGGTCGCCCAGCGCCGCCTCGATGTCGCGCAGCGCGTCCAGCAACCGGCGCGGCGACTCGAAGCAGACCAGCGTGCGCGGCTCGGCGGCCAGCGACTCGAGCAAGCGACGCCGGTCGGCGTCTTTGCGGGGCAGAAAACCCAGGTACACGAACGAGTCGGTCGGCAGCCCGGAGGCCACCAGAGCGGCCAACACGGCTGAGGGGCCGGGGACGGGCACAACGGGATAACCGCCCGCCAGCGCAGCGCGCACCAGCTCGTAGCCCGGGTCGGACAGGGCCGGGGTGCCGGCGTCGGAGACCAGGGCCACATCGCCGGCCGCCAGGGCCTCCAGGATCGCGTCCAGCTTGGTCAGCTTGTTGTGCTCGAAGTAGCTGGTGAGCGGCGTGTGGATGTCGAAGTGGGTCAGCAGGCGCCGGGTGTGGCGCGTATCCTCGGCCGCGATGAGCGCAGCTTCGCGCAGCACGCGCAGCGCCCGGGCCGTGATGTCCTCCAGGTTGCCGATGGGGGTGGCGACGAGGTACAGCGTTCCCATCAGAAAAGCCACACCGGTAGAAGCGGCGTCCAGAGCGGCTGCGAGAACGCCAGCCCCAACCCGAACGCCACGCCCAGGGCCGCGCCGGCAGCCACGTCCGAGACGTAGTGGACGCCCATCGCCACGCGGGCCAGGGCCACCAGCGGACCCCAGACGACCAGGATGGCCGCGAACCAGGCCGGGCCGAGCGCCAGGCCGAGGACGGCCAGCATGATGGCGCGCGCCGCGTGGCCGGACGGGAACGAATGCGGGTCCGCGTTGCGGTAGAGGGCGCCCCACTCGCCCGGCGGGCGCTGACGGCGCACCGTCCACTTGATCGCCTGGACGATCACGGCCGTGACCGCGATGGCGAGGAAGATCACGACGGCCCGGTACTTCCAGCCGGCGTCGCCGAGCAGCCAGACGATCACTAACCCGATCCCCCAGAACCAGGAGTCGCCCGAGTGCGCCAGGAAAATGGCCAGGGCGCGGAGCGGCCCGGGACGCTCGGCGATGCGCAGCCGTTCGGAGAGGCGGGCGTCCGTCGCCAGCAGCGCCCGGATCACTGCGGCCTCCGCTCCAGTTCGCGCCGCAGGAGTTCGTACTGGCGCGGCTTGTCCACGTCCATGCCGATCTCGGCGTAAGGCGAGATCAGGACCCGGCCGTTCATGCCCAGGCGCTCGCGGATGCGGCGCTGGCCCCAGGCCAGGCTCAGGCGGCCCAGGGCGACCAGCAGGAACGTGTCCCAGCCCACCAGCGCCGCCTGCTTCACCAGGCTCTTGCGGGCGTCCACGATCTGGCGCCAGGCCGGGTGATAGCCGCTGAAGATTTCGGTCCGGATCAGGCTCAGGTCGCCGGCCGTGAAGCGCCCTTCCTTGAGCCGGAAGAAGGTGCGCCGCGAGCCCGGGAAGCGGCGTTCCATCACCTCGGCCGGGATGATGGAGTAGTACATGTCGTGGTCGCTCTCCAGCGAGGCGCGCACGTTCCAGTCCACCATCTCGCCCGTGATGAGCGGGATGTCGGCGCTGACCGCCAGCACATGCGTGGGCGGCGCGCCCTGCGCCAGCGTCCAGGCCGCGCCGGCGGTCAGGTTATCGATGAGGTTGCCCTGGTCCGCCACCGCGCCCCACGGCCGGGCGCACGACAGGGCGAGCGCCTGGTCCGGCGCCAGGCCGGCGATGACCACGCGCCGGATGGTTGTTGCGGCGCTGAGGGCGTCCAGCACCCACTGGGCCATGGGCCGGCCGCCGATCTCCAGCAGGGCCTTCGGGCGACCCTGGGTCAATGGGTACAGGGGGTCGTCCGGGCCGGGCACGCCGCCGGCCATGACGACCGCGTCAATGGTTGGCGGGGGGGGCCGGTCAGCGGGCGTCATCGTTGAGCCTTTGGATGGAGGGCCCCAGTTTGAGCTGGTCGATCAGGTCGCTCAACTCGGCGTCGGTCAGGACGCGGCCCCGGCCGCTGGCGGCCACCAGCGCGGCCTCGATCAGGTTGGTGCCGAAGGAGCGCCCTTCCAGCCGGGGCGTCGTCGTCACCAGCCAGTGCGCGCCGGCGTCCCGGAAGAGGGCCACATCGTCGGGCGTGGTGGTGTTGGTGCAGATGATTTTGCCGTCCAGGCGAGCCGGCCGGTAGCGCTTGATGTAGTGGCAGTCGCCGGCGATCACGCTTGCCCAGGCGTACCAGCGGCCGTGTTTGGGCGTCCACTTCTCCTGCTGCTCGCCGATGGGATAGATCCAGGTGAACGGCAGGCGCCCGATCACGGGCAGCGCCAGCGCGGCCACGGCCTTCACGGCGGCCACGCTGCGCAGCGGGATCGGCAGGTCCAGCGCGAACAGCAGGTCGCCGAAGACGCACTCGTAGCCGCGCTCGACGAACGACATTGACATCCCCCAGCGGTCCGCGCCGCCGGTGAACAGCACGCGGCGCGGCTCGATCCGGCCGACGCGCGCTTCGATGAACCCGGCGACCTGCCGCTCGAGCGTGTTCTTGACGCCGGTGCCGTCCACCAGCGGAGTCTTCTTCACATGGCGCACCATCGGCTGGACCGAGTACAGCGGATACCAGCGCCCGGCCACGCGCAGGCCCAGGTCGGCGCCGCCGACGCCGAAGGCGTCCACCTGGCCGTCCAGCTCGCGGTAGAGCTGCGCGGCCTTCTCCATGTCGCCGTCGGTGCCCCGGCGCTCGAGGCGCACCGTCTGGCCGAGGAGCTGCACCTCCACCGCTTTGTCACGCTTCGATGACCCCAGGCTGATGCTGACAGCGCGCTTCATGGTTGGCTGACCGGCGAAGGACGAAAGGCGGCGGCGTGAGCGACGGCGACGTCCGTCCTTCATCCGCCGTCGACGATCCCCGCTCAATCGGCGGCTTGCAGGTGCAGGGCCGGCGCCGGCTCCTTGCGATAGGCCAGCAGCGCGGGCGTCTTCCAGGCGATCCAGGCCGTGGCCGCCAGGCAGGCCAGGCCGCCGCTGACCACCGAGACCACCGGCCCGAAGGCCTGGGCCACC
>DAOUAB010000060.1:0-7831 GCA_034434015.1 Anaerolineales bacterium
TTGATCGAAATGCTCGACGTTCTCGACCTCTGGCAGGTCGTCCGCCCGGCGCGCGTCGCCGATCTTGACGGCCGGCGTCTCCGGGGCGACGCGCGCCAGCGTGTTCAGGGCGTTGTTGATGGCGCGGTGGGTGAAGGCCGTCACCAGGACGCGCTCGCCGCGCTCCACCAGGGCCTCGGCCAGGTGGGCCAGCACGCGGGTCTTGCCGGTGCCGGGCGGCCCCTGCACCAGCCAGAAGCTGTCCGTGGCGTAGGCCGAGGCCAGGGCCTCCTGCTGGCGCTCGTTCAGGCCGAGCCCGGCTGCGCGTTCGGCGGCCCGCTCGTACGGCTCGGTGGCGACGACCGGCTGGGTGAGGCCCAGCAGGGCCGGCAGGACGCACTCGCGGCCGATGAGCGTCTCGGCCGCCTGGTCCAGCGCATCCAGCACGAAGCCGCTCAGGTCGAGATAGCCCTCGTCCATGATCCAGCCGTCCGGCTGTTGAGCCAGGAGCTGGAAATCAATGGGGCCGCCGTCTGGGAAGGCCAGCAGCCGCGTCTCGTCGTCCAGTTCCAGGGTGAGATTGAAGGCGGGCTGAAAGAAGGGGCTGCCGCGGTGCAGGCAGAGCGCGTCGCCTTCGCGGAAACGGGACCCGTTGCGCGCGCATTCAAACTCGAGCAGGCCGCCCGGCGTGACCCCGGCGAAGCGGACGCCCTCGATGGCGTGGCCGGCCGCGATCCGGTCGGGCAGGGGCCGCGCCCACTGCGCTTCGATCTGCTGGCGCCGGGCGTCGCGCTCGTCCAGGACGAAACGGCGCAGGCGCTGAACGAAGGCGGCCAGGCGCGGGTCGGGCGCCGGCGGTGGGCCGGCCGCGGCGCCGCGGATGGGGGTCGGGTCAGATGTCATGCGGGGCGGAGGGCGATCTGGCGCGGCTTGAAGCGGCGCGCCAGCCGTCGCGCCATGCGTTCGCTGATCTGCGGGGTGGCCTGCCGGGGTCTGCGCTTGTCGGTCATCTTGCCGCTTCCATAACTCGCGCCCCTATTGTAGCCGGATTATCGCGTGCGCCAATGGGCGCGGCCTGGCTGGAGCGGCGGCGGCTCGCCGATGAAGGTGTGTAGATGATGAGAGAGTGCGCGGCCGGCCCGCCGGGCCGCCCGACTGTGGTATGATAAGCGCCATCAAGTAATCGGCTTTGCGCACCAGTGGTCGCCAAACCCGTGATCGGTTGGCGACCATTTTGTTCGGAGGGCCCTTCCAAGGAGAACTGGAATGAACGAAAAGTTGTATGTGGGTAACCTGTCCTATGCCGTCACCGAAGACGAGCTGCGCCAGCTGTTCGCCCAGGCCGGAACAGTCACGCTATGTGAACTGATCCGGGACCGCGACACCAACCGATCCAAGGGGTTCGCGTTTGTCACCATGGCCACGCAGGCCGAGGCCGAAAACGCCACGCGGCTGTTCAACGCCTATTCGCTGGGCGACCGCTCCCTGACGGTGAACGCCGCCCGGCCGCGCGAAGCGCGCTCGTCCTTCGGCGGCGGCAACCGCGGCGGCTTCCGCCGTTAGAGGGCCGTTTCCCGAACGCGACCGTTTCCCGAACGCGACCGTATGGCCGCCAGCGTCTTGTGGGCTGGCGGCCTTTCTTTCCGGCCCAGCCGGGCGAGGGAGATACGCGATGGAAGTGAAATTATACGTGGGCAACCTGGCTTTCTCGACGACCGCGGATGATCTGCGCGTGCTGTTCGCCCAGGCGGGCGCCGTCACGGCGACCGATGTGGTCAAGGACCGCGATAGCGGCCAATCGCGCGGGTTTGGGTTTGTGACCATGGCGTCCCAGGCCGACGCCCAAAACGCCATCACCATGTTCCATGCGTTTTCACTGAACGACCGCGAGCTGACCGTCAACACGGCCAAAGCGCGCGAAGAGCGACCGCGCACCTTTGGCAACCGCGGCGGCGCCTTTGGCAGGGGCGGCGGCGGCGCGCGCGGCCACGGCCGGCGCGGCGGCAATCGCCGCTATTAGAGCGATTGCCGATTTCGTTTACGGCATGTCATTCCGGCGGAGGCCGGAATCCAGCGAATTTGGGCGGGACCTGGCCCCCGGCTTGCGCCGGCCGTAGCCCGATGTCTGTGTCAAAGCGTTGGGGCGCACGGCCGTGCGCTCCTGCTGGTGGGGAATTACACAAAATTCGAAAAACGACCCTTGCGCCGGGGTGACGTCAACGCAAGCGGAATTCGGTATAGAGGCCGCGGTTCTTCCGGCGGGGTATTCAAGCATCGGCCGGCCAGGGCGCGCCGGCCTGCAGGGCCGCGGCGTACTCGGCCAGACGCTCGTCATCGTGGCCGCGGATCTGCGCCAGGAAGGGGAAATCGGCGGGGGTGATGGTGAGCCGGGCCAGCGGCCGGACGGGGACAAAGCTGGCCAGTTGGGCAATGTGGACCTGGCTGGAGCCGAACGGTATGGGCGGCTGGTCCTGAAAGGTCGCCCGGGGCAGGAGATACAGCGTCCCGGTCCGCCAGGGCTGCCGGGGCAGGGCGGTCCGGCTGACCGAGAAGACGTAGAACGGGCCGTGGACCTGGCCGGCTTCATCGGTCAGCCGGATGCAGGCGTTGGTCACGGACAGCGGGTAGCGGTCCCGGTCCACGATGGCGAAGAACATGGCCCATAGCGGGTCGGAGGCGGCGTAGACGGCTTTCTGGTTGCCGAAGTCGTTCAGGTCGTTCGCCTGGCGCGGCTCGAAGAGGGCGATATCGGGGACGCCGGAGCCGTGCCAGGCCAGGTCGTGCCGCTCGGCGGCATAACAGACAAACTGCCACTTGGGCGCTGGCAGGTCGTACGGGATGGGGGCGCCGCCGCCGGCGGCCAGGGCGGGGTCCAGCAGGGCATCAAACGCGGCGCGGGTGGCCGGGTCAATGGCCGCGCTCGGGCGCGGGAGCCAGTAGTCGGGGAGCATGGAATAATTATAGCGGCGCCCGGCCGGTCGCGTCCCTCAGGTGACCGCGCCGATCTGCTCCGCAGAGGCCGCCTCGCTCGGCGCCCGCCCGAAGCGCGCCGTCAGGCGCGCGCCATTGGTCACGGGCGCAGCGCTGCGCGCTGCTTCGGGCGGACGCGGAGCGTCCGCCGGTAAGCGCGCCGTCAGGCGCGCGACTCTGGCGGGCATTTTTTGTTTGGTCACGGTCGCGGCACTGCGTGCCGCTTACGGCGAACGCAAGGCGTTCGCCCGAAGCGCGCCGTCAGGCGCGCGCCATTGGTCACGGGCGCGGCGCTGCGCGCTGCTTCGGGCGGACGCGGAGCGTCCGCCGGTAAGCGCGCCGTCAGGCGCGCGCCATTGGTCACGGTCGCAGCGCTGCGCGCTGCTTCGGGCGGACGCGGAGCGTCCGCCGGTAAGCGCGCCGTCAGGCGCGCGCCATGCCCTGGCGGGCATTTTTTGTTTGGTCACGGTCGCGGCACTGCGTGCCGCTTCGGGCGGACGCGGAGCGTCCGCCGGTAAGCGCGCCGTCAGGCGCGCGCCATGCCCTGGCGGGCATTTTTTGTTTGGTCACGGTCGCAGCGCTGCGCGCTGCTTCGGGCGGACGCGGAGCGTCCGCCGGTAAGCGCGCCGTCAGGCGCGCGCCATGCCCTGGCGGGCATTTTTTGTTTGGTCACGCAGTGCGTTGCCTGCTCGGCGTAAAACGCATAAGCGTCTCAATGCCCTGGCGGGCATTTTTTGTTTGGTCACGGCGTTAACTGTTGGCGCGCTCATTGGGTGCGCCAGGGGTCTCAATGCCCTGGCGGGCATTTTTTGTTTGGTCACGATTTACGCAGGCCCTGCCCATCCTCACTACGACAGTGTGCGTCTCAATGCCCTGGCGGGCATTTTTTGTTTGGTCACGCGTTGAAGTCCAATGATGGCTCGTTCGTATCCCCAGTGCGAGTCTCAATGCCCTGGCGGGCATTTTTTGTTTGGTCACCCGACAAGGGGTACGAGTACGCGGTGGTGTCTTCGCCAACCGATAGCGTCTCAATGCCCTGGCGGGCATTTTTTGTTTGGTCACCGGACCGTGGGAGTTCGACGAAGACGCTGTCGCCGAGTTCGTCTCAATGCCCTGGCGGGCATTTTTTGTTTGGTCACAGCGAGCGGCAGTAGCTCGCGCGAAAAGGGCAGAGGAGTCTCAATGCCCTGGCGGGCATTTTTTGTTTGGTCACCCCAAATCCCGCTGTTTTGCGAGGCGACCATCCCAATTTCCCCGGGTTTCTTTGCGATTCGAGAGGCGGCCTCCTTTCTGAAACTGCCTGTGGTCCTCGATTCCGTTGCCCAACATTTTACCTCCTTTCACACTCGCTGCCTATATCTGGCGGGTGCATGGCGGCAGGATTCGAGCGCCGCCGGAACCCGCCTCACCCCCCGCCGCGCTCGAATCAGGTTGACATCATCCTCCGGCCCCTCCGCTCAGACCACCATGACGGTCTCCGGTTTGGTGATCTCAGCGCGGGTGCTCTGCGCCCGGCCGGCGCAGGCCGCGCACAGGGCATAGTAGCGCACATGATCCTTGCGCGGTCGGATCAGTTTGCGCACACGCGCCTGCAGTTTCTTAAACTGCTCCGCCGTCACCCAGCATTCGAAGACGCTGTACTGCACCGGCGTGCCGTAATCCAGCAGGGCCGTGTGCAGGCGCGTCCGCCGCCGGTCGTCGGAGATGTCGTAGACGATGACCCAGAATTGTTTATCGGGCATGGAATGTCCCCGCTATCCGAGCGGCGTCGCCTGATCCATCACACGCGGCCCCTGACGCTTTCATCTGGCCAGGAATGGCCGGTAGTTCGGCTCGCCGCTTTCGATGCACCTGCGCAGGCGGCGGGCCTGCACCTCGAACACTTTTTGATAACTCAGCGCGCGCCCGGCGTCGGGATGGACGACCTCCGTGTTGAGACGGCGGCTGAACTGCTGCAGGAACAGGCGCCGCCCGCGCCGGGCCAGGTACACGCCGCCGTCCTCGGCCGTCTCAAAATCCTCCGGCCCCAGCATGCGGTTGTTCACCACGGTCAGCACCACCGAGTCGGCCACGATGGGGCGAAATTCCTCCACCAGGTCCAGCGCCAGCGCGGGCCGGCCGTACTTGTCGGCGTGAAAGAAGCCGTCGTAGGGGTCCAGCCCGGCCACCTCGCAGGCGGTGAAGACGGCGTTGGTGAGCAGGCTGTAGGCCAGGCTGAGCAGGGCGTTGGCCGCATCCTTGGGCGGGCGGCGGGTGCGCTTCTCGAAGCTCAGCTCCGGGCGCAGGGCGGCGCGCAGCAGGGTGAAGTAGGTCCTGGCCGCGCTGCCCTCCAGCCCGCGCAGTTCGGCCACGTCGCGCGCCAGCCGCGCTTTTTGAATCGAATCGGTCAGCCGGGCGATGAGGGCCTCGGCGGTTTGAGGGCCGCCGCCGGCGGGCGGCAGTCCGTCGCTCGCGGTCGGCGGTCCGTCGCCGGCCGCCTCCACCGGGGGCCGCGCCCGGGCCAGGCGGCGGGCAAAGGTGCGGCAGTTCTTGATCTTGCCCAGCACGATGGCGCGGCTGATTTCGCGGCAGAACTTCTCGCTGCCGGAGGCGGCGTACTGCTTGTGGCGCAGCGGCAGGTTGCGGGCCTCGGCGGCGATGAGCCGCCCGCGCAGTTTGCCCTGCGCGCTGATGAGGGAGACGCTGACGCCGGCCTCCAGCAGGGCGAGCATGGCGGGCGTGGTCAGGCCCGTCCCGCCCATCAGCACCACTTCGGTGACATGGGCCAGCGGGGCGGCCAGCAGCACGTCGTCGTCCTTCGTCACCAGCAGCCGGCCGTGATCCTTCTCCACGCGCGAGCCGGGTTCGGTTACGTACAGAGTCGCCATGGGTCCATCTCCCGGTCTGGTTGGGCGAAGGCAAGGCCTTCGCCCAACCAGCGCCTTCGCCGACCCGACCGGCCGGCTCACCACCGCCAGCCGTACGGATCGGGGGCGAAGTTCCACAGGATGCTCAGGTTGCGGCCGCGCACTTCGAAGCGCTTGCCCTCGTACACGAAGCTGTAAGTGTCGCCGCGGAAGGTGACGCCGAGGAAGGTGAAGCCTTCGGCGAAGGAGGCGACGCGCGTCTTTTCCGGGTTGAGTTCGAGGCTCACGCCGCGCAGGGCGGCCTCCACGTCTTCCCGGGCCTGCTCGGCCTCGGCCCGGGTGCGGGTGAGCACCACGAAGTCGTCGGCGTAGCGCGCCCACTGCCAGCCGGCGCGCTCCAGCGTCAGGTCGAGCTGATGCAGGACGATGTTGCACAGCAGCGGGGAGAGGACGGCCCCGAGCGGCACGCCCCGGCGCGGGGCCGGGCCGGCCAGCGCGGAGCGCCGCCAGACCCCGGGGCGCACCTCCACCAGCGGCGGCGGCGTCCGTTTGGCCCCGGCCTCCAGCCACAGTTCGATGAGGCGCAGCAGCAGCGGATGGCGCACGCGCCGGCGCAGGCCCTCCCGGATGACGCCGTGCTCCAGGCTGTCGAAGCAGTCGCGGATGTCGGCGTCCAGCACCCAGCCGAAGCCGCGGTCGCGCTCGCGCAGGACGCGCTCGACGGCGTGCATGACGCCGCGCCCCGGGCGGTAGCCGTAACTGCCTTCGAGGAATTCCTGCTCGAAGGCCGGCGCGAGGGCGTTGAGCACGGCGCGCTGCAGGACGCGGTCGGTGACGGTGAGGATGGAGAGCTCGCGCCAGCCGCCATCGGGCTTGAGCACGCGGAAGCGGCGCGGCCGGTTGGGGCGGTAGGTGTTGGTGCGCACCTGGTGCGAGAGCCGGTCCAGGTTTTCCTGCCAGTGGCGCTCCCAGCGGGCCAGCGTCACTTCGTCCACGCCGGGCGCGCCGCGGTTGGCGCGCACCTGTTGCCAGGCCAGCTCCAGCGCGCGGCGTTCCAGCACCGAGCGCAGGGTGGGTGCGTCGTCGGGCATTTTGGACCTCGCCCCCGGCCCCTCCCCCTATGGGAGAGGGGGTAAGCGGTTTCGGTTGTTAAGGTTCACCGGGCGCGGCGCGTGGGCCGCGTTCGGCCGGCTCATCGCCGGGCGGGCCGGCTTCGCGCCGGCACTGGCCCAGGCCCATGGTCACCCCCACGCCCACGCCGGCGAAGAAGGCGAAATCGGCCAGCAGGTTCACCACGCTCAGCCAATAGCGGTCGCGGTTGAGGGCGGTGTAGCGGGCCACGCCCACGGCGCCGGGGCGCAGGCCGCCGTCCTTGAGCGGCGTCATGCGCGTGCGCAGGTCGTAGGCGGTGAGGGCCAGGCATTCTTCGGCGAAGCGGCGCGCCTCGGGCGGCAGGGCCACCGGGGCGAAGGCGTTCCATTTTTCGATCAGGCTGCCCCAGACCCACTGCGGCAGGGGGACAGGCACGTGCCGCCCGGCGGATTTGAAGGTGGTGGGGCTGGCGAAGCGCAGGGCCAGGCGGTGCTCGGGCGCGCGGCGGCTCAGCAGCCAGGGCGCGGAGAGGGCTTCGTAAGTGGCCGCGCCGGCCCAGGGGTGGCCGCCCACGGCGGCGGACTCCACCCGCAGCGCGCTCTCCGCCAGGGTCAGCGCTGCGGCGCTGGCCCACAGGCCGCCCGGCTCGGCGGCGCGGCGGAAGGCGGCGGCCACCGGCGCGGTGAGCGCCGTGAAGCGCAGGGTGTACGTCTCGGCGGGCAGCAGGCCGTGGTGCCACGGGCCGATGAGGCCGGAGGCGGTGAAGGGCTTGGGGCCGGGAGAGTCGTGCACGGACTGAGCGAGGGCGGGGTCGGCGCGGCGCAGGGCCTCCAGCGCCAGGGCGTGGGCGGCCCGGCCCAGCGGGGGCGGGGGCGGCGCGGCCTGCGGCGGGCGCAAGGTGAGGACGAGGCTGAGCAGGTCGGTCATGGTCAGCAGCCTCCGGC
>DAOUAB010000061.1:0-20833 GCA_034434015.1 Anaerolineales bacterium
AGGTCTGGTTGAGATACAGTTCGAGGATCTCGTCCTTGGAATAGGCTTGCGCCAGCCGCCAGGCCAGGATCGACTCGCGCAGCTTGCGCGTGAGCGTGCGCTCGGCGCGCTCCTGCGGGTCCAGCAGCATGTTGCGCGCCACCTGCTGCGTGATGGTGCTGCCGCCGGCCAGCACTTCGCCGCCGGTCAGGTTGATCCACACGGCGCGCAGGATGCCGACCGCATCCACGCCGGGGTTGGTGTAGAAGCTGGCGTCCTCGGTTGCGATGGTGGCGCGCTGCAGGACGGCCGGGATCTCGCTCAGCGGGAGGGTGGTGTGCCTGCGGCCGGCCGGGTCGGCGATCTCATACAGCAGGCGGCCGTCGCGCGCCAGGAGCTTGGTCGAGGGGACGACGCGGTTGGCCGTCAGCCGGTCGAGCGACGGCAGATCGACCACCAGCCACTGCCAGGCGCCCACGGTCAGGACGGCCAGGGTCAGGGGGATCAGGACCAGGGCAAAACGCCAACGACGAGACATGGGCACAGCGCCAAGGAGACGCCCAAACCCGGCGCCGGGTTCCGTTCAGGCCGCTAGCCACTGATGGGGCGCGGCGGCCAGGCGCGCGGGTTCGGTCTCGAACCACCACAGGTGCGTCAGGCAATCGCAATCCGAGGCCCCGAAACCGGGCAACGGGGCCAGCGCGCCCGGCCGGGCGCCGAGGGCGCGCGCCCACGCGCACTCCCGGCGCGCCTCGCCGAGGCCCCACCAGACGGCGGTCAGGGCCATGGCCGGGCGCAAATAGTCGAGATGCCAATGCCGGCGGCGGCCTCCCTGCCGGTGCCGCCCGACGCGGGCCGCCAGGCCGCCGGGTCCGCGCGCACTCCCGACGTACAGGTACCAGCCGGCTGGAAAGGCGCCCCGGCCCAGCGCGCCCACGCGCACCTGCGCCGGGTGGTCCAGGCGGAGACGCAGCACGTAGGTCCCGGGGGCGGCCGGGAGACTCGCGGCCATCACCTCACAGTATAATCCAGCGTTGTGGAGGCCTTGATTTCGGGCGCGCGCGCCCTGCTCAATCTCGAACTGACCCCGGCGCAACTGGCGGCTTTTCAGACTTACTCGGACGAACTGCGCGCCTGGAATGAGAAGTTCAACCTGACCGCCATCACGAACCTGGCCGAGATCCAGGTGAAGCACTTCCTGGACTCGCTGTCCATCCTGAAGGCGCTGCCGCCCGGCAACCCGCGCCTCAGTCTGATCGACGTGGGCACCGGGGCCGGCTTTCCAGGCCTGCCGCTGAAGATCGTCAACCCGGCGCTGCAACTGACCCTGGTCGAGGCGACCGGCAAGAAAGCCAGATTCTGCGAGCACATCGCGCAGACGCTCAAGCTCGGCGGCGTCACGGTCGTGCATGCGCGGGCCGAGGAGATCGGCCAGCGGCCGGAGCACCGCGAGCGCTACGATTGGGCGCTGGCGCGCGCCGTGGCCGAGATGCCGGTGCTGGCCGAATACCTGTTGCCGCTGGTCAGGCGCGGTGGGCATGCCGTGGCGCAGAAAGGACAGGGCGCGCCCGCCGAGACCTACGGCGCCGCCAGAGCCATCCAGAAACTCGGAGGCGAGCTGGAGTACATCTCCGAGGTCGAGCTGCCCGGCATCGCCGAGCCGCGTTATCTGGTGGTGCTCAAGAAAGTCGCGGCCACGCCGCTGCAGTATCCGCGCCGCCCCGGCCTGCCGGGCAAGGACCCCATAAAATAAATGGCCCGCCCAAAACCGGCGGGCCGTCTGCTTTAAAAGGAGTGGCCAGTGAGTTTAGCTGGGGAGAGTGCTAACCGCTCACTGGCCGGGGGGAGACTTCACTGCAATCACTATAGGCGACTCGGCCACCGCCAACGGTTTGATTTGGGCAAAATCAGTAGGATTCAACCAACTGATTGTTCACGACGCTTTCACCTCAGCCTGATAGGGCCTCCAGGACCTTCACAGGTGTGAAGGGCAGGCGGCGCAGGCGTTTCCCCGTCGCCGCGAACAGGGCATTGCCGACGGCGGCCGCCACCGGCCCAATGGGCGGCTCGCCGATGCCGTACGGGCCCTCGCCCGGGTTCTCGATAATGTCCGTCAGGACCGCGGGGGCCTGGCGGATGGTCAGCACCGGGTAATCGCCGAAGTTCGTGGCGTTCACGCGGCCGTCTTTGATCGTCGCCGCCTCGATCAGGGCGGACGAGACGCCCCACATGACGTTGCCCTCCACCTGGGCGCGGATGATATCCGGGTTGATGACCAGGCCGCAGTCCAGGGCGCAGACGACGCGCTCGACCCTGACCTCGCCGGTGGCCGGGTTCACGGCCACCTCCGCCACCTGCGCCACGACGGTCTTCACATCTTCACAGCACGCGATCCCGCGGCCCGTCCGCCAGCCGTCGGAGCGCGCCGCCGTGGGCTGGCCCCATCCGGCCAGCGCCGCGGCGCGCTCCAGCACGCGCCGCATGCGGCGGCCCACGGCGTCATCACCCAGATGGGCCAGCCGGAAGGCCAGCGGATCGGCGCCGGCGGCGTGCGCCAGTTCGTCCAGGAACGACTCGACGGCGAAGACGTTGGGCAGCAGACCCAGCCCGCGCCAGAAGCCGGTGCGGGCCGGCGTGTCGCGTATCCAGGCGGTGGTGCGATGATGGGGGAAGGCGTACTGCGCGGGCACGGCGCCGCGCGTTGCGCCGAAGTCCCAGCCGAGGACAGATTTCACCACCGGCGGCAGGAGGCCCAGGAACACCAGGCCGCTGGCCTGCTGATGCTCCCAGCCGGCCACGCGGCCGTCGGCCAGGCGCGCGCGCAGGCGGCTGTGCGTGGGCGGCCGCAGGAAGCCGTGCTGCAGCTCCTCGGCCCGGTCCCAATGGACGCGCACCGGCGCGCCGACGGCCTGGCTCAGGCGCGCCGCCTCCAGGGCCACGTCGGCCACGGACTTGCGCCCGAAGCCGCCGCCCAGATACAGCGGGTGGACGACCACCTGCTCGGCCTTCAGTCCGGTGGCGCGCGCCACGCCGCTCGCCACGCTGTCCGCGCCCTGCGTCGAAGTCCAGACGTCGGCGCGCCACTCGCCGGCCTCCTGGCGGACATGGGCCAGCGCGGCCGGCGGCTCCAGCATCATGTGCGCCGCGAACGGCGTGACATACTCGCTCTCGATCAGGCCCGCGCCGCGCAGCGCCACGTCCACATCGCCGGCCTGCCGGAGTATTTCACCGCCCGGCCCGCCCGGCGGCAGGCGGGCGTCCACGTCGGCCTGCTGGTCCAGGCGCGCCTTCTCATCCCATTGCGCATACAGGCGGTTCAGGCCGTAGTTGGCGGCCTCGGCCGTCTCGGCCACCACGCCCACCCAGTCGCCGTCGCGGACCACGGCCCGGACGCCGGGCGTGCTCTCGGCGCTGGCGACGTCCACGCTCCTGAGCCGCGCGCCGAACGTGGGCGGCTTGAGCACCTTGCCGAATTGCATGCCCGGCAGGCGCGCGTCGAAGCCGTACTGCGCCGAGCCGTCCACTTTGCCGGGCAGGTCCACGCGCGGGGCCGGCCGGCCGATGAGCGCGTATTCGCCGACCGGCTTGAAGGGCGGGATCACGTCTTCGCCCAGCACCTTGACGATGCGTCGCCCGCCGATCACGCCGCCGTAAGTCAGGTCGGTGGCCTGCCCGTCTTTGAGGATCGCGCCACCGGCGACGGTCAGCGCCGCGACCTCCACGCCCAGGCGCCGGGCGGCCTCGGCCTTGAGCATTTCGCGGGCATAGGCGGCGGCCTGGCGCAGCGCCGGGTAGACGCTGGCGATGCTGGAGCTGCCGTTGGTGCCGCGCGGGTCGGGCGGCAGGAGCGTCGTGTCGCCCAGGACGATCTCCACCTGCTCCAGCGGCATGTACAGTTCGTCGGCCACGATCTGCTGGAAGGCGGTGTGCACGCCCTGGCCCATCTCGGCCTTCGGCATGAAGACGCGCGCGCGGCCCTCGGGCGTCACGGCCAGCCAGCTGTTCGGCTCGGCGTCCACGGCGGACTGGAAGCTCTCGAAGTTGTCGATCAGATAGCGGCGCCCGAAGCGGAACGCCACGTACAGCCCGGCGGCGGCCGCCAGGCCGGCCCCGGACAGGATCAGGAAGCCGCGGCGGCTGAGGCGCTTTTGGGTCGTGGTCATCTCATCCCTCCGCTGTGACGGCGGCGTCCGCCCGCGCGATGTCGGCCGCCCGCTTCACGGCCTGCTTGATGCGGTCATACGTCCCGCAGCGGCACAGGTTCTGCTCCATGGCCGCCAGCAGTTCTTCATCGCTCGGGTTGGGGTTGCGGTTCACGAACGCGGCGGCGGTCATGATCTGGCCGCTCATGCACCAGCCGCACTGCGGCACCTGGAGGTCCAGGAACGCCTGCTGGACCGGGTGCCGGTCGGCCCGGGGATAGGTCGCGGCCAGGCCTTCAATGGTGGTGATGGCCTTGCCGACGGCGTCGCGCGCGGGGGTGACGCAACTGCGGGCCGGCGCGCCGTCCAGCCAGACGGTGCAACTGCCGCAGAAGCCGGCCCCGCAGCCCAGGCGCGTGCCGGTCAGGCCGAGCTGGTCGCGCAGAACGTAGACGAGCAGGCGGTTTTCGAGATCGCCGGCCTCCAGCGGCCGGCCGTTGATGACGAGTTCCATTGGGTAACCTCACGAGGCAGGCTGGCGGCGTCAGCGGCCGCGATGGAAGAATTGTATCGCTGGAAAACGCAGCGGCGCCGGCTCCGTCAAAAGCCGACGCCGCCAGCCGCAGCGAGGGAGGGGGTCGCGTTCAGCCGCGCAGCACGGCGCCCAATTCGTCCTGCAGCCGCCGGACGATCCTGCCGCGCACCTTGGCGACGTCGGCGTCGGTCAGCGTGCGATCCGGGGCCTGGTAGGTGAGGCGGAACGCCAGGCTCTTCTTGCCCGCGCCGACCTGATCGCCCCGGTAGACGTCGAACAACGTGATCTCGGCGACCAGCGCGCCGCCGGCCTGCGCGATGGCGGCCTGGACCTGGGCCGCCGGCGTCTCGTCCGCCACGATCAGGGCCAGGTCCTCCTTCACCGGCGGGTACTCCGGCACCGGCCGCGCCGGGAAGAGTTCGTCGACGTTCGCCAGCAGGACCTCCAGGTCCAGGTCGGCGGCCAGCACCGGTTGGTTCGGCAGGTCGAATTGTTCGCGGACGGCCGGGTGCAGCTCACCCAGCCAGCCGGCGGGTTGATCGCCCAGCAGCAGTTGCGCGGTGCGGCCCGGCAGGAAGGACGGATGCGCCGCCGGCGCGTAGGTCACGCCGGCCAGGTGCAGGCCGCGCGTCAGGGCCTCCACGACGCCCTTGAGGTCGAAGAAGTCCATGAGCGCCCGGTCCGCGCCCTGCCAGGCCACGGGCTGGCGCGCGCCGGTCAGGACGATGGCCAGGCGCCGCCGCTCGTCGGGCAGTGCGGGCGGCCGGGCGTCCGCGTCGCCGCCCTCGCCGGGCAGGAAGACCAGGCCGATCTCGAACAGCGCCAGGCGGTCGCGCAGGCGGAGGTTGCCGGCCGCGGTTTCCAGCACGCTGGCCAGCACCGAGTGGCGCAGGTGGGCGCGCTCCGGCGTGATCGGGTTGACCACGGTGACGTACGGCCGGTCGTCGGGCGGCACGCTGGCCGGCAGCAGGCGCCGTTCCTTCTCAGGCGTGGTCAGCGAGTAGTTCTGCACCTCCTGCAGGCCCGCGCCCGCCAGCAGGTCGCGCGTCAGCTCCTCCCGCTCCAGCGACAGGTTGCGGCGTTGCGGCGGCAGGGAGTCGGCCAGGGTCGTCTCCGGGATGCGCTCGTAGCCGTAGATGCGCGCGATCTCCTCGATCAGGTCCGCCTGGCCGACCACGCCCGAACCGATGTCGAGGCGGTGGTCGGGGACGGTGACGGAGATACAGATTGGAGACGGGAGACCCGGCTCGAGTCTCTTCTCTTGAATCTCACAACGAAATTCGAGCGACTCCAGAATGCGGACAATCTCCTCGGCGCTGAGCGAGATCCCCAACAGGCGTTCCACCTCGGCCACCGGCAGGTCGACGACGACGGTCGGCGCCGGCTGCGGATACTCGTCGATCAGGCCCTGCTGGACGACGCCGCCGGCCCACCGGCGCATCAGCTCGATGCCGCGCGAGACGCCGCGCACGGTCATGGCCGGGTGGATGCCGCGCGCGAAGCGATAGGCGGCCTCCGAGTGCAGTTTTTGGGCGTGCGAGGTCCGGCGGATGTTGATGAACTCCCAGGCCGCGCCCTCCAGCAGGACGTTGACCGTCCGGTCGCTCACCTCCGACTCCGCGCCGCCCATGATGCCGCCCAGCGAGAGGGCGCCGGCCGTGTCGCAGACCAGGATGGTGAAGTCGTCCAGCTGGCGCCGCACGCCGTCCAGGGTGGTGAGCGTCTCGCCCGGCTCGGGCAGGCGCGTAATGATCGTCGGCGCCCGGCCGCCGGCGCGCTTGACGAGCACGTCGTAGTCGAAGGCGTGCAGCGGCTGGCCGATCTCGAGCATGGCGTAGTTGGTGGCGTCGACGACGTTGTTGATCGGCCGGACGCCGGCCAGACGCAGGCGGCGCTGGACGGTGTACGGGCTTGGCCCGATGACGACGCCCTTGATCAGGGCGGCCACGAAGCGCGGGTTGAGGGCCGGCACGCGGATCTCGACGGCGACCTGGCCCTGGATGCTCGGCCCTTCGGCGCGGACGGCGTCATCCAGAGGGCGCAGGCGCTGGCCGGTGAGGGCCGCGATCTCGCGCGCCACGCCGTAGACGTTGAGGTTGCGCGCCATGTTGGGGTTGGTCTTCACCGTGTAGACCACATCGCCCATGTAGTCGGCCAGGGGCGCGCCGACCGGCGCGTCGTCGTCCAGGAGCAGGATGCCCTCGTGCTCGTCGGAGAGGCCGAGCTCTTTCTCCGAGCACACCATCGAGTCCGACTCGACGCCGCGGATCCGGGCGCGCTTGAGCGTCATCAGCTCGCGCCCGGGCTTGTGGCCGTCGTACAGCACCGCCCCCTCGCGGGCATAGGCGACCTTGAGCGGTTTGGGCAGCGGACCCTGGCCCTTGTACGGGAACAGGTTGGGCGCGCCGGTGAGCACGATCCGCTCCTGGCCGGAACCGTCGTCCAGGCGCAGGAGCGTCAGCCGGTCGGCGTTGGGGTGCGGCCTGACCTCCAGAATCTGGGCGACCACGATCTTCTCGCGGTCCCAGCTCAGGCCGGAGGTCTTGAACTCCTGACGGCCGCCGGCGGCCGGCCGCGGCCAGCCGACGTACTCGATCTCCTCCACCTCCAGCCCGCCGAAGGTCAGCTTGTAGGCGATCTCTTCGGGGGAGAGGGTGATGTCGACGAAGTCTTTGAGCCAGCTGAGAGGGATCTTCATTAGAACTGCTCCAGGAAACGCAGGTCGTTCTGCAGGAAAGAGCGGATGTCGTTGATCTTGTGCTTGAGCATGAAGATGCGCTGCGGGCCCATGCCGAAGGCGAAGCCGGAGTAGACGCGCGGGTCGTAGCCGCCGTGCTCCAGCACCGTCGGATGGACCATGCCGCAGCCCAGGATCTCCAGCCAGCCGCTGTGCTTGCAGACCGGGCAGCCCTGCCCGGCGCAGACGAAACACTCCACGTCCATCTCGGCCGACGGCTCGGTGAACGGGAAGTGGTCGGCGCGGAAGCGCGTGCGCACCGTGGGGCCGAACAGCCGGCGGGCGAAATCGCTGAGCGTGCCCTTCAGGTCGCTCAGGCGGATGCCCCGGCCGACCGCCAGGCCCTCCATCTGCAGAAACTGCATGTCGGCGCGGGCCGTCACCTGCTCATAGCGATAGCACATGCCGGGCAGGATGACGCGGATGGGCTCGGGCGCCGCGCCGTTGCGCGAGTACTCGCGCATGGCGTGGATCTGGCCCGGCGAGGTGTGCGTGCGCAGGAGGATACCCGGCGTCTGCGTGTGGAAGGTGTCCCACTGGTCACGGGCCGGGTGGTGCGGCGGCATGTTGAGGAAGCCGAAGTTGTAGTCGTCGGTCTCCACATCGCGCGAGCGGTAGATCTGGAAGCCCATCTCGGCGAAGATCCTGAACAGCTCGCGAAGGACCTGCGTGTGCGGGTGCAGGCGGCCGACCGCCACCGGCCGGCCGGGCAGCGTCACGTCCACGGCCCCGGAGGTCATGGCGCGCTCCAGCTCGGCCTGGCGTAGCGCCTCGGCCCGGGCGGCGTGCGCGGCCTCCAGCGCCTGTTTCACCTCGTTGCCGCGTTTGCCGGCGGCCGGGCGCGCCTCCTTGGGCAGTTTGCCCAGGTCGCCCAGGGCGTTCGCCAGGGCCGAGTTGCGCCCCAGGTGCCGGACGCGCCACTGTTCCAGCGCGGTCGGGTCGTTCACCGAAGCCAGGGCCGCTAACGCCTCCCGCTCGATTTGATCGAGTTGCTCCATCATTCCGCCAGCCTCCTCTCGGACAAAACAAAACTCCCGCCCCGGATTGGGACGGGAGTCGCTGCGACTCGCGTGGTACCACCCAACTTCAGGCCGCCTCCGGACGAGGCGCGCCCGCTCTTGCGCCGACCATCATCGGCTGTCCCCGGTAACGGCGGGCGTCCGGTCCGGGCTACTACCGTGGGCACGTTGGGCAGACCGCCGTCCGCCCCGGCAGGTTGCCCATGTCACGGATTCACCTGGACAGCTCAGGAGAGAACTTCCGCCGGTGTCATCCGGGGCGGGCTTTCAGTCTGCGGCCCGCCCTCCCTGGCCGGTTCGGCCAGCGTACTTTTCTCCGTCACTGCTTTTGGCTATGTGGATGTCATTATCGGCAGAACAAGCAGGTTGTCAAGACATCGCCGCCCGGGGTTGCCTTCGCCGATGGCAGTCAATCGCCCGGCCGCCGCGCCTGGGGGCCGGCTTTCGCCGGCATGACGTGGGTGATGGCTGTCTGCCAGGCGGGCGGGCCAGCCCCAAAGCCCGAAGGCACCCCCGCCCGGCGGAGCCGCTATGCTACAATCTCCGGGCACATGCGCGTCCGCCACATTTCGCTGACCAATTTCCGCCTGTACGCGCGCCTCGAGTCGCCGCTGCCGGCCGGCCCCCTGATCCTGGTCGGCGCCAACGCCCAGGGCAAGACCAGTCTGCTGGAGGCCCTCTACTACCTGGCCACGGCCCAATCCCACCACGCCACGTCCGACCGGCAGCTCATCCATTTCCTGGCCCTGGACGAGGCCCAGCCCTTCGCCCGCATCGTGGCCGAGGCGGCCACCCGGTCCGAGATACTGCGGATTGAGATTCGCCTGATCCTGGATTCGGCCGTGGAGGGCCGGCTGCGCAAAGAGGTGCTGATCAACGGCGCCAGGAAGCGGGTGACGGACCTGGCCGGGCGCCTGAACGTGGTCCTGTTCCTGCCGCAGGACATGGCCGTGGTGGAGGGCGCGCCGGCCGAACGGCGCCGCTACCTGGACCTGGCCCTCGCCCAGGTGGACGCCGCGTATCACTTTGCGCTGGGCGAGTACGCCAAAGTCCTCTCGCAGCGCAACGCGCTGCTTAAGCAACTTCAGGAGCGCGGCGGAGACCCGGACCAATTGGACTTCTGGGACGGCAAACTGTGCGAGCTGGCCGGCGTCCTCATGGCGGCGCGCATCGCGGCCCTGGCGGAGCTGGAAGCCCTGGCCTCGCCCCTCCACCGCGACCTGACCGCCGGGCGCGACGGCCTGCGGCTGGCCTATCACCCGGCCTTCGACCCGGTCCGCGCGCCGGACGGCCAGCTCGGGCTGCCGCTCCAGGTGCCGGTCCACCAGGTGGGCCTCTCGGCGGCCGACATCGAGGCGCGGCTCAGGGAGAAGCTGCGCGCCAGCCGCGCCGACGAGATCGCGCGCGGCGCCACGCTCTACGGCCCGCACCGCGACGAGCTGCGCTTCGTGGCCAACGGGGTCGATCTGGGGACGTACGGGTCGCGGGGCCAGGCGCGCACGGCCGTGCTGGCCCTCAAGCTGGCGGAGACGGCCTGGATGCGGGCGCGCTCCGGCGAGTGGCCGGTGCTGCTGCTGGACGAGGTCCTGGCCGAGCTGGACGCAAACCGCCGCCGCGACCTGCTCCAGCGGCTGGACGGCGCGGAGCAGTGTGTGATGACGACCACCGACCTGAACCTGTTCCCGGATGACTTTCGCCGCCAGGCCACGGTCTGGAGGATCCAGGACGGGCGCGTCCTGCCGCAAAAGTGACCCGCACAAAAAAAAGGCCGCCCGGCGCAGGCGGCCTTTTTGAAAGCCGGGTCCCGGGCCCGGCCCGGACTACGGTCTCTCCCCCAGCACCACCTTCACCTCAATCGTCTGGCCGTCGCGGATCACGCTCAGCGTCACCTCGTCGCCGGGGCGCTTGGTGTTGATCAGGTAGCTCATCAGGTCGCCCAGCACGCGCACCTCGCGGCCATCCACGCCCACGATCAGGTCGCCGTCGCCGTTGAAGCCCGCGAAGCTGGTGGAGGCTGAGTCGGCCCGCAATCCGGCGCGCTCGGCCGGGCCGCCCGCGGTGACGGTGGTGACGTAGGTGCCGCTGGCCTGCGGCAGCCCGAGCTGCTCGCTCAGGATCAGCGGCACTTCCGGCAGGCTGGAGATGCCCAGGTAGGGGTAGACGAACTTTCCGTCGCGGATAAGGTACGGCACGATCTGGCGCACGGTGTTCGAGGCGATGGCGTAGCCCACGCCCGAACTGACGCCCGTCTCGGTGGCGATGGCGCGGTTGACGCCGATCACCTCGCCCGCCAGGTTGAGCAGCGGGCCGCCGGAGTTGCCGGGATTGATGGGCGCATCCGTCTGGAGCGTGTCCGGGGCCGTGAAGCGCCCGCCGCCGCCCGGCGCGGTCCGGTTGCTGCTCAGCGTGCGCCCGGTGCCGGAGATGATGCCTAACGTCATCGTGCCGGCCTCGCCGAACGGGTTGCCGATGGCGATGGCGCGCTGGCCCACCCGGACCTCGTCGGAGTCCGCCAGCGCCAGCGGCGCCACGCCCGGCGGCACCTCGTCCACCTTGACGACCGCCAGGTCGCTGTCCGGGTCCACGCCGATCACGCGTCCGCGCGTCTTCAGGCCGGACGGAAAATCGACCTCGATATCGGTCGCGCCCTCGACGACGTGCTGATTGGTGACGATGTGGCCCTCGGCGTCGAACAGGAAGCCGGAGCCCTGGCCGCCGCCGGACGCCGTCTCCACCAGGATCGCGACGACCGCCGGGTTGACGCGCGTGTACAGGTCCATCAGCGCCTCTTCCTCGGAGGCGGTCACGGTGATGCTCGTCTGCGGCGCGCCGGCCGCCGGGGCCGGGACGAGCTGGGTGATCACCACCGGGGCCGGCGTCGGCAGGGACGATGAGCGGACCGGGGCCAGGCCGCTGCACGCCAGACCGGCGAGCGCCAGGGCCGTGACGGCCACGAGCGGGAAACGCAGGGATGAGCGCATGATGACCTCCAAAGCGGTGGCGCGCCGCCGGGCGGCAGCGCCCGGCTTCTCACGTTCAAATTTAGCGCGTGTAGATAAGTGCGGGGTGAGACGGGCGCAAGGCGCGCTTCAGACTCCCGGCTTGCGCAGCGCGGCCAGCTCCCGGAAGAGCTGGCGTTCCCTCTCGGTCAGCGCCGTGGGAATCTTGACGATCACGCGCGCGTACAGGTCGCCGTGGGTCTGCGGCTCGCGCAGGCGCGGCATACCGCGGCCGGACAGCCGGAAGGTTTTGCCGGACTGGGTCTCCGGCGGGATGGTCAGGACCAGGTCGCCGGATAACGTGGGCACGCGCGCCTCACCACCCAGCACGGCCGTGTACACGTCGACCGGCACATCCACATACAGGTCGTCACCCTTGCGCTCGAAGCGCTCGTGCGGGCGGACCTGGACCACCAGGAACAGGTCGCCCGGCGGCTGGCCGGGGCCGCCCTCGCCCTTCAGACGGACCTTGGTGCCGGTGCGCGCGCCTTTGGGGATGGAGACGTCGCGCCGCTGGCCGCCCTTCTGCAGGCTGCGGGTGGCGCCGTGATAGGCCTCCTCCAGCGTGATCTCCACCGGCTGCTCGATGTCCTCGCCCTTGAACTCCAGCCGTGTGCGCGTCGCCGGGCCGGCCTCGCCGAAGCCGCGGCCGCCGCCGAACAGGATGTTGAAGAAATCGGAGAAGCCGCCGCCCACCCCGCCGCCGAACAGATCGTTCAGGTCATGATACTCAACCCGCGTCCCGCCGGCCCCGGAGGCCCACTGGCTCCAGTCGAACCCGCCGCCGGGCCGCCCGGCCCGCTCCCACTGGTGGTAACTGGACCCCAGCTGGTCGTAGCGGCGGCGCTTCTGCGGATCGCCCAGGACCTCGTAGGCCTCGTTGATTTCCTTAAACTTCTCCTCCGCCGCCTTGTCGCCGGGATTCTTGTCCGGGTGGTATTTCTGCGCCAGCCGGCGGTAGGCGCTCTTGATTTCTTTTTCCCCGGCGTTCTTGTTCACGCCGAGGGTCTTGTAATAATCCTTGTAGTCCATCACCAGGGTATCCTAACAAACGATTGTAGGAGCGGCGTTAGCGGGCGTCAAGGCAGGCGGGGTTCGAAACGCCTCGGCCCGCCGGCGGCGTTCGATTGCCAATCCCGCTCAAGTCCGCTAGACTGAAACAGCCGCAGCCGCCTGGAGCGCCCCCCATGCTACCCCGTCTCGACGCGCGCGTCGTCTACCTGATCGCTTTCCCCCATACGCCGCCGGTCGAATACCGCGCCCAGGCCCCGGCCCTCACCAAATCCGCCCCGTACTTCCAGGCGCTCGACGTCGAGATCGCCGAGCTGGGGGAGAGCGAAACGACGTTGCAGGGCCGGCCGATCCAGGTGCGGCGCCAGGTGATTGATGGCCAGGTGCAGTCGGTGGAGTGCCGCTACACCCTGGAAGACCTGCTCAACCCGGCCAGCAACGCCGTGCGCCAGGCCGTCCACGTGGACCTGCGCGAACAGGTGCTGCGCGAGGCCGGCTACAGCGGCCCCTTCGTCGAGGAGTACACCATCCTGTGCCTGGCCGGGGGCCAGCCCTCCCCGGACGAATTCGTCAACATCCACTGGCTGGCCCTGGCGCCGCTGCTGCGCAGCGAGGCGCGCGCCTTCACCCACGCCGAGGCCGAGCAGATCCTGGCCGCGCGCGCGCGCTACGCCGACGCCGACCTGACGGTGGTGGACTGGGAGGGCGCGCTGATCATCGACGCGGACGCCGATTTTCAATCCGAGATCGAGCTGCTCAAGCTCGGCAACTACCAGCTGATCCGTTACCGCCTGCTGGACCGCGCCATCGAGCGCAACCTGGAGACGCTGCGGCGCGAGCTCTCGGGCCGCCGCCGCTTCAGCCTGGCCGGCGGCGTCCTGCGCGACGTGCTGGAGAAACGGCTGCAATTGCTGTTGGAGTTCGAGAAGATCGATCAACTGCTCCTGCTGATCGGCGACTGGTACACGGCCCAGCTCTACCGCATCATCGTGGATGAGTTCTACATCGACGAATGGAAGGCCGCCGTCCATAACAAGCTCGACCAGCTTCAGTCGATCACCGACACGGTGCGCGAGAACTTCTCGGTCACCTGGCAGCAGTTCCTGGACCTGGTGCAACTTATCGGCTGGCTGCTGCTGCTGGTCGGCTACTTCGTGCTGTTCTTTTTCGACGTGCTCGCCTTGGGGAAGTGAGGCGCCCCGCGCGCCTGTCCGCCGCCACCCGCCGGTGTCCGGGCGCCGGAGCGCGGGACGCGCCTGAAGGCGGGCAGGATCAGTCGGGTCGCGTCTCACTCGACCGCCGGCACGGTGAACCAGAAGCGGCTCCCGCGCCCCGGCGCACTCTCGACGCCGATCCGGCCGCCCATCGCCTCTACCCATGTCTTGGCGATGGCCAGCCCCAACCCGGCGCCGCCGCTGGCGCGCGCTCGTGATCCGTCGCCGCGATAAAAGCGGTCGAACACAAACGACACTTCGTCGGCCGGTATGCCCTCGCCCGTGTCGGCGACAGCGATCCGAATCCATCGGCTTTCGTCAGAAACGGAGACGGTGACGCGGCCGCCGCCCGGCGTATGCCGAAGCGCATTCGAGAGCAAATTGCGGACGACCTGCGCCAGCCGATCGGGATCGGCATGCGCACGCGGCACAGGGTCGCCTATCTCCACCGCCAGCGACACAGCCTGCGCCTCGGCGACGGCCGCGAAACCCGCCACGGCCGTCCGCAAGAGCGCGCCGACATCTACGGCCTGTAAGCTCAACGGCAGCTGCCCGGCCTCCGCCAGCGACAGCTCGCGCAAATCGTCCACCAGCCGGTTGAGCAGGCGCGTCTCGTCATACAGTGTGGCGATCTCGTTCAACGCGAGCGGATACACCCCGTCGAGCAACGCGCGCAGGTTGCCCTGCAACACCGTCAGCGGTGTGCGTAGTTCGTGGGCGATGTCGGCCATCAGATTGCGGCGCAGCGTCTCAGCCCGCTGAAGCGAGTCGGCCATGTCGTTGAAGGCGCGCGCCACGTCGGCGACCTCGCGCGTCGCCGCGGCGCCCACCTCCACGCGTTGATCCCATCGGCGGGCGGCGAACGCGCGCGCCGCCCGCGCCAGTGTGGCGAGCGGCGCGGCGAGCGTCCAACTGATCGCCGCGCCCAACAGGATGCCCAGCCCGCCCGCCGCCAGCGCGGCGACGATCAACGTCAGCCGCAGTTGATCGAGAAAGCCCTGCTCGGCGGGCGCAAGCGTGTTGCCCCCCTGCCCTAACGCGCCCAGCACCAAATACCCAACCGTCTCCCCGCCCACACTGACGAGCAGCGCGTTAGCGCGCTCATCGTCCGTCAACTGGCCGCCCGCGCGCTCGCCACGCTCGTCGTACACGATGAGGCCGTTTGCATCCGCCAGCATAAACGGCGGATGCCCGCGCCCAGGGCCAGCCGCCCCCGGCCCGCCTCCACGCGGCATGCCGAAGCCGGCAAACACGGCGGCCACCCCATCCCAACGGCCTTCGCGATAATAGAAGGCCGCCAGCTCTTCAAGCAGACCGCTCTGCGCGATGCTGTTCTGCCGCGCAAGATACTGGCGAAACTGATGGCCGGCCTGCCGGTCCACGAGCAGGACGACTGTGGCGGCGCCCACAACCGTGACGGCGACAAACGCCAGCGCAAGTCTGACCCCGAGACGGTTCACCCGGCCTCTCCGCTCTCGTCGCGCAGGCGATAGCCCACGCCGAAGACGGTTTCGATGTATTCCGGCTGTGAGGGATCGCTTTCGATTTTCTTGCGCAGGTTCTTGATGTGGCTGTCCACGGTGCGATCCAGGCCTTCGTAGTTGTAGCCCAGCGCCTTTTCAATCAGCTCGCCGCGCGTGAAGGCGTGGTTGGGATTCTCCATCAATGTGCGCAGGATGGCGAACTCGGTGGGCGTGGTCTCCACCACACGCCCGCCTATGCTGACTTCGTGAGCGTCGAGGTCGAGGCGCAGGCCGCGAACGTGCAGGATGTGCGCCGGGCGCGGCGGCCCGGAGGCGCGGCGCAACACCGCCCGCACGCGCGCGACGATTTCCGCCGGATTGAACGGCTTGGTCACGTAATCGTCCGCGCCGAGTTCCAGCCCGAGGATTTTGTCGGTAGCCTCGACACGCGCGGTGAGCATGATGATGGGAATGGCGGCCAGATGCTCGTCGGCGCGCAGGCGGCGGGTGATCTCCCAACCGTCGCGGCCCGGCAGCATCAGGTCCAGCACGATCAGGTCGGGGCGCTCGCGGCGGATGGTGTGCAGCGCCGTTTCGCCGTCGTGCGCGGTGAGCACGGCGAAACCCGCTTTCTCTAGATACGATTGCAGCAGGCGGACGATCTGCCGGTCGTCGTCCACCACTAAAATGCGCACGGCCATATCGGGTTCAACCGCCAAGACACCGGAGCGGCCTTGCGCCCCGACGATTTCAGGGCGCCGCTGCTCTCCGCTCCGCATTCTAGCACTGAGCGGAGGGGCCGCGCTCCTTCAGCCGCGCGCGCTGAGCCGTTCAACCGCGCGGCAACGGCCGGCAACGGCTCCGGCGTCATCGCCGCCGCGATTTGATGCGGCGCCGCCGTCGGTTCTTCGGCGGCCGTTGTCCCCGGGTCGCTCAGCGCAACGACGGCCTGCCAGAGCGGCGACAGCGCTTTCGCCTGCTCCGGCGTCACGGCCTGAGCCGTGCTTTCCAGTTTCAGTGTGCCGCAGTGTGCCGATTAGAAGCAGACGAGCGGCTGATCGAGCGCGGCCAGGGTGAGGCGGGCGTTGCGCCCACCGCTTCGCCCGCGTCGGCCTTGACAGCGGTGACTGTGCCGGTGATAGGGGCGACGAGCGCGGTGTTGGCCAGGACGAGCCGAGCGTCTTCCAGCGCCTCCTCGGCGTTGGCGACATCCACTTCGGCCCTGGCAATGGCGGCTGCGGAAGCGAGTTCGGTGGCATCGTCGTTGGACTCTTCAAGAATGAGCATAGCCGCCAGCGAGGGCGGCGAGCGCGATCGGACCCATGAGGAAAGCTCGAGAGCGAGGGCGCTTTCTCATGACCGTGGATCCGTGTCGGAGAGGCCGGGCGGGGTGTTTCTGCCTGGCCTCTCCGGCCTCGGTTGCGGATTACGGATTCCAGCGTCCGCGCGGACCGCGAGGCTGTTGCGCGCCGAGGTTGTCGCACACACCGTCGCCATCAGCGTCCACGAAGCTCGCGCCTGTGCCCAGGCCGTAGCCGCGCGGCGTGAACGGCGCGTTCAACCGCGCGGTGACGTTCGCCTCCATCGCCGCCAGCATCGCGTCCGCCTGCGCCTGCGTGATGCGCCCGTCGGCCACCGCCTGTGCGAGCGCCTCGGCGCGCGGGGCCATCACGGCGTCCACGATCTGGTCAAGCGCGACGCCCTCCGCCTTGGCCACCTCTGCGATGGTCTGGCCCGCGTTCAGCGCGGCGACCAGCGCCGTGCGGTCCAGGCCGAGGACTTCGGCAGCGACGGCGACGAGCGAGCCGCCGGCCCCCCCCCACCTGCCGCGCCCGCCGAGACCATAGCCGGCCCCGACGCCGCTGGGCGGGCTGCCCGCCGGCCCCTGCGCGAAGGCTGTGGTGCTGACAACCAGCGCGCCGACCACGGCGACAAACGTCGCGAGCATACTGAGTTTCAACCACTTGTTCATGTTGACCTCCATTTGAGTTGTGGTTCGGGTATTTCCCGCTTGTCTGTAAGGTAACAGGCGCGTGTGGAGGGCGTATGGAGGCGCGATGCAAAAGCCATAAAGACTTCCAGCCTGCCCTCCTCTCTCCATCCATTCCCCACAGGCGCGGCTTACGATAAGTTCGGACCCGAGGCGAGGGCGACCGTAAAGGCTCCGGCCCACAATCCGCGTCCCGGCCCAGCGGCCCTGGCAACGGGCCCGGACCTTAACGCCTCCTCTTTCATACATATGGTTGTAGAATGGGACACCTTCAGGGAGCTGGCAAGACCCGGCCCCGGCGGCGGAGCGCCGGAAGCGTACGCGCGGCAACGCAGCGCTCGGGCTGTGCCGACCCGCTATAAAAGGGAGGCAAGTATGAACACGGGCAGGGCTTATCTCCACCGGGCGCTGGCCCCGGACCCGCAGCTCGGCTGCGTGGAATGGGACGGCAAGGTCTACGAGACGCGCTTCGGACCGGACAGGTACATCGGCCGGGTGGAACTGGACACCGGCCGCATCTTCGAGGCCCGGCTGGGCCCGGACCATTACGTGGGCCGCGTAGACCTGAAGGAGGGCAAGATCTATCGGCACGTCCCCGGCGGGCCGGACGAGTACCTGGGCCGCGTGGACGCGGACGGCAATTTCTTCGATCACCGGCCGCTGGCACCCGACGCGTACGTCGGCCACCTCACGCCCATGCCGGGCTTCGCGCACGCCGGCGCGGCCTTCCTGCTGCTGCTGGTCCCGCAGTTGGAGGAAGCCGAACAGAAAAAGAAGGCGGAGAAAAAGGATTGAACAAAAAAGCCCCGGCCTGGCGCCGGGGCTTTGCGTCTTTTCCTGAGCGGTCAGGCAGGGTCAGTTGGCCGAGACGAGCGCCAGGTTGCTCAGCACCCGGCGCAGGTGCGCTTCATTCTGCTTGAGCGCGCTCCGGTACTCGAAGTTGTCGGTATGGCTGACTTCGAGCCGCAGGTCGGAGAGATAGCACTGGAGCGCCTCCTGCAGCACACGGGCTTCGTCAGCGGTGAGATGGAGGTGAAGCATGGCGGGGTCCTTTCTGGTCCAACGGCCGCGTCTGGCGCTGGATTTGGGGAGGAAGGTAGCAAGAAGGCGGGGCCGCCGGCAGTGACAAACGTCATCGGGAGAGCGAGCCGCCCGGCCGCGCGTCCGGCCGATCGTCAGACCCCAAACGGGTGACCCTCTTGGGGTGAAGGCGCGCGCTTTCTTGGTACAATTCGGGCATTCCACCAGCTCCATCCCTGCGTGCGAGGAAACTTCATGGCTGATCAATACGATGTCGTCGTCATCGGCGCCGGCCCCGGCGGGTATGTGGGCGCGATCCGCGCCGCGCAGCTCGGGCAGAAAACGGCCATCATCGACAAGGAATGGCTCGGCGGCGTCTGCCTGAACGTCGGCTGCATCCCGTCCAAGTCGCTGCTCAAGAACGCCGAGGTGGCCGAGCTGTTGCGCCACGGCGGCAAAGACTTCGGCTTCAGCCTGGAAAACCTGAAACTGGATTACGCCGCGGCGGTCAGGCGCTCGCGCCAGGTCTCCACCCGGCTGACCAAAGGCGTCGACTTCCTGATGCGCAAGAACAAGATCGACGTCCACATGGGCGCGGCGACGCTCACCAGCCGCACGACGGTGGCGGTGACGGCCAAGGACGGATCGCAGAAGACGCTGACCGCCAGGCACATCATCATCGCCACCGGCGCCACGGTCGCGCTGTTCGGCGGTATTCAGCCGGACGGGAAGAAAGTGCTGACGTACCAGGACGCGATCCTGCAGGAGAAACGGCCCGAATCGGTCATCATCATCGGCGGCGGCGCCATCGGCTGCGAGTTCGCCACCATCTGGAACGCCTACGGCACGAAGGTGACCATCGTGGAGATGTTGCCCAGCCTGCTGCCGCGCGAAGATGAAGAGGTCGGGGCCGAGCTCGGCAAGCAGTTCGGCAAGGCCGGCATCACGGTCAAAGTCAACACGAAGTTCGAGAGCGCCGACGCCTCCGGCGACCAGGTGAAAGTGACCGTCACCGGCCCGAAAGGCGCCGAGACGCTGGAGGCCGAGCAACTGCTCTGGGCGCCGGGCTTCCGGCCCAACGCCGCCGGCCTGGGCCTGGAGGCGCTGGGCGTGGCGCTGGACCGCGGCGCCATTGTGGTGGACGACCGCCTGGCCACCAATGTGCCGGGCCTCTGGGCCATCGGCGACGTGACCGGCAAGCTGATGCTGGCCCACGTGGCCTCGGCCCAGGGCATCGTCTGCGCCGAGAACATCGCCGGCCGCCACACCGTGACGCTGGATTACGGCGCCATGCCGCGCGCCACCTACTGCCGCCCGCAGGTGGCGTCCTTCGGCCTGACCGAGAAGGAGGCCAGGGAGAAGGGCTACGACGTCAAGGTCGGCAAGTTCCCGTTCCAGGCCAACGGCAAGGCGCTCGGCCTGAACGACTACGCCGGCTTCGTCAAGATCGTCAGCGACGCCAAGTACGGCGAGATCCTGGGCGCGCACCTGCTCGGCCCGGAGGTCACCGAGCTTCTGCCGGAGCTGACGCTGGCCCACAACATGGAGCTGACGGCCGAGGAGATCGCGCGCAACGTCCACGCCCACCCGTCGCTGTCCGAGACGATCATGGAGGCCGCGCACGGCCTGGTGGGCGGCTACATCTCGATTTAGGCGGCCTTGTCTGCGCTTCTGGGTAGCGCGCGCCGCCACGGGTTCACGCTGGCCTACGGCCTGATCGTCGCCCTGGCCGCGCTGCTGCGTCTCGGCGGTCTGACCGACGTCCCGCACACGCTCTGGGTGGACGAGGCCTGGTTCGGCCTGAAGGGCCGCGAGGTGGTGCGCGGCCAGGACTGGCTCCCGCTGGAGCCGCCGGGCCTGGGCATCGGCAACTCGGCCTACCAGATCTACGCCGCCGCCCTCGTGCAGGCGCTGGGCGTCCCGGCCGCCTACTCATCGCGGACGGCCTCGGCCGCCACCGGTGTGCTGGTGGTGGCCGCGCTGTATCCGACGCTGCTGGCGCTGTGGCGCGGCGTCTTGCCTGAGCCGGGCCGCCAGTGGGGGGCGCTGGCCGCCACGGCCGCGATGGCCATGCACTTCTCCGGCCTGCTCTACAGCCGGGGCGGCGGCCAGATGCCGGCCAGCGCGCTGGCGGCCGTGCTGGTCGCCCTCGGCCTGTATAAGACCTTCGCGAGCAACCGCCTGCGCTGGGCGGCCTTCACGGGCGTGGTCGCCGGCCTGGGCCAGAACACGTACGAAGCGGCGCTGGGCCTGCCGGTGTGGATGGCCGTCTACACCGGCCTGCGCTGGCTGTGGCCGGGCGCGCTGACGCGCCGCCGCGTGCTGTGGCTGGGCGGCGCCGCCTTCCTGGCCGCCTTCCTGGCCCTGGCGCCGTTCCTCGTCTTTTTCTATTTCAACCCCGGCATCTTCCTGGCGCACGTCGGCGAGACGCAGACCGTGGGCCGGGCCGGCGGAGCCTGGGCCAGCCTGCTCCAGGCCGGCCAGGGGCTGGCGCGGGTCTGGCTGGGCGTGTCGTTCATCGGCGACGAGCTGCCCGGGCGCAACCTGGTCGGTCGGCCGTTCTTCGATCCGTTCTCATCGCTGCTGCTCTGGGCCGGCGTGGCCCGGGCGCTGTGGCGCGCGCGGACGCCGGCCTTTCAGCTCATGCTGGCCTGGATCGGCGTCATGGCGATACCGTCGGCGCTCTCCAACGAGCCGCCCGCCTTCTCGCGCATGCTGCCGATG
>DAOUAB010000062.1:0-13739 GCA_034434015.1 Anaerolineales bacterium
TCTTTGGACGGCGGCGCTAGGCGCAGTTCGCGCTTCCAGCGGATGCGGACGGCAGTGGCTGTGCGGCCCACCAGCGCCCCGATCTCGGCCTCGCTCAGCACGCCGTGGTTGGCGCGCAGGACGGCGTCTTCGGCATCCGTCCACGGGGCGTTGTAGGCGCGCTCCAGGTTGGGCCGGGCCTTGACCGATATGCCGCCAAGCCGAGCAGCGACAATGGCGGGCGCAACGCCGGCGGCCAGCTCGCCGTGAGCGACGGCGACGGCGACGAGGTCGTCCATCGAAGCAGGGGCGTTTCCCGAAACGCCCTTACGCATGGCCCACCGCCCTGCCGGACTGAAGACGCGCTCCGGCCAGCATGTGGCGCAGGACCTGCACGCCCGGGCAGGCCGCGCAGAACCGTTCCAGGCGGCGCAGGTTACAGTCGTCGCAAACTTTCGCCGCCGACGCCGAGATGAGAGTCCAGGCCGGCTCCGGGAAACGCGCCTGCAACTCGTCAGCGTTGACCTCGCAGACCGCGCACATCTCGCGCGCGGCCGCGCGCACATCGGCCGCGGCCACGGAGATGCCCGGATCGGGATGCTGGCCGGCCAGAGCCTGCGCGCGGGCGAGCATCGGCGAGTCAGAGACGTCCGGCCCGGACGTCTCTACCAAGCGCCGGGTGCGCGTGGGCGGCGTGGCGCGCGTCCCCATCTCCTGGACGGCGCGGGCGCACGCCGCGACGATGGTCTTGACTCCTGCGCCGCGCTCGGCCAGCTTCTGGGCCAGCGGCACGCGAGCGCGCGCGGGCACGGAGAGCAGCGCATCGACGGCGTTCTGATGGTGTGGCAGCAGGCCGTCGGCGATCAGTTGCTGGATCGACTCGTCGAGCTGCGTGAGCTTGAGCCGGCCTGACACGCGCGCGTAGTATTGCCCGGTGCGCTCGCAGATCTCCGAGAGGGTCAATCCTTCGGCGCGCAGCGCGGCGTAGTGCAGGCCCTCGCTGACCGGATCCACGTCGAAGCGGTGAGTGTTGTGCACGACCATGGCCAGCATTTGGTCGACCACGGTCGAGTCGGTATGCACCTCGGCCTTGAGCGGCGGGCATTCCGCGCCCAGCAACTGCG
Organism: Anaerolineales bacterium; assembly: GCA_034434015.1. GTDB lineage: Bacteria > Chloroflexota > Anaerolineae > Anaerolineales > UBA6663 > SpSt-583. The sequence goes on from DAOUAB010000062.1 coordinate 1,104, forward strand.
CCGCCTGGGTGCGCAAGTTGCCGTCGACGACGTAATAGCAGCCGGCCTCGCCGTTGGGCGTGATCTGGAGCGGCTGCAGGACGCCGCCGTTGGCGCGGATGCTGTCGGCGATCTTGCGCACGTCGTCGCGCGGGTAGAAACGCCTCATGTTGTGTGGATGAATCTTGAGCTGGGCCGGCGTCACGTACACGAGCTGGCCGGCAGGCTGTGCGGCGGGCGGCTTGGCGGGCGATTGAGGGTTGGTTTTTTTTGGCATTATGGCCTCGCTAGGTGTGGCCGATAACAGTGAGAAAACCGTCATACTTGTGCGGACAATTGGCGGCATGAGAGCCATCCGCGATGCCGCAGGAGCTGCAGGTTTCCTGGTCATTCAGACGCTCGTCTAGCTCTTCGCCGGCTGCGATCCGGGCCATGACCAGGAACGGGAACCCGCTCGGCCTGATGCCGGCCGCGGCCGGCGTTTTGCGATATCGCTTCCAGGCCATAATCTGGGCCATGATTTTGGGCGAGTCCCAGGGCGAGCGCGCGACGGCTAACTCGGCCTTGCGCCGGGGCGCGCCGGTCTCGCGCACGAGCATTTCGACGCACTGGCGCAAATCGGGCGGAAACGGATCGTCTGTGACCGGCGCGGGAGCGCCTTTGAGTCTCAGGGCGTTCTGGATATTGGAGATGTGCTGCGGAGCCGAGTTGGGGTCGTGTCCTTCGCCGGGGCCAGCGAGAAATTTTCTCGCGCGAGTATTATTAGTCTTTACAGAATCATTGATAGAGTCAGATTCTCTAAAACCAATACTAATACTCGGCGAGAGAATTTCTCGCTGTTTCCGGACAATAACGGACCCTTGCGCGTCGGACGCCGGGGCTATTTCCCCTACACCCTCTTCGGGAGCGTCCAGGATGATGTGCAGGGCCAGCTGGCGGCCCGCCGATGGAAGCTGCCAGAACTCGTCGACGTGGACGGCCAGGCCTTCAGACTCGAGCACGCGCAGGTGCTTGCGGACGGTGGCCTTGTCCCAGATCAGGCGCCGGACCATCTCCTTCTCGTGGACGGACCGCTTCAGGATGCACAGGAACAGCAGCATCGTGATCGGCCCGCCCTTCAGGCGCGCGACCCATTGGGCGCGTCTGTTTTCCGGGGTGTCGTCATCAATCATGATCGCCGCCCGTTTCGGTCCAGGTCAGGCCCATCGGCAACGCGGGTTGCGTGGGACCGGGCAACTGCCAGCGCGCCACGACCGTGTTGATCTGCCAATACTGGGTGGTCACCATCATTGCCAGCGCGGCCAGGACGACGGCCAACCCGGTGATCAGCGCCAGCATGGCGGCGCGGATGGCTGCGGGCGGGGAGATATGCCTGTGTTTCATGCGCGCGGGACTCCGGCCTCGGCGCGGGCGATGGCGGCGGAAAGCTGGCCGACCACTTCGCGCCGCAAAGCGGCGTTCTCGAACTCGCCGCTGGAGAACGCGCGCAGAGCCATGCGGGCTGCGGCCAGCAGGCGCGCGGCGACGGCGGGGTCATGCAGCTGCGGGCAGCGCTCGACGAGCGTGCCGAGCAGCTCGGCTTCGGATGGAGTTTGCTGGGTCTGCGCGGGTGCGGTGTGCATTGACATCTATCTCTCCTACGGGTTAGTGTTTGGTTGTTGACTTTTCGACTCGTTGGACATACAGTGAGTGCGGCGGGCCGGGCCGCTAATGCATGGCCTTGGACCTCCTACGGGAGCGTGGCGCCGGCTGGTGGTTCAGCTGGCGCTTCGCATGTCTGCCTTCGGCAGACCTGGCGGCCGAGACGTCGGCCGCAGCGGTGAGCGCGCGCCGGTCATGGCGGCGCGGACTCGATGAGTCCGTGGCCGCTTTTTATTTGGACTGTGGCACGCCGATTGCAAGGACAACCACAGACCACTGCCCGCGACCACGGGGGAGAAGGAGCATGGAGAACGAACTGGAGTTCTGGAGGAAACGGGCGCGCCAGCGCGACGGCCGCCCGCTGAGCGAACGGACGCTAGAAGCGTATGCGCTCGATCTGGAGATGTTTTTCCGGTGGGGGGGCTCGGCGGCGTCAACCGCCGAGGACTTGGCGCGCTATCTGGAGAGCCGGCCGGTAGGTCCGAGCGCCAAAGGGAATGCCGTCAGCGCGCTCAAGAGCTTCTTCCGCGTGCACGGCAGCCTGTCTGCGGCCAGGCTGCGCGTGCCGCCGGTGCGGAAGCGATTGCAGCGGACGCTCAGCAACGACGAGGCTCTCCAGGTGCTGTGCTCGCTGGACACCAGCACCATCACCGGCAAGCGCGATGTGGCGCTGTTTGCGCTGCTGATCGACTCAGGTCTGCGCGCGACCGAAGTCTGCCGGCTGATGTTGGCCGACATCGACCTGGACCGCCTGCTCTTTTCCGTCATCGTCAAGGGCGGTCAGGAGAAGTTCGGGACGTTCAGCCTGTATACCGGGTCATTGCTGGCGGAATGGTTGTCCGTGCGTCCGCAGGTAGCGCGCCAGAGCTGCGGGACTGTGTTCGTGAGCCTGATGACGTCAGCCAGGTTTCGCGGCGGCCCGCTGACTCGGGATGGCCTGCGATGCTGGGCCAGGCGGCTGGCGCGCGACACCGGTGTGCGGCACTTCAGCCCTCACGCGCTGCGGAGATCCATGGCGACGATGGCGATTGAAGCCGGCTGTCCGTTGCCGCTGCTGCAGGACGCCGGTCGCTGGTCCGATCCGGGTATGGTGGAGCGTTACAGCCAGGCTCGGCGGCTGAGCGCATTCGCCAACTACGCGCCAATGACGCGTCTTATGGGAAGTAGGTAGACGGCTGGCCCGCTCAAGGCCAAAACTGGGGTTCGAATCCCCATAGGGGCACACACCCAGGCAGCCGTCAGGCTGCCTTTTGTTTTGGCGGATACGGTACAATCTCGTCATGCGCCGCACCCTCATGTATAGCCTGGCTGGCTTGCTTGGGCTGCCCCTGATTGGCGTGTTTCTGTTCGCCGCGCTCCAGCCCATCAAGGTGCTGCCGCGCCTGCGGCTGGCGCCCGGCTTCGCGCTGACGGACCAGGACGGGCGGACCGTGTCGAGTGACGACCTGCGCGGAAAGATCACGCTGTACACCTTCACCTATACGCGTTGCGTGGACCCTTGCCAGGACCCGACGGCCCTGCTGCGCGAGGTGCAGGCCGCGCTGGCCGAGCCCGACCTGCGCGACGCGCCCATCCAGCTGGTGACCATCACGGTCGACTCCGAACGCGACACGCCGGCGGCGCTGCGCCGGTACGGCGAGGCGGTCGGCGCCGACTTCGCGCGCTGGACCTTTCTGACCGGCGACGAGGTCCGCCTGCGCCAGGCGGTGATGGGCGGCTTCGACGTCCTGTATCGCCCGCTGCCGGATGGAAGTCTCGATCTGGACACGCGCCTGTGGCTGGCGGACGGCTGGGGCATCCTGCGCGCCGAATATGCCCAGTACCTGCCGACGACGGCCCGGCTGCTGCGCGATCTGCGCCTGGTGGCCGCCGAGACGCGCAACAGCGAGGGCCTGGCAAAATACGCCTATGAGGCCGCGCACCTGTTTGGATGCTACTCGGAATGAAACGGCTCGGACTCTTGATCGCAGGGGCGTTCTTGGGACTGGGGTTCGCGGCCGCCGCCGCGCTGGTGGGCCGCCAGCTCCTCTCCGCCGCCGCCCCGCCTGACCTGCACGGCATGCTGCTGGACTCGACTGCGCCGGCGGCGGACTTCGCGTTGCCGGGCGAGGACGGCCGGATGGTGCGCTTGAGCGATTTCCAGGGCCGTCTCGTCCTGCTCTACTTTGGCTACACCACCTGCCCGGATATCTGCCCGGCCACCCTGGGGGACGTGGCGCGGGCCGTGGCCGCGCTGGGCGCGCAGGCCGCGGATGTGCAGGTGATCATGATCTCGGTGGACCCCGAGCGGGACACGCCCCAGGCGGTCGCGGCTTACGCCCGCAACTTCGACCCGAATTTCATCGGCCTGAGCGGCACACTCGATCAGGTGACGGCCGCCGCCGCGCCGTTCGGCATCTATTTCGAGAAAGTCGAGGGCGGCAGTCAGGCGCTGGGCTACCTGGTCAACCACACCTCCACCGTCACCGTCGTCGACCGCCAAGGTTACGTGCGCCTGGTGTGGCCGTTCGGGGTCCCGCCGGTGGACATGGCCGCAGACCTGCGGTATTTGTTGTCCCGATGACAGTTGACAGACAACCGAGCACAGAGCGTCGAGGATCGTCTGGCGTCCAGGCGCTGTCCTCTGTAATCGGTCTCACAACTCCGACAAGATCACTGGCCCCTTCTCGGTGATGGCGATGGTGTGCTCGAACTGGGCGGACAGGGAGCGGTCGCTGGTCACCACCGTCCAGCCGTCCTTGAGCAGCGTCCAGTCCGGGCCGCCGGCGTTGATCATCGGCTCGATGGTGAAGACCATGCCGGGCCGCAGGCGCGGGCCCTGGCCGGCCGGGCCGGTATGCGGCACCGACGGCGGCTCGTGCAGGTTGCGCCCGATGCCGTGCCCGCCCCACTCGCGCACCACGCTGAACCCCTGGCTCTCGGCGTAGGCCTGGATCACGCCGCCGATGTCGCTCAGGTGGCGCCCGACCTGGGCCGCCGCGATCCCGCGCCGCAGGCACTCCTGGGCGACGGCCAGCAGCTTCTGCGCCTCGGCCGAGATCGCCCCGACCGGGAACGTCACGCACGCGTCTCCGCAGTAGCCCTTGTACTTCAGTCCGATGTCGATGCCGACGATGTCGCCCTCGCGCAGGGCGCGTTGGTCCGGCAGGCCGTGGCAGATTTCGTCGTTGACCGACGCGCAGATGACGCCCGGGAAAGGCGGGTGGCTGGGCGGGTTGCCGCGATAGCCCTTGTAGAGCGGCTGCGCGCCGCGCTCCTTGATCAGCGCGGCCACCTGCCGGTCCAGGTCCATCAACCGCACGCCGGGCGCGATGGCGTGCTGGAGCAGGTCAAAACACTGGGCCACCAGGCGGCCGGCCTCGCGCATGGCGGCGATGTCCGCGGGTCGTTTGAGGGTGATGGACGGCGCTGGTCTGGGGATGATCACGAGCGCACCTCGGCGGCCGGGAAGAAGCCGGCTAGAACATCGAGTCCAACAGGTCGCGCTCGCGCAGCATGCGGCGTTTCCAGTTGTTGATGAGCGGGACGATGAAGGGGAGCAGGCGCAGACTGTAGTAGGGCGGGAGGATCGGCAGGCCGAGCAGGTCGCCGAAGCTGATCAGCACAAACAGGTGCTCCAGCAGGCCGCGCTGGCGCGCCAGGGCGCGCACCTGGTCGTGAACGGCCAGGCCGTAAAGCACCTCCGCCAGGAGGCGATGAACGCGCTGAAGGGGAGCGGGCATTCGGCGGGGCGGCTCAGGCGAACAGGGCGCTCCCCATGCGGGCCAGGGAGGCCGTGCCGCGCACCTCCGTCTCGTACAGCGGCACGGTGGCGCGCACCATCCCATCGAACTTGCGCCAGATGTCGTCCATGTAATGGTCCTGCATCGCCACCCGGTTGCGGACGAACTCGGGCGACTCCGGCTTGACCTGGGCCCGGTCGATCAGCATATTGACGACGACCCCGCCCACCGGGATGCCGAAATCGTGGAACCAGCCGATGAAGCGGGTAATGACCGCAATCGGCAGCGCCTCCGGCAGCGTGACGAAGAAGAAGGCGGTCTGCTCCGGGTTGGTGAGCAGGTCGCGGGCATGCCCCATCCGGTCGCGGAAGGAGATCAGGTACTCCATCAGCGGGTCCTTCTCTTTCTTCTTCGTGAAGGAGAGCATCTCGCGCAGGCTGCGCGCCTCTTCACGGCTCTTGAGCATCTTGTTGACCCACAGGGAATACACCTTCGACATGCCGAGCAGCCGCCGGGCGTTGGCGGTCGGCGCCGTGTCGAACACGTAGGCGTCGTACTCGGCTTTGAACATCAGGTCGATCATGTTCTCGAACATGGCCGACTCCTCGAAAGCCGGGTTCATCGTGGCCGACTCGACGAAGTCCTCGGCCTTGGTGGAGATGTCGGCGAATTTGAGAAACCACTGGATTTTCTCGCGGATTTCCACCTTGCTGCGCTCGATGGTGTCCTTGGTGTCGATCTCGTAGGCCCACAGGTTGGGCACGCCGGCCACCGCCGTGTGCTGGCCGAACACATCCTGCCCCAGCAGCCCGGACAGGCTGTGGACGGGGTTGGTGGACGCCAGCAGCGTGCGTTTGCCCTGCCCGGCCAGCCATTGGGCGGTGACGCCCGCCGAGACGGTCTTGCCCACGCCGCCTTTGCCGCCGAAAAACACGAAGCGGAGGTCCGGGTGCGCGGTGAAGTACTGGCGCATGGAAGTTTCGATCTGTCCCATGATGTGACCTTTCGCAAGCCTCGTCACGCCGCGTACATGATCCCGGCCAGCTTCTCAATCATCGCCAGGCCGGTCACGTCGCGCTCCATCTCGGGGACGTGCGCGCGAACCTGGTCGCCGAGTTCCTGCCGAATCCGGTTCAGGTGCCGGTCCTGCATCTCGATCCGGTGGCGCAAATACGGCGGGATGTCCTGGTTCAGCAGTTCGCGCGGCACGACGCGGTTGACGACATAGCCGGCAATGGGCACGTCGAAGGCCGCGAACAGCTTGGCGGCCTTCTGCGTGTCGAGAATAATCATCTCCTCGGGCACCACGACGAAGAAGAAGGCCGTTTTCTGGCGGTCGGTCAGGATGCGGCTGGAGGCGTTGATCCGGTTCTTGATGTAGGTCAGCTCGCCGAGGATGTGGTCCTCCTCGGTCTGTTTCTCCTGCTTGAGCCGCGAGACCATCTCTTCGTATTCGCGCATCTCCTCGCGCAGCTTGGTGATGCGGTTGATCCACTCGTCGTAGACCTTGGCCATGCTCAGATAATAAAGCGCGTGACCGAGCGGCACCAGGTCGTAGATGTAGTAGTCGTAGTCGCCTTTCACGACGATGTCCACGACGGCGTCGAAGATGGCGCTCTCTTCCATGGCCGGCTCGGCGCTGGCCGCCTGGATGTATTGTTCGATCTCGTCCGGCACCGCGTCGAAGCCGTACATGTCCAGGATTTTCTGCCGGATTTCCCCCTGGTAGGCGCGGATGTGGCTGTCGGCGTCGATCTCCTGCGCCCACAGATTCTCTTTGATCTTCACCGGCCCCTTGCCGAAGATGTTCTGCTCGAAGATGTCGGACAGGCTGGCCTGCGGGTCTACCGAGAAGACCAGCACTTTCTTGCCCTGCGAGGCGAGCCAGAAGGCCGTCGCGGCCGAGAAGGTGGTCTTCCCCAGTCCGCCCTTGCCGCCGAACATGACGTAGCGCTGGTCCGGGTTCTTGAGAAAGGTCTCTTTGAGTGACATGAGCGCTCCGCTTGGCGCTAGCGGCTAACCGCCAGCCGCTCCTAGAACATCGCGTCCGAGACGTCTTTTTCGCGCAGCATGCGCCGCTTCCAGGTGGCGATCTGCGGCACGACGTAGGGCAGCAGGCGCAGGCTGTAATACGGCGGCAGGATGGGGATGCCCAGCAAGTCGCCCATGGTGATCAGGATGAACAGGTGCTCCATGCTGGCGCGGGTGCGCACCGCATAACGGCTCATGTCGTGCGCCGCCATGCCGTAAATGATTTCCTTGAGATTCTGCAATACGCCTTTTTTAGGTCTGGGTTCGTCGGGCATGGTCGCCTCTCGGGGTGGGGATGGGTTGGCGGTGGCCGGCGGCAGCGAATCACAACCCGTGCAGGTGGTAATCGTGCTCGTCGGTGAACTCCTTCTCGCGCAGGACGCGCCGCTTCCAGGCGGCGATCTGCGGCACGACGTAGGGCAGCAGGCGCAGGCTGTAATACGGCGGCAGGATCGGCACGCCGATCATGTCGCCGACGGTCGCCAGCATGAACAGGCTCTCCAGGCTGGCGCGCATCTCCAGGGAGTGATGCGCGAACTCATAGCCGAACATGCCGAACAGGAACTCGCGCAGCCCCGTCAGCCAGCTCGGGCGGGCTGACCGGCGGTCGGGGTGTGGCGCATACGACGGCGCGGACATTGGCGTTCCTCTTGGGTTGGGTTTACAATCACCGCCGACCCCAATCATACCCGAAGACGACCCATGGATGCGTCTCAGGCCCTGCTCTTTTTTCTCGTCGCCGTGGTCATGGGTTGGTTTGCCCTCGGCGTGGTCTGGAACATTCGGCGCGGCAATGCCGTGCTGAAGTGGATGCAGGCCGGGCTGCCGCGCCTGGGCGAAAAGACGACCCTGCGCTGGCTGGGCTCGTCGGTGGTCGCGCTGACCATCGGCCAGGCCAAACCGCCGTTTCGCCGGGTCGAGCTGTTGCTGGTCCTGGAGCCGCGCGACGTGCCCTGGTTCTGGCTGGCCGCCCGCCGGCAAGGGCGGCGGGACACGCTCATCGTGCGCGGCCAGATCACCCACCCGCCGCCCTATGAATTCGATTGCCTGGCCCCCGGCAGCTGGAGCGAACAGGAAGCCCGGGGCCGCAGCGAAACCCGGCAGTGGGAACAGGAGCCTCTGGGCGACGGGGCGTACTTCCGCGCCCCGTCGCCCTCCCGGCCGCTGTCCCGGCCGTTGGCGCCGGCCCTGCTGGAGGCCGCGCGGCGCGTTCAACCGATGGTCTGGCGGCTCTCCTCGCGCCGGGAATATCCCCAGCTGGAACTGCATGTGCCTCTGCCCGACCCTCGCCAGGCGGAGGCCGCTCAGGTTTTCAACGCGCTGCGGGCGCTGGCCGAGCAGATGGGCCAACGTACCTCGCCCTAACCTCCCGACCCTCTTCCCCTCGCCTGCCAGGCGAGGGGAAGAGGGCGGCCGTCAGGCCGGGGGAAGGGGGTGAGGTCAATCCCCGGCTGGCGCCGGGCGGGCGGCCGGCCTTTCGCCCCGGCCATACCGCTGGTAAGCCTGCCAGCCGTCGTAACCGATCATCAGCGCCGCCACAAACAGCAGGCCCGCCACCACGATCATCGCCCACGCGCCCGCCACGGGCAGCGCGCCGAGGGCCGGCCGCGTGGCGATGGTGACATACAGGTTGCGGGCGGTGACCAGCGTCGCGGCCAGCGTGGTGACATACATGAACAGCATCGGCCACAACGCGTAGGCCGGGTTGCGCTTCTCGCTCTTCAGCCAGACGGTCACCAGCAGCAGGCTCAGCGCCGCCATCAACTGGTTGGAGGCGCCGAACAACTGCCACAGGTAGACCCAGGTGCCCGTCAGCACCAGCGCCAGCGTCAGCAGCATCGAGATAATGCTGGAGACGTGCATGTTCTTCACCGCCGGCACCGTCTCGCCGACCCACTCCGTCAGCGTCACGCGCATGACGCGGAAGACCAGCTGCACCACCGTCAGCACGATCACGACGAACGCGCCGAAGCCGAGCGCCCGGCCGAAATCTTCGGGCAGAGCGCCGAAGGTCCCGGCGTAGAGGAGCTTGCCGACGCCGGCCGCGAAGCGTCCGCCGCCGCCGCCCGCGCCGGCGATGGACACCGCCACCAGCGAGAGCAGGGCCAGGGTGTTCTCGGAGAACATGGCGCCGCCGCCCACCGGCAGCGCGTCGGTCTCGTATTCCAGTTGCCGGGCCGTGCCCACCGAGCCGAAGAGGGCGTGCCAGCCCGAGATCGCGCCGCAGGCGATGGTGACGAACAGCATCGGCCAGATCGGCTGCCAGGCCTTGGTCGGGTCCAGGACGAACCCCAGGTCCTTCGTCGCCGCCAGGGCGAAGTCCCCGATGCGCGCGCCGCTCGCGTCGGTGATGCCCGTGATCGGCGCCAGCAGGGCGCCGATGGCGCTCAGCACGATGGTGATGAGCGTGATCCAGAAGCCGATGTAGTTGACCGGTTGGGCGAAGCGCCAGATCGGCAAGTTGGCGCCCAGGTACGAGAAGACGAACAGGAACAGCACCCAGAACAGGTAGGAGGGCAGGGTGCTGATCAGGCCGGTGGCCGGGTCATAGACGGCCGTCTTGGGCCGCGTGCCGTCCGCGCCCGGCGCCGGGATGCGCGGGTCGGCGGCCGTCGGATCGGACACGGTGTACAACGCCTGGCCGCCGGTGAGGCTGTTGATGGCGCTGTTCAACCCGGCGACGGCCTGGCCCACCGGTCCCTGGACGAGCTGGCCCTGCTCATTGCGCGTCTGGCCGAACGGGCCGAGAATCATCGCGCCGAGGGTCACCAGCACGACGATGGCCGTGGTCAACGGCAGGCTCATCTTCCACTTGTACAGCATCTGGCTGGCGACCAGGCCCATCACGGCCAGCATGAAGATGCCAAAGGGCACGTCCGGAAAGGCGGCCAGGATGGCGGCCAGGATGCCGACGAAGGCGCCGGCCACCAGCAGCAGGTAGAAGAAGATGAACACAAACAGGATCGTGCGCGTGCGCGGCGCGATCAGTTTGTGCGCGATGGCGCTCATGCTGTTGCCGTCGTTGCGCACCGAGACCATGATGGCGCTGTAGTCGCTGGCCCACCCGATGAACGAGACCCCCAGGATGAGCCACAGGATCGCCGGGAGCCAGCCCCACAGGTTGGCGGCCGTGATCACGCCGACGATTGGCCCGGCGGCGGCGATCGACTTGAAATGGTAACCGTAGAGCACGTTGCGGCTGGCCGGCATGAAGTCCACGCCGTCCATGTACAGCTTGGCCGGGGTCGCCCTTTTCTCGCTGGTCTGGATGACCTCCCGGTCAATGCGCTTCGCGTAGAAATTGTAGGCCAGGTAAATGACGATCGCCCCGATAACGACAACCCATAGCGTGTTCATGATTGTCCTCCGAGTGAACGGGCGTCAAGAGGCCGGTGGGTTGTGGTCGGAAAACAGGATGTTGGCTGTGCTCAGGCGCCTCCTTTCCAGGCCGGACTGCGCTTCAGGCCGGGACCCGTTCGGCCTGCCGGGCGATCTCCGCTTCGGCCGCCGCGAAATCGGCCCCCACAAACCGCCGCCCCCCGACGATCACCGCCGGGTAGCGCGTCAGCCCATGCCGGACGCTTTTCCACAAGCCCTGGATGGAGACGGCGTCAATCACCCGGATCACGACCCGGTCGCAGTGTTCGCGGAGCAGGCGGCGGACCCAGTCTGAGACCGCCTGATAGTCTTGTTGCAGGTCGGGCGGCAGCGCGCTGCGCACCTGTTCGGCGTGGAGGCCCTGGCTGAACCCGGTCTGCTGCCAGACGACCTCGCAGTGCGTACAGTGATAGAACGCCGTCGGGGCGTAGGCCACGATCTCCACCCGCAGCGGTTGGCCCTTGCGGCTCATGACCGTTCGCCGGCCGCCATGGAGTCCACCACCTTCAGACACGTCCAGAAGAACTCATGCGCGGGCGTGGGCACCCCCAGCGCGCGCCCGGCGCGCACGACGGCCCCGTTGATCGCCTCGTGCTCCAGGCGCCGCCCGGCGATGACGTCGCGCTGCATGGAGGTGGTGGCCCCCGGGTCAAGCCCGTCCACCAGGGCCAGCGTCTTGTCGACGACGTCCGCGTCCAGCGGAACGCCGCGGGCCCGCGCCACGGCCTCAATCTCCTGCATGGCCTGCCTCAAAAGCAAACGTGACTCGGCGCAGGCCCGGACGGGTCCGGCTGGGGCGCGAGTCACGCTCGTGATTCCGCTGAACGAGGCGATAAACAGGAGCTTCGTCCATAGGATCTTCTCGATTTGATCCGTTACTTCGACGGTAAACCCGCTCTGGGCGAGCGCGTCGCGGATGGCCTGGACCCGGCCGGTCCTCTGGCCGTCCAGTTCGCCGATCACCATCCGCCGGAGCTGGCTTTCCTGCCGGATGACGCCCGGCTCGACCACCGCCGAAACGATCCAGACGGCCCCGCCCAGAACGGCCTCACGCCCGTACACGTCGCCGAGCCGGGACGCACTCTCAACTCCATTTTGCAAAGGCAGTACGGCCGTATGCGGGCCGACGAGAGGGCGGGACATCTCTGCGGCCTCAGCTATATCATACGTTTTTACGGCGAAGATTGTCAAATTCACCGGGCCGACTTCGGCGGGCCGGTCGGTGGCCTGCACGGGGTCAATCACAAAGTCCCCATGCACACTCTGAATTCTCAGGCCGTGGGCGCGCATGGCCTGCAGATGCGCCCCGCGGGCGATCAGGGTGACGTCATGCCCGGCGCGGGCGAGCGTTCCCCCCAGATAGCCGCCCACACCGCCGGCCCCAACTATGGCGATTTTCATATTTGGAGGTTCTCCCACAATGCTAAAACCCCGCCGGCGTCTTAGGGATGCTGGCCGGCGCGCCGATCAGCCTGCGGGCCGGATTCGCCAGATTTCGAACCGTTCCTGGTCGAAGCCCTTGAGCGTGGTCGTGTCCGGCGTCGCGATCAGCGCGTTGGCCGGATCGGCGAGCAGGGCGTTCACCTCGGGGTCGAAGCGGACGGCGGTGGAGAGGACCATCTCGGAGCCGTCCGAGAGTTCCACCAGCCGGGAGGCGGCGTTGACGGTGGTGCCGAAGTAATCCAGACGGTCATTGAGGGTGACGGCGATGCACGGGCCGCTGTGGACGCCGACCTTGAGCAGCAGCGGCCGCCCGCCGTCGGCGGGCAGCGCCAGCCGGCGCTGGGCGCGCAGCAGGGCGCGCAGAGCCGCCGCCGGCCGGCGGAAAACGGCCATTACGGCGTCGCCGATGTTCTTGACGATCGCGCCCTCTTCGGCCGCGATG